>CAVESN010000008.1:6770-31798 GCA_963618365.1 Bacteroides uniformis
TAATCGGTCCGAGCACGGAGGAGGCGGCAGTGACCGCAACCGAGAAATCCTCGTCATACCCGTCCTGCACCATGGCGGTGATCTCCATTGGCCCCAGGGAACAGACATCGGCGATTGCCGTGCCGGAGATACCTGCGAACAAGGTACTTGCCGCAACGTTTACCAAGGAAAGGCTTCCGCGGATATGCCCGAGGAAAGCATTGCAGAAATCCATAATCCTCTTGGTGATGCCGCCACCGTTCATCAACGAACCGGCGAGCATGAAGCCAGGGATGCACAAAAGGGTGTAGGAGTTGATTCCCGCAAAGAACTTCTGGGCCATGATGACAAGCGGGAGCTGCTTTACCAGGAGGTAGAACAGGCTCGCGCCTCCGATGGAGAATGCGATGGGCACGCCCCAGAACAAAAGAATCACAAACAAAACGAACATTGCCAAGGCAGCCATCAGATTCCCTCCCTCTTTGGATTCGACCGACCGGTCAAAAGCAGGACGACCTCTATCACCGCATAGATGAAGGTCAACGTGAACAGGACAAGCGGCACGATGTAGTAGTAGCCCATGTTGATGCGCATCGCTGTCGAAAGATTGGTAAGGCTTGCCTGGAAAAGGGGTACCGACATGTATGCGGCAACCCCGCTGACAAGGATGATGACGATGTGGGTAACCACCGCGAAGAAGAGGCTCACCTTGCCGTGTAGCTTCTCAGGAATCATGTCAATAACGGCATACTCGTGACATTTGATCGCCATAGGAGCCGCCAGCATCATGGTGTACATGAAGAACAACCGGGTCATCTCATCCGTCCAGGAAGCGGAGAAGGCGGTCGTGTAGCGCGCGCAGATCTGTATGAGCACGCATGCGCTCGTAATCACAAAGAAGACCGTGGAAAGGACAAGGAACGCCTGGTCGATCTTCTCTTTAATCTTTATGAGGGATTGCATAGGATTTTCTCCAGAATACTCTTTACAAACCCATACAACCCGTTCGGGTTGTATGGATTCCTTCACACAATCAGTTAGTTGGAAGCGGAAATCTTCTCAATCTCCTGGTACATCTCCCAAAGACCATCACCCTGTCCGACAAGGTAGTCCTTGATGGCCGGCATCATGGCTTGCTTCATGGCCTCACGATCGACATTGGTGTTGATAGTCATGCCAGCCTGCGCGCACTTGTCGCGGTAGTCATTCTGGGTCTTGAAGTACAGGTCGTTCACGAAGCCCTGCATCTCGGCGGATGCCTCATCCAGCGCTTTCCTATGCGCCTCGCTCAGGCTGTTGTACTTCTTGACCGAGATAACGTTGAAGATGACCGAGTAAACGTGGCTGGTCTCGTTGGCATACTTCTGCACCTCAAAGAAGGAGTTGTCGTAGATGAAATCGTACGGGTTCTCCTGCATCTCCACGACTCCCTGGCTGAGCGCATTGAATGTCTCGCTGAGGGCGATAGCGGAGCAAACAGCACCAGCCTTGTTCCACATGTTGGTGTGCAGCGGGTTGCCGGACATGCGCATCTTCCTAAGCGAAAGGTCCGCGGGGGTGTTGATGGGCACATTGCTGGTCAGCTGGCGGGGGGAGCGGAGCTGGTACCACAGAACATGGTATCCGGCCTTCTCGAAGTCGGCGATGATAGACTTGCCCACATCGCTCGAGAGCATCTTCTGCACATCCTTCTCGGAGTTGAATGCCCAGGGAGCCTCGAGAAGCACCGCACTCTTCGCATAGCCTGCGAAGGATCCGCCGGTCATGGTCATGTCGGTCGTTCCCACCTGCATGCCGGCAAGGGAGTCTGCCTCACTGCCGGAGGTGCTGGAGGGATAGATTTCCACGACCACTTCCCCACCGGTCTTCTGGCTCATCAGATCCTTGAACTTGGAGGCTGCAACGCCCCAGGGATGATCAAGGCTAATCGTGAGGTCATACTTCAACTTAACGTTCTTCGCCCCTCCTGCGCCCTCGGTCTGGCCGTTCGCCATCAAGCTGGCGAGGGAAAGCGCCAACACGGATACCACTGACAAAGCTTTCTTCATAACTAAACTCCTTTTGGGACAACGTCCCTGTTTTCTCAATTAGAATTCGCGAATGCGATTGATGCAGGTCTTGTAGTCATCCTTCTGGAAGAAAAGTTCCTGCTTGCCGAGGACAAACCCTTCAATGCCGACATTGTGGCACAAATCCTGGATCACCTCTTTGGTCGCTCCCCCGTCAAGGACGATATGGAAGGAGAGGTTCTTGCTCTTGCGCCAAGCCTCAAGCTCCACAAACTTCTGCCGTGTGTACGGCATGAACGCTCTTCCCGCAAATCCAGGGTTGACCGACATCACCATCACATAGTCCACAATGGGAAGCATGTCCTTCACCGATTCCAGCGTTGTGCACGGATTGAGCACGATTCCCGTCTTCTTCCCGGCCAGCTGGATCAACTCCAGCGTCGCGGAGGGAATCAGTTCACTTTCGGGATGGATGTAGATGATGTCGGCACCTGCCTCAGCGATCCGATCGATATACCGGTGCGGATTCATCACCATCATGTGGCAGTCAATCAAGTGCTTCCTGCCGCGGTCGGTGATCCGTCTCACCATCTCCAGCTCCCTGACAGAGCATCCGAAATTGGGCACGAATGTCCCGTCCATGATGTCGACATGGAAGATGTCCATATCGGTGTCATCCAATTTCTCCACTTCCTCATCCATGTGCTCGATGGGAAGATTCAACAAAGAAGGGCATAGCAACTTCTGCATCTCTTTACCTCTAGCTCCAGTATCAAAACGCAAAATTCACACTGTCAACCAATTTTTCCACTTTCTCATTTACTGCAATGCCAGTACCATCTTTTCATTCACATAAAACCGTTTCATTTTGCAATCAAGCATACAACATTCACACATCACTTTGTAAAACTTACTGTTTCCAAGTTTACCTTAAAGAGCATTCACTCCTGCTCTCTACTAACTTGTATGCAACTTTTTATGATGCAAAAACGGTTTATTCTTTTCTTTTGAAAAGAAAGTATCATGCTGGATGGATATGGCTGGCAATGGTGTTTTTCCTGACGTATACTGTCATACAAGTATACCACCATTTTTAAGGAGCCTTACCATGCCAGAGGAAAGCGAAAAGCCACAATCAGCGGGGGAGATAGCCTCAACCCTCAAGGAGAGGATCATCTCCCTAAAGTACAAACCTGGCAGAGGGCTGAGCGCATCCACCCTCGCCGATGAGTTCAAAGTAAGCCGGGAACCGATACGGCAGGCGATGCTCCGCCTTTGCGAGGAAGGATTTGTCGAATCGTTTCCCAAGAGCGGCTCTAGAGTCAGCCTGATAAATCTGGAAAGGACGGCAAACGAGCGATTTCTCCGCAAGAGCACGGAGCTCTACGCAATCGGTACGTTCGCCGTCAACCGGACCCACGAGGACCTGCAGAAGATGAAGATCCTGATTGAAAACCAGCAAAAGAGCATCGAGCAGAAAGATTTCTACCGCACCCTCCAACTGGACAATGCCTTCCATCGGACAATTTTCCAGGCGATTGGAAAGCAAAGCGTCTGGCAGATGGTCTACAACCACTCTCCGAACGACTTCCGGGTACGGCTGCTCACCAGCGCTTTCCTTGGCTTCGGCATCGTCAATGTGATCGAACAGCACCAGGACATCGTCAAAGCCGCAGAAGAGAGGGATGCGCATCGGGCAAAGCAGATACTCGAGGCTCACCTCACCCGCAGCGAGGATGACCTCACCCGTGTCATCATCATGTTCCCCGACATCTTCACCTCAAAACAGACGCCAACCGCCTCCAACAACATCCGGTCCTTTCCCTCCGGGGTGGACGAATACTTCCACTCCCTACTGGTGGAACGTCATTTGGTTTGATTGCTTCTATTACCCAAAACTGAAAAATTTTTGATTTTGGGGAACAGGGCGAGTATTATATACCCGAGGCGGAGAAGATGAAACTGATTGAAAGAAGCACATATCTCTCAAAGCTGAAACGCGTCATGGGCACCCCGGACATCAAGGTGATTACCGGAGTAAGGAGGTGCGGGAAGTCAAAGCTGCTTGAAGCATTCAAAACGCACATAGAAAGGAACATTCCAGACGCAAATGTCATCCACATCAACTTCAACCTGATGGAGTGCGAACCCTTCAAGGAATATCACGCCTTGCACGACTTCATTGTCTCCTCTTGCACAACAGGCAGCGAGAACTTCCTGCTCATAGACGAGGTACAGATGTGCCCCGGCTTTGAGCTTGCAATCAACAGCATTCATGCGAAGGAGATATGCGACATCTATCTCACAGGTTCAAATGCGTTTCTACTCAGCTCCGACCTCGCCACGCTCTTCACGGGAAGAACGTACGAGATTGAGGTTTTTCCCTTCTCTTTCTCCGAATTCATCCAATATTTTGGAATCACTGATCCATTCGAAGCGTTTGAACGATTCCTGAAAGAGGGAGGAATGGCAGGATCCTACCCATACCAGGAACAAGAGGAAAAATACGCATATGTCCGGGATGTGTTCGACACACTCATCATCCGTGACATCCGGCAAAAATACAAGATACGCAACACCATCCTGATGGAGAGGGTTGCCGACTATCTGATGGACAACATCTCCAACCTGACATCGGAACGCAGCTTAGCTCTGGACCTTGCGCAGGGAGGAGATCCTGTCGACCACAAAACAATAAGCAGCTACATAAGGTACCTGTGTAATGCGTATGCTTTCTACCGCTTACGCAGATATGACATCCGGGGCAAGAAATACTTAGCCTCCAGCAACAAGTATTATTTGAGCGACCATGCCTTCCGCTTTGCGAAACTGGGCACAAAGAACATGGATTACGGGAGGGTACTTGAAAACATGGTGGCAATGGAACTGATGCGTCGCGGCTATGAAGTCTATGTGGGTGTGCTCTACAAGAAAGAGATTGACTTCGTAGCCATGCGGCATAGCGAGAAAATTTTCATCCAGGTGGCGGACAACCTTTCCGATGAGAAGACGCTCCTTCGCGAGGTCAGCCCCTTGCTGCAAATCAAAGAAGCATTCCCCAAACTGGTGATTGCCAGAACCCGGCACGAAATGTACCGGTACGAAGGTATCCAGATAGTGGATATCGCCTTCTGGCTCAAAGGGGACACTGTTACCCAAAACTGAAAAATCTTCGATTTTGGGGAACAGCATTCCCTCTGCACCCGTCACAGGTAAATCCCGGTGAAAACAGAAAACCGGGTGCCAAAAGAATGGATTTGGGGATAATTCAAGATTGAAAAGAGGGAAGGAAAAGTCTTCTTGGAAATCTGAAACATCTAGGGAACTTTCCCATTGTCAGGAATACAATGATGATGCCGTATTGGTCCTCGACGATGCGCAGTTCGCACTCATTGAGATAAAACTTGGGTACGATGAAGCCTCAGAGAGGGTGGCGCAATTCCCCTTACTTCCCGTCGTCCCTGGTCCTTGGGAAATGTCAAAATACAAAAAGCGAGGGAAAGAGATGGCGGGCAGCCCCCATTCGCGGCTTCCCGCCAAACTCCCACAAGTTTACCGAAGGTCCTCAGGAACCTCGTCAATCAGATTCAGCGTGTACTGTTCGTTCATCCTCCTGCAGATCTTGAGGAAGGTATCCAGCGGCAGGTTCTGCATCCGTTTCTGCGTGCCACGGATGTTGACGCTGACGGTGCGCTTCTGCGCCTCCTGGTCGCCGATGACCACGGTGTAGGGATCCTTCATCGTCTTGAACTGCTTGATCTTCTCCTTCATGTTTCGGTCGGTGTAGTCCGCCTCGACACGGATACGGTTCTCCCACAGAAGGTCATAGACCTCCTTGGCATACTCGTTGTGCTCGGGACGAATCGGCACCAAGGCGACCTGCAGAGGATTGAGCCAGAAGGGGAAATCTCCCTTGAAGTTCTCGATGAGGATGCCGAAGAACCTCTCAAGCGATCCGAAGATGGCCCGGTGGATCATGACCGGCATCTTCTGAGTTCCATCCTTGGCCACATACTTCATGCCGAAATTGAGGGGAAGCTGGAAGTCAAGCTGGATGGTTCCCATCTGCCATTCCCGTCCGAGGCAGTCGCGCATCTTCAAGTCAATCTTCGGACCGTAGAACGCTCCGTCTCCCTCGTTGATTTCAAAGTTGCCTTCTCCGTACTTCTCGGCAAGGATTGCCTTCAGGTCCTTCTCCGCCTGGTCCCAGACCTTGATGTCACCCATGAAGTCCTCCGGCCTGGTGGAAAGCTCCGCCTTGTAGGTCAGGCCGAAAGTTCCATATATCTGCTCGGCGATATCCATGATATCGCTGATCTCCTCTCCGATTTGATCCTCGGCAAGCAGAATGTGGGCATCGTCCTGATGGAACATCTGCACGCGGAAAAGGCCGTTAAGGGTTCCGCTCTTCTCCCTGCGGTGCACCGGGTCGACCTGGCTGATACGCAGTGGCAGCTCCTTGTAGGAGCGCAGCGTGTGCATATAGACCTTGATTGCATTGGGGCAGTTCATCGGTTTGAGGCCGTAGATGTTATGCTCGTCCTCTTTCACAAGGAACATGTTGTCCTTGTAGTGGGCCCAGTGGCCGCTGGTCTCCCACAGCTGTTTTGAGTTCAGAATCGGAGCGGCAATCTCGTTGTAGCCATGCCGCTCGTGAATACGCCGCCAGAAATCCAGCAATGCGTTGTAGCTCTTGAAGCCGCGGGGCAGGAAATAGGGCATGCCGGGTGCGGTCTCGTCAAACATGAAGAGCCCAAGCTCGGGACCGATCTTCTTGTGGTCCCGCTCCATCGCCTCGCGAATCAGGTTCAGGTGGTCCTTGAGCTGCTTCTGGTCGGGAAACGCATAGCAGTAGATTCTCTGCAGCTGGTCGTTCTTCTCGTCACCTCTCCAGTAGGCGCCTGCGACGCTCTTGATTTTGAATGCGGCATTCAAGAGCTCCTGGCTGTTGGAAACATGTGGCCCCCTGCAGAGGTCGACAAAATCTTCTCCCGTATAATAGACGGTAATCACCTCATCATCGGGAAGGTCCCCAATCAGCTCGATCTTGTACTTCTGTGCGGAGAAAATCTGAAGCGCCTCCTCCTTGGTCACCACTTTTCGGGTCCAGTTCTCCTTGCGCTTGAGAATCTCGTGCATCTTCTCCTCGATGGCCTTGAAGTCATCGGTGGTCACCGTGCGGGGAAGAAGGAAATCATAGTAGAACCCCTCGTCAATCTGGGGGCCTATGGCAATCTGGACATGCTCCCGTCCGAAAATCTCCATCACCGCTTTCGCCATCACGTGCGCCAGCGAGTGGCGGTATACCGCCTGATACGCTTCTTTATCCATATTCGCGTCTCCTTACCAAAACAAAAAAGCCTTCATGCCTGCGCCATTGCAAAAGCCCAAGCCCTTGCAAGGACGAAAGCATCAAGGCTTCCGCGGTTCCACCCTGCTTCTCCATGAGGAGCACTCATCTCTGGCCACTGCGCAGGTCGTCTCGATCCAACTACTTGTTTCCGTTCGAAGGATGGCTCGGAAGGGGTTTTCACCGGATGCCCGCCAAAGCTCTCTCAGCCATGGAGCTTCTTCCTGTGGTGGCTTTTCCCGCTACTCGTCTTCGTCACAGCTACTTTTTGAACAATGCACTCGTTTCTCGAATAAGTCAAGTTCCCGAAAGCGCTCTTTCCACCACGCCCGACACCTCTTCAAGCAGTGAGGCATCCTCCTTGGTGAACCTTGCCTCCCTTTTGGAGTCCAGGTCCATCACCCCGAAAAGCTTTCCCTCGAGGAAAAGCGGAACGACAATCTCGCTCCTCGACTCGCAGTCACAGGCGATATGGCCGACAAACCGGTGCACATCGGGGACGATGATGGTGGTTTCCTTTCTTGCGCATGTGCCGCACACTCCCTTGCCAAGAGGTATCTTGGTGCAGGCAACCTTCCCCTGAAACGGACCGAGAAAGAGGTTGTCCCCTTCCAGGAGATAAAACCCCGCCCAGCTCACATCCTCCAGCTGCTCATAGAGGAATGCGCTCGCATTGGCAAGCACCGTCACCATGTGAAAGGGCTCCTCCTTCCCGCCCGAGAGCAGGGAAGAAAGAGCTTGCGAGAGGAGGCTTCTCGGAATCATTTGGTCATCGACTTCACAGGAGTCGCAGCCTTGTTGCCGCCGCGAAGCCTGAGGGCCACTTGCGGCTTGACCACGCACCCCGGTCCGCCGATACAGCCACCCTCGCAGCACATCACCTCGACGATGTCGGCATCGGGCTTCCGCTTCTCCCACACCTTCATGAGCGTATAGACCTTCTTGTCCACGCCGTTGATGTCCATCACCTTCGGCTCAGGACCATGATAGCGCTGCATGACGCTGGAGATGACACCGTTGGAAACGGCGAATCCGCGACAATCGCTAAAGGAGGCGTCGTCCCCGAGATCCGCACCCTCCATCTCCCGCACATCGATATTCTTGGCCATGAAGATGGCGGCAAGCTCGCTGAAGGTGATTACTCCGTCGACGTTCGGGTCCCGGGCGGCCTCGATTTTCTTGGCGAAGCAGGGGCCGATGAAGACGGTGAAGGCATCGGGGTTCTCCTTTCGGACAATCTCGCCCGTGTAGGCCATCGGCGTCTTGGCGTCGCTTCGTCTGGCACGCATGTAGGGAAGAAGCTTGTTGCCTATCTCCAGGTAGGCGGAGCAGCAGCTTGTGGTCATCCACTCCCCCTTCTCCTTGTGCTCCTCGAGTTCCTTCGCCTCGGTCTGGGCGGTAACCTCAGCGCCCCTTGAGACCTCGACGACACGTGAAAATCCCGCCTTGTGCAAGGCCGCGACAATCTGGGCAAGGGTTCCAGGGAACTGCCCTTCGATTGCGGGGGCAATCATGGCCACCACCGGTTTTCCGCTGGCAAGCCGCTTGAGCACAGGGAAGAGCCCGCTGCGCTCGACGATGGCGCCGAACGGACAGGAAGAGGCGCACCTGCCGCAGGAGATGCAGTTCTTGTGGTCGATTTCCACATACCCCTTCTCGTTCTTCTTCACGCACCCGACAGGGCATGCCGCCTCGCAGGGAACGGGAATATGGATGATCGCAGTGTAGGGACAGACCTCCTTGCACTTGCCGCAACGAACACAGCGGTCCGTATTGATATGGGCCTTACCGGTGGAAAAGTCGATCGCGTCGCGGGGACAGTTCGCCGTGCAGGGACGCGCAAAGCACCCACGGCACTGATCAGTGACCCGGTATTGCTCGGGAGGGCACCCGTAGCAGGCGGTGCTGATCGTGGTGAGCATCGGAGCGGCCGGCTGGTCGACCTCCATCACCTCCTTGACATACTCGGAAAGCGGCTTCATCTCATCATCAAAACGCTCGATGTCGATTCCCATCATCGCCATGATGCGGTAGCGCAGCATCGCCCGTTCCTTGTAGATGCAGCAGCGGTTGGGAACCCTGTCCTTGGGAATGATGGTGATGGGAATCTTGTCCACGCTCTCCCCGAGGGTGCCATCAAAGAACGCCTTGATGACCTCGGTCTCCAGGCGCCGCTTCATGAAGGTGAACTGGTTGTTTATCTCAAGCATTTACGGCCTCCGACAGCAACTTGATGAACATATCCTGAGTCACGTTGCCGTACACCTTGCCGTCTATGGAAACAAACGGAGGCTTGTCGTTCTCCCCGCACGGTGCATGCTTGCATGCGTCCAGGCAGGAGGAGCCCTCAATCTGGCACTTCTCGACAATCTCCGGTTCCAGGAAGTCGTTGTACAAAAGGAGATCCGCCCCGCCCTGCACAAAACAGGCCGTGCCGACGCAAATCTTCACGTCCACTTTCTTTCTCTGCATATCCATTGTTCCTTTCCCCGTCACATATACTCCAACGAGGTCTCTTTCAGGTAGATATCTTCCAAATCCTTGCGGATTCTGGCAATCATCGTCCGACGGATTCCTATCTCCGCGGGTATGTTCGGATCCTGGTGCGCCTCGTTGATCTTCGTTCCGACAATGAACGAGACCTGGTCGCTGTCCAAGAGGATGCGGACGAACCGCTTCACCGCATCATCAGGCAACTGTTCGCGCGGGGTGCGCTGCTCCAGAACCGTGGCAACCTTGCTCAAGGTCAGCATACCTTCGGTCACCAAGTCAATGCCCTCCATCTTGCTCATGGGGGGAACATCCTTGCTCCAGTGTGACATGTCCACCTTGATTGGAGCGTTAAAGATGCGGCTGACGATGAGTGCGGTGGTACCGCCACTGACAATCTTCTTTCCCTGGAAAGAGCGGATCTTCTCCCCTAGGAGCGCATCGCTCTCCTTGCTGAACGGAGGACCGGTCACCACCAGGGTGCGGCGAGGCTTACGCACATAGACCACCGCGCAGGTGATGTCATCCTTGGAGGAGAGCCCGTCAAGGCTAAAGGCATGCTGTACGATAGCCTTGGCAAGGTCATGGCTTGCGATGTCGGGATCCCTTGCAATCTGTTCCTTGGCAAACGAACGCACCCCAGCAAGCCGCCAACCCAGGGGAAGAGACTTGCCCATGCCGCTTTGCGTCACTCCGTCGCTGAACATGATCAAACGGTCCCCGTAGTCCATGGGGAAGGTGGACCGCTTGACAATCTCCTGCTTGAAGGCTCCCTGCCGCTTGAGGTCGACATCCTCCCTTTCCCAGGAGATTTCCTCGCTTCCCTGAAAGCGGAGCGCACTGGGATTGTCATACTCCACCAGAGAGACCTGGATATCCTTCATGGAGGGGTAGCGGATATCGGCGATGGTAAAGGTCGAATAGCTGATCTTCCGCTCCTTGCACACGGGAAGGGTGTTCATGATGATCTTGGCGCTGTTATTCAGGTCCATGCCACCGAAAGAGAGCTTGTGGGCCATATGGGCGGTGAGCGAGGCAAGCACGTTCGCCTTCACTCCGCTGCCAAGCCCGTCGCTCAAGGTTGCAACTATCTGATGGTTCCCGGGATTCTTGGAGAGAAGAAAGACATCGCCACCAATCTTCTGGTCATGCTTGTAGATCTGGTAGTAGTCCACGTCGATGAAAATGTCGTTCATGTCAAATCCTGTCCGTCATCCTTCGTGAAGCCGTTGGCATCATCATTCTGGGTCGAAGGGACCTTGAACGCGTCAATAAGGCTGTTGAGCATGATCTCCGTGTCCGCCGCATTCTCCCCCAGCAGGCTGGCGATTTGCTGCACCGTGCTCAAACTCTTCTGAATCACATCCTCCGCCTTCTTGACCACCGTCTCTCGGCGCACAGTGGGACTGGTCACATCCTCGAAGAGCGCTCCCACCAATTGCTGGCTGCTCACGGTGAAGAAGGTCACCCTGAGGAACTTGTCCTTGTAGTGGAGCCGGTACTGGTTGGTCTTTCCTTCCGCATCGAATTGCTCGGTGAACTTGTCGTGGAAAGGAACGAACTGCTCCAAGGGAAGTCCCTTCATCATGTTCAGCGCCTGCTCGTCCGGCTCGAACCCAAGCTCCCCGAAGAGATTAAGGAACCCTGCGTTGCAATCATGGATCTTCAAGGAGTCGTCAACGATAACAACCCCCATGGGGATGGTACGCAAAAGCACATCCATCTTGCTCTGCGCCGCCTTACGCATGTTGGTCACGCACATCTCCATCTCCGCCATGCCGTTCAGGTAGGCGATCGCCATCTCCCTGCAGCTGTTGTACCCGCAGCCTCCGCAATTAAGCTCGTCCGCTTTGCTGTTCTTGCCGAGTTCCCTCAACGCCTTGGCTATCTCCTCTTCGCTATGGGTCTCGTAAACCGGCGCAACATCAACCATCTCCTCCTCATGGACGCGGCCGATGGATTGCATGATCCCGTACCCCTTCTTTAGGAGAAGGTTTGTAAAATCCTCCGGGGCGGTAAACACATCCTCTGCCCTCGCCCTACGGGAGCTGAAATGCTGCATCTCCCCCTTGCGGTCCGCAGGAGATCCATCCTTACGGGTTCCCGGACCGTTAATGCAGCCACCTTCGCAAGCAAGGAGCTCGAGGAATGCTTCGCTTCCAGGCCCGCCGTCATGCAAATGTCGTAGCGCTCCCAGCACCGGATCGGTCCCGGAGAGGGCCACTGCCTGGGTCTGCAGCGGATCCCTTCCCCAGGGAAGGCTTGCAATCATCCCTCCTTCCACCGGATAGAAGGAGCTTGTTCCCGCTTTTGCAGGAACGAACTTGGGCTCCTCTCCCACTTCCAAATCCTTCAGGATGATGCCCTCTTCTCCGAGCCATTGCCTCAGTTCTCCGAAGGTCAATGCGAAATCAGGGTATCCCGGGTTCTGGTCCGCCTCAAGCTTCTTGGCGACACAGGGACCGATGAAGATGATGCCGATATCCTGCCCGTACAATTGCCGGAGGTAGGCGCTCTGGCATTGCAGTGGAGAGGGAACAGGAAGCAGTTTTTCCACATCCTCCGGGAAATACTTGTGCACGAGCTGGACCACCGCCGGACAGGCGGTAGAGATGTACGGGCACTTTCCCCCGTGGCTCCTGGCGATCTCCTCCACCGCCGCGTTGACCAGCGTGGCGCCGATTGCAGTCTCGCTCACATCGGAGAACCCTAGTTTCCGCAACGCACACAATAGCTGTTTTTCCAATCCGGGAAACTCGGAGACAAAGGAAGGAGCCAGCGATGCGATGACACGGCTCTTGTCCTTCATGAACTGCTTGACACGTGAAACGTCGTTGCGCACCTTCTTCGCATGGGAAGGGCAGACCCAGACACAGCGCCCGCAGAAAATACAGCGGTCCTTCAGGACGACTGCGGACCCTTCGTTCACCTGGATGGCCTTGACGGGACAAGAACGCACGCATTTGTAGCAGTCACGACATTCGGTCAATTCCGTATAAATCGGGTATATCACGCATTCCCCCTCTTTGTGGCAAGCGCCTTTTCAAGCAAGTCGACCACCACGTCACTCTCGACATGCTGGTACTTCGTTCCATCTATGGACAAATTCGGACCTTCAGAGCATGCATTCAGGCACAAATGCCCCTCCAGCTCCACCTGGTCATCCAACCCGTGCTCATGGATGTATGACTCCAAAAGCATCAAAGCTTGCGAGTTGCCCCTTGCAAAGCAAGAACTTCCCATGCACAGCTCCACCTTAACTTTTTCCATATCTCTTCCTTTTGTAAGAAAAAAGATACACCGTACGCCGTTTCAAGTCAAACAGAATGGAAAAACCATGCAAGCAGAAAGAACTTAAAGAAAATAAACGTGAAGCAAAAGGAAAATGATGTGATTCAATTCATTTAAATCTGGCACTAAAGCGAGAAAACACCCTATTTATCCCCCAAGGAGGCTCTTTTCCACTCTCCGCAAAGTCTCGTGGGCGGTGCTGGCTCCCGTGGCAAGACCCACCCTTGGATAGCATCGCATCGCATCGGTTACCTGATCTTCATGCTCTATGGGAAATACGGCAAGAGAAGGGTTGACCTGTCGGGCGAGGGAAGCAAGTGCCTGTGTGTTTGCGGAATTCCTCCCTCCGACAATCACCAATGCGTCGCATTGTCTCGCAAGCTCCACCACCGCTTTCCTTCGGGCCGTGGAAGCAGGGCAAATCTTGTTGACGAACTCGACATGGTAAGAGGAGAGCGCATCCCGTATCTCTTTCCATGCATTCTCCGAGAACGTAGTCTGCACAAATGCGGCATAAGAGGCATCTTTCTCTAAGAGATGCGCATCATCCGGACAAGAGACAAGAATCGGGTGCACATGCTCGACCCCCATCATCGCATTCACTTCCTCATGCCCCTCCTCGCCGATGACAAGAATTTGGTGATCCAAGGCATAGGTTGCAATCAGGGCAAGATTGTGGCTCACCACAGGGCATGTGGCGTCCACAAGTGTATAGCCACCAGAAAGGAAACTTTTCCTCTCAGATGCACTCATGCCATGAGCGCGGACCACGAGGATTCCCCCCTCCCCCTCCTCTGGATTGTCAATGGGAATAAGGCCATCCCTCTCAAGCTTGTCGGTTACGATGCGGTTATGGATCAACTGGCCGAGGCTGTAGACCTTTTGCCCATGATTTTCCTTCAACACGTTCTCTGCAAGGGCGAGTGCCCGCTTAACCCCACCACAATAGTCCAAAACCGAAGAGAGTATGATTCGCATGGCATTATTTTACACAAAAAAAGGAAAAGGGAAAACACCTATGGAGCTAACTCTTTACAGGAGAACAATTTTCAAGCATGGCTATTGATTCCAATCTCATACAATGGCTATACTTTCACTCCATGAGACGGTTTTCCTGGGTTTTCCTGATTCTTTGCGCGTGCACTTTCTCTCTTTCCGCCAGTGGCGAACAACCCAATCCTATGCGCATCACCCTCGGTGCCGACAGCTCCCTTTCCTGGTACCGCGCATATGTGGAGGACGATGAGGACATTCCCTTCCGGTCTGCAATTGCGCTATCCATCAATCCCACCTTCGGCTTCACCTTCCCACACTGGGGCATCCACACCTTCATTCCCGTCTCAATTGTCAGCACTTCCAAGGAATTTGGGGGCAAAGAACTGAAACCTCTCCTAGGAATAGGACTTGGCCTTGAAGGGGAAATCTACTTTGACCGGCATTTCGGCGTAAAGGGATCCGCCTCCCTCAGCCAGGGATGGTACCTTTCCCGCGATAATGGCAATTTCATAGCCTTCTCCTTCGCTATCGCCCCTTTTGCCAACGTGATAAGAAACAACAACGGAAGACTTGTTCTCTCATTACCTATTCGCCTTGACCTAAGGGATGGAGTCGTCGCTCCACAGACCGGAGTAGGGGTTGCCTACTATTGGGAGGTGTAAGATGAAAAAAAGAAAACTGCTTCCCTTAACCCTAATCTGCCTCACCACCCTCTCCGGCTGCGAGTTCTTCCAATCCGAGCCGACAAGGAATGTCCACTTCATAGGGATAGGATTGTCCTACATCCAAAACAACAGCGAGGGAGTGCATTTTTCCGTCAGCGGTTCCGACTATTACGGGAAATCCCTGGAATCCTGCCCCAAGGATGTGAAGGGGATGTACGAAGCATTCAAATCCCGCGGCTACGACTCATTTACCACCTACAGCAAAAGCGAGGATCCCTACATCAGCGACAAGGACGGAGCCTTGACCGACTCCTACTCACTTTGCATGGAGGCATTGGATGAGGTGGCGCAGAAAGCCTCTTCCCACGACCTCACCATCTTCTATTACAGCGGGCATGGATTCGACACTGGCGCATTAGCGCTTACCGATGGGACTCAAAACACCTATCAGTATACAAATACCACGACAAACACCACACAACCCACTCTGTTTGTTGAAGGAAAGCTGCTTCCCATACGCAAGCTGCTTGGCATGCTCTCCGCCATCCCCGGAGACAAGCTTATCTTGCTGGATTCATGCTACTCAGGAAACATCAACACCGAATGGAACGAGGGTGCAAATAGCGAATTCGAACGGTTCTTCTCAGAGCACGGAGATGAGAACATCTACATCCTTGTTGCATGCTCTGACAACGAGGAGTCTTTTTGCAATTCCCAAAACGGTTATTTCACAAGTGCCGTACTCACTGAGCTCGAAAGCAATTCCTCCATCACCCTCAGCGAACTATATGCGAACGTGAAAGAAAGTACTTCCTACCCCATCCCTTCGGAAGGAAAATACTACTACCAGCACGCCACAAACAACTCATCCCTTCCGCTCGATCTAATCCTTTAAGACAAACCCGCTTAGCTGATTGGCGAGAACCCGTCAGCAAACAAGTACAAACCTACGCCACAGAGTTAAGCACCATCTCAAAGGAAATTTCGCCCAGATTGAGCTTCACGTCCTAGAGGGATACACGCCATCCTTCTCCATCCTTTCGGTTGCTGGTAAAATGGCATAAGCATATCCTTGATGTTACTCATTTCCCTTTGCACCGGAAACAACCACTTCAGCGCAAAGTTCAGGGCGGATTGGGGATATGTTCCCTCTTTGCGTGGAAGCAACACTGAAAACCCGCCTTATCCCTACGCAGGGAACCAAGAAACTCCAGGCATCATGAGCGCCTTCTACAAAATACTACATTCTCCCGACTCTGGACTCGGTTCCCTCTTTTCAACTGGATATCTTCCGTAAGGGTAGAGAATTCCCAGTGGAGCGCCGAAAACAAATACCGTCCGGACAAATCCGGACGGCAAGAGGAATCAATGTGAAGTCAATCAGACAGTGGCCTTCTTCGCCAACTTCTTCTCTCTTGCTCTGGTAATCCAGACAAGGAAGACGGGAGCGAGCATGTTGCTGCTGAAGGTACCGACCACCAGGCCAAAGATCATCTCGAGGGCAAAAAGCTTGATGTCCCCCGTTGCAAGGATGGCAAGCGGGATGATGGCGATCAGGGTGGTGATGGTGCTGTACAGCGTACGTGTCCAGCTCTTGGTCACCGCATGGTCGATCTGCTGCTCGAGCGGAGTATCCGGATAAAGCTTGGCATCCTCGCGTACACGGTCAAAGACGACAATCGTGTTGTTGAGCGAGTAACCAATCAGTGTCAACACGGCGGCAACCGTGGTGCTGGAGACCTCGAAGCGCATCAAAACGATGAAGCTCAGCATCAACAGTACGTCATGGCAAAGCGCAAGGATGGAGCTGACTGCGTATGCGAATTTGAAGCGAAGCCATACATAGACCAGAATCAGCGCCAATGCGGCCAATACGGAAAGAACCGATCCACGGATCAACGCGGAAGAGTATTTCGGTCCGACAAAGTCGCTTTGCAATACAACGACATTGTCCTTCCCGAATGCCTGGTCCAATGCGGCATTGATCTCATCCGTCTTGCTCTGCTGTGTCTCCCCTTCCCCCAGGGATGCACGGATTTGGAAGACCTGGTCGGCCGCAGCCCCAACGGTCTGGATGCGCGCGCCTTCCATGTTGCCAAGCGCATGGCGCACCTGGTCGATGGTGATGTTGCTGCCCTTGGCAAAGTTGACCACCGTCCCCGTTTCGCCAAGAGTCGCGGGGAAGCCATATCCGGAAAGCACATTTGCGGTATCCAAAGTGCCGTCAAACACCTTGGTGGTGATGCCGGATACCTGGTTGAGCGCATCAGCCAAATCCTGCACTTTGGGATATTGGGTTGCAGGATAGGTCGTGGTGCTCACCCCATCCTCGCCTCTCAGCTCAAGGGTAAGATTCCCGCCAACCACCGAGAGTTTTGCGGACTTCTCGCCGGCATATCCCACCTCCAGTCCGCTCGGAGCGACCTGGACACGAAGACCGAGACCGCTCTCGAAGTCGATGCCGCGGTTGAAGCCATGGAAGAGAACCATGCTTACGATGCCGACGGCAAGACAGACAAGCGCCAAGGCACAGCTCAGCTTGCGATTCTTATAAACCTGGATAGTCTTCATTTAATCTTCCTCCAGCTGATGTTCAGCTTCCCCTTCGGATTGTCCGTCACCATGGCGTCAATAATCAGGTGGGTCACGAACAAAGAGGTGAAGACACTGCTGATGATACCGACACACAAGGTGTTGGCAAACCCCTTGACGGCCGAGGATCCAAGGAATGAGAGCACAAGACCAGCGATGATGGTGGTGATGTTGGCATCCATGATGGTCCAGAACGCCTTGCCATAACCGGCATTGATTGCGGCCTTATCGCTCTTTCCCGCACGAAGCTCTTCCTTGATGCGCTCGTTGATGATGACATTCGAGTCAACCGCCATTCCCAGTGTAAGCACAAGACCAGCCACGCTGGAAAGGGTCACGGTGAACCCGAACGAAGTGAGCAAGGCAAGCATGATCACCAGATTGAAGACGAGCGCAACGTCAGCAATCAGACCGGAGACCTTATATTCTCCAAACATGAAGAGGATAATCAAAATGATACCGATCAACAGAGCATACATGGCGGCATGAACCGCATCGTCACCCAATGAGGCGCCAACGCTTTGCTGGCTGGCAACCGAAAGGTTGATGGGAAGAGCAGCCGTCTTCAGGACGATGGCAAGGTCGTCAGCCTCTTTCTGGCTGAAGCCACTGATTTGCACAGAAGAGCGGATTGCCTCGTTGATGGTCGCCATTGCCTTGACATTGCCATCCATGACCACAGCAAGGGTGTTTCCCACATTGGCACTGGTGAGCTTGTAGAACAAGTCGCCACCTGTGCTGTCGAGCTGGAAGTTGACAACCGGACGACCGGTGATGCCGTCGGTGCTGGTGGTCGCACTCTCGAGGTGCTCCCCATCAAGGTCGACCTCGGCATTCAAGACGACGAACCTCTTCAGCTCGTCAATGCCGTACTCGTCGTTGACATAGTAGCCGGTAGCGACCTTGCCGGCGGGCAGGAAGCTCGGCTGCTTGATCGACCCGTCATCATTGAACGCTTCCGCAGGATGCTCGGCAAAATATTGCTGGAGCTGGGTGGAAAGGTCGTTGTCCACCATCTGGAAGGTCAAGGAACCCTTGCCGCGAAGGAAAGAGTTGATGCGCTCCGGATCGGAGGCTCCGGGAACTTCGATTGCAATCTGATCGCTGCCCTGAAGTCTGATTTCCGGCTCGCTGACTCCAAATTGGTCGATACGGGTCTTGAGGATCTCGATATCCTCACTCACCAGCTGGGTGACCTGGGAAGAGGTGGGAGAGATTCCGGTCCTCTCGGTGTACCCCTGGACATCCGCATCAAGCAGGACACTCATACCGCCCTGCAGGTCGAGGCCGAGCTGGAGCGCCTTGCCACTGAGCTTCTTCAAGCCGGTAAGGACGCTGCGATAGTGGTCCTCGATGGCATGCATCAAATCCTGCTCAGTATAGAAACCGCGAAGCAGGCTGGAGACAGTCCACCCGGAAGGGACTTTCTCCTTGCTTGCCTTGTAGTTCTCTTTCGCAAGCTTCTTCAGGTATGCGAACTCGCTAGGAATTTCCGCATCGGGATTGCTCCTCACCAAATCCATCAGCGCACGGGTGTCGCGGGAAGCTTGGCCACGTGCATACTCTCTGATCTGTACGTTGGATCCTGTTGCAAGGTCCTTGGTTGTCTGGGGCACGAACCCGTACCACTTCACAGTGGGATACAGGAACATGGCGCACAGTGCAACCACGAGCAGTACAATGATCAGACGATTCCGTTTTTTCATGATACTCTCCGATTGTCTGTAAGACAGACGCGATTAGTTTTCTTTCTTGGAACTATCCTCGGCCGATTTCTCAGCTTTGGGGTTGGAAGCGACTTCCTTCTTGTTCAGCACCTGACTGATGGCGTTCTTGGAGAACTCAATGCGGGTGTTGTCGTCAACCTTGACGATGACACTGGATTCCCTCACCGCAACGACTGTCCCGTGGATTCCACCGATGGAGACGACCTTGTCCCCCTTTTTCATTGCATCCAGCATCGCCTTCGCTTCCTTGTCACGCTTCTTCTGCGGACGAATCATCAGGAAGTAGAAAATCAGAATGATCAGAACAAACGTGACCATCGTTGTTGCCATGCTTCCGGTTGACCCGGCGGCATCAGCGCTCATCAAAAAACTCAACATCTCTTTCCTCTTTACGTACAGGATGAACGGACACAATAAGCCCATTTCACCCAATTTTCCAAGTACCGAACAAAGTACCACGAGTAAAGGAGCCACGTCAAGTTTCGAGACGACGAAGGCCGGCTCCCAAAGGAACCGGCCTTGCTATCCGAACTAGGACAGAATCACATCATTCCGCCCATGCCACCCTCGCCCTGCGGAGCCGGATTGGCTGCCGGGGGAGTCGGGATATCGGTGACGGCGCACTCAGTCGTCAGAATCAGGCTGGCGATGGAGGCGGCGTTCTGCAAAGCGCTGCGGGTCACTTTCACAGGATCCACGATGCCGTTCTTGACCATCTCGCACCATACCATCTTCTCGGCGTCGTATCCGATGCCAGTCTTCTCGTTCTTGCACTTGTCGGCGATGATCGAGCCATCGACTCCGGCGTTCTCGGCAATCTGTCTGATCGGCTCTTCCAGAGCGCGGCGGACAATCTTGTAGCCGGTCTTCTCCTCGTCGGTGAACTTGCTCATATCGGTCGCTTCCAAAGCCTTGGAAGCCTGGCAAAGCGCAACACCGCCTCCGGGGATGACACCCTCTTCGATAGCGGCACGAGTGGCGCTCAAGGCATCCTCGACTCTGTGCTTCTTCTCTTTCAGCTCAACCTCGGTCGCGGCGCCGACATTCATGACTGCAACGCCACCGGCAAGCTTGGCGAGCCTCTCCTGGAGCTTCTCGCGGTCATAGTCACTCGTGGTATCACCAATCTGCTTCTTAATCTGGGCGATTCTATCCTTGATGTCCTCGCTCTTGCCAGAACCGTTGATGATGGTGGTGTTCTCTTTCTCCACCTTGACGGACTTCGCCCTTCCAAGCTGGGAAAGCTCGGTGTTCTCAAGCTTCATGCCGAGCTCCTCGCTCACCAGCTGTCCACCGGTAAGGATTGCGATATCCTCGAGCATGGCCTTGCGGCGATCGCCGAATCCGGGAGCCTTGACGGCAACAACGTTCAAGGTGCCACGCACTGCGTTTACCACCAGCGTTGCAAGAGCCTCGCCATCCACGTCCTCCGCGATGATGAGCAGCGGCTTGCCGCTCTGGGCAACCTTCTCAAGCACAGGAAGCAGCTCCTTCATGTTGGAGATCTTCTTGTCGTAAATCAGAATGTAGGGGTTGTCGAGTACTGCGGTAAGCGTGTCGCGGTTGTTGCAGAAGTACGGGGAGAGATATCCGCGGTCGAACTGCATCCCTTCAACGTAGTCGGTCGTGGTGTCGATGGTCTTGGACTCCTCAACGGTAATGACACCGTCAAGGCCGACCTTCTCCATCGCATCGGCAATCTCGTCACCGATGCTGCGGTCGTTGTTCGCAGAAACAGAGGCGACCTGGGCAATTTCTTCCTTCTCGCGCACGGGTGTAGAGACTTTCTTGATCTCAGCAACAGCGTCGGCAACAGCCTTGTCGATACCGCGGCGGATGCCCATCGGGTTGACACCGGCAGATACGCTCTTCATACCTTCCTTGATGATGGACCAGGCAAGCACAGTGGCAGTGGTCGTACCATCGCCAGCCACATCGTTGGTCTTGGTGGCAACCTCTTTCAGAAGCTGTGCGCCCATGTTCTCAAACGGATTCTCCAGCTCAATCTCGCGGGCTACGGAGACACCGTCCTTGGTCACAGTCGGAGCACCATATTTCTTGTCAAGCACGACCAGACGGCCCTTCGGTCCGAGCGTGGTCATGACTGCACGAGAAATCTTCTCAACACCGCCCACCAAAGACTTGCGGGCCTCTTCATTGAATTGCAATTGTTTTGCCATATTTCTACCTCTCAATTGTCTTTAAAGAGTCAAAAACTCAACCGTTCAGAAACATACTCAAATTTCTCTCTATCGGCAAGTGTCAAGAAAGCAAAAGCCTGAAAAGCGATCCTGCGACCAGAGACGAGAAAAGGCAGGAGAGGAAATTGACCATGTCGTTGTCCATCCAGGGAATCCCGCGCGCACGCTCAAGGGGGACGCCATGGGCATTTTTCTCATGCTCCGTCATCCCCCCTTTATCCGGATCATAGTAGACAGCCTGGCAGCTTGCGCCGAGGAAGGAGTCAAGCAGCGCGCCCAGAAAACCGGAAGCGGTGACAATCGCACATTGCAAGAACGCTTCCCGATTCGGGAAAAGGAAACAGGATAGCCACACAAGCGCAACAAGAAGCGAAGCGAGGAAGGAGGCAAGCAGCCCGAGAGATGTCACCGCCCCGCTTTGTCCTTTTGGCATCGGCTTCCCCGTCAGGATGGAAACAGGCCTCTGGGGAGAAAGGGAACCTATTTCTCCCGCAGTAGTGTCCGCAGAGGCTTCTGCAATCGAAGAGGCGAACATCACAAGCAGCGCACCATCGGGCTGCCATGCATAGCAGAGAGAGAAAATCAAGGCCAGCCCGCCGTTGGCGAATACTTGCGCACCATCGCGGCAGCTCCCCTTCTTCTCAACCCGGTTCTCCCCTCCCATTTTTTTCGCATAGCCGCCGGTCACGGCAGCCATGACAAAGAAATAGAGGATGGTAAAAAGCCCGCCGAAACCGAGCGGCCAGGTGATTCCCATGCCCAGCAAGAACTCCCAGACGACACCGCTTACCGTCAATTGGTGGCTTTTGTAGGAAAGAAAGCAGATGCCCAGCATGAAAACGCAGAGAATCCAGAAGGGATGCTGCAAGGAAAAGAACATGCCGTTCAGATACGAAACGAACGAGCCACAGGGAGGGACAAGATTGCCGAACCTGCTCATACCAGCATTCCTGCCACGAGCGCGCTCAGCACAGGCACTGAGAGGTTATCCAGCCCAAAGGGGGTGAGCGCCTCAGACAAGGTGGCGATGAACGCGACAAGCACAGCATGGGGAAGATTATGGGAGACACCCAATCCCACAGCAACGCTGACAAAGAACATGACCACGCTTCCCACCACCGTCTTCTCATGCATGTAGAAGGGAAGATGGGGGGAAGAGGGGTAGGCGGAGCCGAAAATGGCGGCGAAGCTGTCCCCGTAGGACATGACAAGCACCGCCCAGAGGCAGGCTCGGCTGGAGATTCCCCCCTTGAATTGCAAGAGGACCAACACCACTAGCGCGACAGGATAGTAGATGAGGCCGTAGTTCCTTTTCTTCTCGCTCTCGCCGCCGTGAAAGAGGACGACAAGAAAATTGAGGATGATGAAGGTGATGGGTGGGGTCAGGGCGAGCGACAAGGTAGGCAGCATCGCCATTTCCACGAACCACCAATTGCCCACTCCCATATGGACAATCTTCCTGCTCACCATGGGGGAAGCATGCATTTTCCCCGCGACGAGCCCGATGAGAATCACCACCACAATCAAGAGATAACTATACAGGATTCCTTTCATATGAGTCTTGCCAGAGCCTCCACTTGCTCCTTGGTAGTCGCCCAGCTTGTCGCAAAGCGGCAGACCGTATGGGTGGCATCAAGTTCCTCCCATTTGCTGAAGACCACCCCTTTTTCCTTTAGCTTTTGCATCTTCCCGTTCTCAAGCACCACGAAGTTCTGGTTCGTGGGGGTTTCGGGATGGAAAGAGTATCCTTTCTCTTTGAAAAGAGCACGAAGGAGCTTGCTTGTCTCGATGCCGTTTTGGCCAAGATGCAGATACAAATCGTCGGTAAAGAGGGTATCGAACTGCAAGCCAAGCAACCAACCCTTGGCAAGGAGGGCTCCATGCTGCTTGATTTGGGTGAAGAAGTGGGGAAGAAGCCCTTTTCTGGCCACCACCGCCTCACCAAACAACGCTCCCACCTTGGTGCCGCCGATGGTGAAGATGTCAACGTTCCGAGCTATATCTTCGAGGGAGGGAGCGCCTTCCACTGCCAATCCGTAGCCAAGCCTTGCCCCGTCCAGGAAGAGAGGAATATGGTGCTTCTCACATACGGCATGCAAGCGGGAAAGCTCCTCTTCCGTATAGAGCGTACCATACTCAGTGGGATGGCTGATATAGACAAGCCCGGGTCCGATGATATGGTCGCAAGACTCGTCCGAGTCATGGATCCTGACTGCCTCCTCCACCTGACATGCAGAGATTTTCCCTCCGTCGTGGCCGGGGATGGCAAGCACCTTCACCCCACAATACTCAGGAGCCCCTGCCTCATGGCAATTGATATGGCCGCTTGTCGCGCAGAGCGCTCCCTGCCATGAAGGAAGTGCGGCGCTGAGCACCGTCACGTTGGTCTGCGTCCCTCCGACGAGGAACCATACATCCAAATCTGGATTCCCGCAGGCCTTCGCAATTTTTCTTTTCGCCCGGGAGGAAATCTCATCCATGCCATAGCCGGCATGGGAAGAGAGATTCGTCTCCATAAGTCTCTGAAGTATCTGGGGCGCACACCCCTCCTGATAATCACTAGCCCAATATTGCATACAGGCAGAATACTTGTTTCTCTCCTCTCTGCCTAGAGTTCGACAAAAGCGGAAATAGGCCAGCATCTCCCATTGACAACAGATTTTAGCAGTGCTACTTTCAAACTGCTTTCTTATTTTGTGTTGCAGCGGTTCTGGTATCTTGCATTTGCCGAGCTCGTCACTGGGTCTATTTTCGGAATCAGGTTACAAAGGTGACTGCGCCAATAGAGAAGCGATATTGCAAAATGCTGGCCAGTTGCCAGCAAAGGATGCTTTTTTATGGCAAAGAAGATTTATGTAGGCAACATGTCCTATGCAACTACCGAAGAGGAGTTGCGCGGACTGTTCGCACAGTTCGGTACCGTGAACAGCGCTACCATCATTGTCGACCATGAGACCCACAGACCCAAAGGGTTCGGTTTTGTGGAAATGGCTGAGGACGAGGCTGCCGATGCGGCAATCTCCCAGCTTGACGGCAAGGAGTTCGGTGGCCGTAACCTTCGCGTGAACGAAGCCATCAACAAGCCACGCCCGGCTCGCAGATTCAACTAATCATATTTAGGCTTTCACATGATCCAGTGATGGAAGGAGTTGCCAAACGGCAACTCCTTTTCTTTTCCTTACAGCAGCAAATCAGAACAAGAAGTCTTTTCGGAAAATATTACCCCGGCCGCTATATCGTTAAGATACTCGACATGGTTGATGATAACTGTGATGGAAGAGGACTCTGTTTCCTTTGTACCACTGCAACCATAGGTTTTTTCATCCACTTTCTTGATCCACACATGGTTCTCTTGCTCATACTCTATGAAGAAATGCGTGGCGCAAGAGCTAGAGGATCCCTCGGTAGTGACAATGCTTTTTCCCACAGCATACATCCACCAGACTCCTTTGCTCTTCACACTCTTAATGCAACTCTTGACTGGGACTTCCATACTCCCTCCATCGGTGTGTGTCTGGTTGAGAGTGGCAAGGTAAAAAGCCCTAAGAGCACTACTTGCCGCAGCATCAACCGCAGAGCCTTCACTATCGGAAATTGTAGAAGTAGTTATGTAGTAGGTCTTTGATTTTCCCAGCTCTTCTACTGTTGAGTCAGCATCCACTTCCACTCTTAAACGGGTTGCCGACTCTGTATGGAAAGTAAGGGTCGCACTCCCCTCATACCCATCC
>CAVESN010000009.1:0-9158 GCA_963618365.1 Bacteroides uniformis
GGGTGCTCAGCGCGAGGCTCTTGCCGAAGCGGCGGGGGCGGGAGCAGAAGTACTCCTTGTCACGGGTGATCAGCTCATACAGCAGGGCTGTCTTGTCCACATACAACGCATTCGTGCGGATCATCTCCTCGAACGTGTAGATGCTTGTCGATATGTGCTTCATCCCACTCCCTCCTCTTTCCATGGTACCAACATTTTTCAGAGAACGCAAAGAGGGCGTCGACCGCATCCCCGCCGAAAGAGAGTCAAAGGCGAAAGCTCGGAACTCATATTTCTGGTTCTCTTCCGCTTTGCTGTTATCCCGTGAATTTCACGGCAACGTTGCGTAGCCTGATGCCACGACTCTTGGCCCTGGGAAGCCCCTTGTACCGCTCGCATAGTTCGGTATCCACCAAATCTCCACGTAGTGGATGTGGGGCGTCGTCTCAGCGACAGGTTGCTTTTTTAATCAGAAGGGCCTTTCGTCATTGCATCCGCACAGGGAGAAATATTTGGTTGTGGGAACAATGTGAACAGGATGGCGTAGAGAAAAGCAATCTTGTTGCGTCCGGTGATATTTTTCCAAAGATTTCCCCGGCTTCCTTGTGTTAATTTTCTTTCATATGAGAATCATGTGAATTACGGCACACTTCTTTGCGTTAAATCTTTCCCGACAAGAATTATTTGATGGCCACTTATTGCTTTCTCTACCGATTTTCGGTATATCTGTTCGTGGTATATCGACTACCCCTGAGAGGGGTTAAGAGAAAGCAAACATACTTTTATGAAGGAGACAAAAATGTCTGTAAGAGTTGCTATCAATGGTTTCGGTCGTATCGGCCGTCTGGCCTTCCGCCAGATGTTCCAGGCTCCTGGTTACGACGTGGTTGCGATCAATGATTTGACCAGCCCCGCCATGCTGGCCTACCTGTTGAAATATGACACCACCCATGGTCCTTATCAGGGGAGCGTCGAGGCTGACGAGAACTCCATTACCGTAAACGGCAAGAAGATCACCATCTATGCGGAGAAAGATGCCGCCAACCTTCCCTGGAAGGATTTGAAGATTGATGTTGTCTTGGAGTGCACTGGTTTCTACACCTCCAAGGAGAAGGCTTCCGCCCACATCAAGGCCGGTGCCCGCAAGGTTGTCATTTCCGCTCCTGCCGGCAATGACCTTCCGACCATCGTCTTCAACGTCAACCACAAGAACCTGAAGAGTTCCGACACCATCATCAGCGCCGCTTCCTGCACCACCAACTGCCTCGCTCCCATGGCCAAGGCCTTGAACGACCTCTGCCCCGTCGAGAGTGGCTTCATGACCACCGTCCATGCCTATACCGGCGACCAGATGGTGCTTGACGGTCCCCAGAGAAAGGGCAACCTTCGCAGGTCCAGAGCTGCCGCAGAGAACATCGTTCCTGCTTCCTCCGGTGCCGCAAAGGCGATCGGCCTGGTTATCCCCGAGCTCAACGGCAAGCTCAATGGCGCCGCCCAGAGAGTTCCTGTCGCCACCGGTTCTACCACCATCCTCGACGCTGTCGTGAACGGCAAGGTCACTGCCGAAGAGGTCAACGCCCAGATGAAGAAGGAGTCCACCGAGTCTTTCGCCTACAACGAGGATGAGATTGTCTCCAGCGACATCATCAACAGCACCGCCGGTTCGATCTTCGACGCCACCCAGACCAAGGTCCTCCCCATGGGAGACAAGACACTGGTGCAGGTTGTCTCCTGGTATGACAATGAGAACTCCTATACCAGCCAGATGGTCCGCACCATCAAGTATTTCTCCGAGCTGAACTAATCGGAAGAAGAGGAAAGAGATTCTTTGAGAAGGCCGCCGCGAGGCGGTCTTCTTCATTTGTGCATGAACGGGCAAGGGAGTCGCTTTTCCTGTCTTTCCAAGCTGCGCACAAGCGCAGGGAATGTGCTTCTGAAAGGGTAAATCCATGGGTTTCGAATGAACATTTTTTACGAATTTTGAAAATTTGATAGGTGGAAAGAGTATTCGATTCCTGTTGTACTTGGAGGTAAGTGCCTATTCATAATGGATATGTGCTGATATTTGTTGGCAAAAAGGAGAAACATATGAAGAAAGTGATAGCGGGGTTGCTCTATGGTTCCTTCGCTTTGGCTTCGCTCTTTGCGAACGGCGCTTCGGAGACCAAGAATGCCACCGGGTCCGCCAGGGAATTCGAGGGACAGACGCTCACCGTTATGATGCAGAATAAGGAAGGGGAGTTTGAGGCCCAGCAAGCGCAAATCAAGGCGTTTGAGAAGAAGTACGGATGCAAGGTGGAGCTTGAGGTGGTTCCTTCCGGTACGCAGGGAGAGAATCTCAGGAAGGTCCGCGTGGCGACCAAGGCGCTTCCCGACATCTTCGGAAGTGCGGTGGGCGCAGTGCTCATGCAGATTGATCCCGAAGTGAACTGCTATCCCCTGGAGAATGAGCCGTGGATCGGGAATGTGAATGAGAGCTACCGCCAGGCTGCGGGAGCGAACGGCCATGTGTTTGGAGTTCCCAGCGCGCCTTCCAACGTGGGTGGCGTCTTCTACAACAAGAAGGTCTTCGCAAAGTACGGCATCTCCATCCCGAAGACATGGGACCAGTTCCTTGCCGTGTGCGAGACTCTCAAGAAGAGTGGCGTAACGCCGATCGCCCACCCCAATGGCAAGGCAAGTCTCTGCCAGGTGCCTTTTTTGATGGACTACTACTATGTGGAGCAGGCGGACCCCGATTTCGCCACCAAGTATACCAACCGCGAGATCAACCTTTCCGATTCCGAGGAGTTTGTCTATGGACTTCAGAAGCTGTATGACTTGGTGAAGAAGGGGTATTTGAACGAGGATGCCATGTCAGCGACCATCGAGGATGTGGCCATGATGCTGGGAGAGGGAACGGCCGCCATGTCCATCATCCGCTCCAACCTGATGAGCACAATAACGGTATTGGCCCCCGAGGCGGAGGATGATATCGGATTCTTCCCTCTTCCGGACAAGAATGCGGAGATTCGCGGCGTCTGCACCTGGATGCCAATCGGTTATTTCATGAGTAGCTATGCCCAGCACAAGGAGCTTGCGTTGAAGTTCCTGGAGTTCATGACCACCCAGGAGGCGGTTGATGCCTATGTCAGCGTGCAGAAGCCCACAGGCGCATTCATGCTCAACGGCATCCATTTCGCATCTGATGCTCCGGTCTTCAAGTGCTTGAATGAGGCGCAGGAGTGGATTGAGAAGGCTTCCACCTCCGTCATGGAGTACAAGAGCCCGGTCAAGGGTGCCAACATGCCCGCTATCTGCCAGCAGCTTGCCACGGGAGAGATCACTCCCCAGGAGGCGATTAAGGCGATGGAGGCGGACAATGCCCTTGGAGCGAAGCAGCTCGGTCTTCCCGCCTGGCTGTAAGCGTATGGCCCGTATGGGAGGCTTTCCTTCCCATGCGGGTTCTCTTTTTTTCTTTGAAGGATGATTTCAATGGCTACTCGATCGAATCGGATGAACCGAACTATGTATCCCTACTGGATGGCCTGTCCGGGACTATTCGTCTATTTGCTTATCTTCGTGGTTCCCACGTTCCTGTCGTTCTATTTCGCTTTGACCAGATGGGACTTGTCCACTGCAAAGTTCATAGGCTTGGAGAATTTCCATGAGTTTTTCTCCCAGCAGAACCTCCGCCAGTCCCTGATTCAGACGTTCGTCTACGCCTTCTCGACAAGCTTGTCGAAAGTGGTCTTCGGCCTCTTCATCGCTCTCGGCCTCACCGGGCACTACAACAGGGCGAAAGGATACTTGAAGAGCCTGATCTATTTTCCGACGCTTCTGGGGTTCGTGGTGGTCGGTATCGCCTTCTCCTCCCTCATGACCCCCAACGGAATCTTGAACCAGGCGCTGAAGGTGTTCGGCCTTGGCCGTGTCCATTGGCTCTCGAATCCCCGTCTCGCACTCTGGTCGATCGTCCTTGTCGATTTCTGGAAGGGCATCGGTGTGACGACTGTCATCTATATCGCCGGCATCCAGGCGATTCCCGCCGATTATTTCGAGGCTGCAGAGATTGACGGAGCGAACCGTTTCCAGCGTTTTGGCTGCATCACCTTCCCGCTTCTCATCTCCTCGGTCAACACGGTTTTGACCTTGTCGCTCATCGGAGGATTGAAGAGCTATGAGCTGATTCTCAGCATGACGGAGGGAGGGCCTGGATTCTCCACCCATGTGCTGGGGCTTGTCATCTACAAGTTGTTCGGAAGCGGCATGTATGGACTTGCAACGGCAGGCAGCGTCATCCAGTTCGTGGTGATCTCCTGCATCATTTTCCCGCTCAACAGTTTTGTCACCAAGAGGGAGGTTGAACTCTGATGATTGTCAAGAACAAGGTTCCATCCATTATAGGAACTACGGTGGCCCTCATTGTCACCTTCTTCACCCACTGGGTCGTTTTCTATTTCCTAGTCATCAACTCCTTCAAGAGCAGGGCGGAGGCCGCCAAGCTCTCCATGGCGCTTCCGAAGAAGTGGAACATTGTGGAGAACTACCTTGCGGTACTTGATTACAACGACCACTTGTTCCTCCGGTCCATGTGGAACTCGGTGAAGCTCACTGTTATCTCCATCTTTCTGCTCGTGCTCGTCGCTTCGCTGGCAGGATACATCCTCCAAAGGAGGCAGGGAGGGATTGCAAAGATTTCCAACAAGTTGATCCTCGCCGGCCTGATCGTTCCTCCCTCGGTCATCTCCACCTATTGGATTTTGAGCAAGCTCCATGTGGTGGGGACCATGCCAGGTCTTGTGCTGGTGGAGATTGCGACCATGTTTCCCTTCTCGGTCATGATCTACAAGGGGTATATGGCCACCATCCCGCGCGATATCGACGAGGCCGCCACCATCGATGGTTGCTCCGCTTCCCGGCTCTTCTTCCAGATCATATTTCCCATGCTGAAGCCGATTACCGCGACAGTGGTGATCCTTCGCAGCGTGGTGGTCTACAACGACTTCTCCAATCCGCTCTATTATATGGCGGGAGCCAGGAACAGCACGGTGCAGCTATTCGTCTACCAGTTCCAGTCCGCCTTCATGACGCAGTGGAACCTGCTCTTCACCGCGATTGTCTTGAGCTCGATTCCTCCGTTTGTCGTCTATGTCATTCTGAACAAGAAGATTCTCGAGGGAGTGACCGCGGGAGCGGTGAAGGGATAAACGTATGGAAAGCAGGTTGTATCAGGACGTGGATGTCGATAGCGCGCTGCAAGACCCCCCGGCATGTTTCCGGGGAGCCCCTTTCTGGTCCTGGAACGGCCATCTCGACGAGAAGAGCTTGACCAGCCAGCTGGATGTGTTCAAGCAGATGGGTTTCGGAGGCTTTCACATCCATGCCCGCATCGGGCTGGATACGCCGTACCTGGGTCCCGATTTCATCCGTCTGGTGAAGGAGAGCAATCGCCATGGCAAGGAGCTCGGGCTGCGGACATGGCTGTATGATGAGGACAAGTGGCCCAGCGGCTATGGTGCGGGCAGGGTGACAAAAAATGAGGCCTTCCGCACCCGCTACATCCTCTTCTCCTCGCGCGAATACCAGGATGGTCCGTTTGACCGGCACCTGGCTTCCTCTTCCCGCATCACCCGTAACGGCCAGATCTCCTACCTGTGTTCCTACCAGGTGAACCTTGAGGGTAAACGGCTTGCAAGCTACCAGAAGGTTGCGAGAAGCGAGGGGTCCTGGCATGCGTACCTCGTGGTGACTGGCGATACTCCCTGGTTCAACAATGCAAGTTATGTGGATACCCTTAACAAGGAAGCAATTGAGAAGTTCACCCAGGTCTGCCATGACGTGTACGCCTTGGCGATGGGGGATGAGTTCGGCTCTTCGGTGAAGACCATCTTCACCGATGAACCGCAATTCTTCCGCTACGAGACGCTTTCTAGCGCAAATGGTCCGGGTGAGGCGGGCATTCCCTACAGCGAGAAGCTTGATGAGAGCTACCAGAGGGAGTGGGGGGTCTCTTTATTCGACATCCTTCCCGAAATCTTCTGGCTTCCCGTGAAGGGGCTCTCGGTGGCCAAGCTGCGCTACCATGATTTGCTGGGAATGCAGTTCTCCACCTCCTATGCGAAGACGCTCGGCGCTTGGTGCGAGAAGCATGGCATCATGCTTACCGGCCATTTGATGGGGGAGTCCTCCCTTGACCTGCAGAGCCGCACGGTGGGGGAGGCGATGCGCTCCTATCCCTACTTCGGTCTGCCGGGAATCGACATGCTTGCCAAGCGGCATGAGTACATGACCGCCAAGCAGGTGCAAAGCTCCGCCCACCAGGAAGGAAAGTGCGGGGTCCTGTGCGAGATCTACGGGGTGACCAATTGGGACTTTGATTTCCGCGGCCATCTCTTCGAAGGGGACTGGATGGCGGCCCTCGGTGTCACTACCCGGGTTCCCCATCTCTCCTGGGTGACGATGGCGGGGGAGGCAAAGCGGGATTATCCTGCGCCAATTGACCAGCACAGCCCCTGGTACAAGGAGTACAAGGTCATCGAGGACCATTTTGCAAGAGTCAACCTTGCCCTTACCCGAGGGCGCAATGTCACCCATGTCGGTGTGATCCATCCCATCGAGAGCTACCATGCGGTCTTCGGGCCTGATGATGATACGATGGAAGTGCGCAAGCGCCTTGAGTGGCAATTCTCCATGCTCTCAGAGACATTGCTCTTCGGCCAATTGGATTACGAGTATATCTCGGAAAGCTCGATTCCCCGGCTCTATGACCAGAAGCTTGGTTTCGGCAAGAGTACCTACCGCGTGCTGCTTGTCCCCGGCTTGATCACCATACGCTCCACGACGCTTTCCATGCTGAAAAGGTTCAAGGCGGCGGGAGGGGAGGTGATCTTCATCGGAACCATCCCTTCCTATGTTGACGGAATGGAGAGTGATGAGGCGCTTTCGCTTGCCGGTAAGCATTGCGATTTCGACCCCCATGCCATCACCGCTCTCCTTGAGCCGTGGAGGGAGGTTTCCATCACCGGCATGGACTTCGTCCGCCGTGACGACCTGCTCTACCAGATGAGGGATGATGGTCCGCGGCGCTGGCTCTTTGTCGCCCATGGCCGTAAGAGAGACAGAAGCCAGGTCTCCAACTTCCGCTCCGATGCCGTCGAGCGCTTAAGGATCCGGTTGAAGGGGCGATGGAAGGTGGACCTCTATGACACGTTTGGAGGTACGGTTCAAGGCGTGCCGGGAATAAGGGAGGACTCATTTACCACGATAGAGGTTCCTTTCTATGACGAGGACAGCCTGCTTCTATCCCTCTCTCCGACGAAGGAGACGGGATGCGATGAGCGGAAGCAGGAAGAGGAGAGCACCCCTCTCCTAGTGAAGGAGCTGAGGGATGTGGACTCCTACCAGCTTTCCGAGCCTAACGTGCTGCTTCTGGACCAGGGGTTGTATGCGCTTGATGATGGGCCCTGGCAGGACAAGGAGGAGATGCTCCGTCTGGATGACAAGGTGCGCACCAAGCTCGCTTTCGCGCTTCGCAGCGAAGCCCATCCCCAGCCATGGCTCTTCCCTCCCGATACGCACTACGACCATACAGTGCGGCTCAGGTTCATTTTCCAGAGCGAAGTTGCCATCCCCCTCTCTCTTGCGTTGGAGATGACAGGCTCGGCCATCAAGTTCAATGGCAGCTGGATTGTCGCCGAGAAGAAGGGGTTCTATGTGGACCGCTCCCTGGCTGTGGTGGAGCTCGGACTATCGCAAAAAGGGGAGAATGTCCTTGAGCTGTCCGTTCCCTACGGATGGAAGACCAATCTTGAATGGTGCTATTTGCTGGGCTCTTTCGGGGTGAGAATCCAGGGGGAGCAGATGACAATCACATCTCTTCCCGGGAAAGTGATGGCGGGGGATGTCACCCGTCAGGGATTTCCTTTCTATGGGGGGAATCTCTCCTACTGCTACAAGGTGCAAGCTCCCAGGGGGCGCTGGGTCGTTCGGGTTCCCGAATACAAGGGGAGCCTCATCAAGCTCTTTGTGGATGATGTTCCCGCGGGGAGGATCATTGGAGAGCCGGGGACGGCCGACCTCGGGGTGAGGGAAGGGGAGCATACCCTCACTTTCCAATTGTTCGGGAACAGGTACAATACGTTCGGGCAATTGCATAACTGTAACCCGTTCGAGGCCTATTGGGGACCGAAGACCTGGAGGACGAAGGATGGGCTTTGGACCTATTCCTACAGGCTCAAGGAGGTGGGAATCCTGGTGGAACCGGTTCTCTCCGTTTTCAAGGAGGAGCATTGACTGCGGTTGACTCTTTCATCGACCAGCTTTCGCTTTTGAGCGAGGAGGAGCGGGAGTACAAGCGGCTTTGGGAGCACAACCAATCGCCGCCTCTTCCCGTGTTCCTGAACAAGGAAGATGATCCGATTGCCGACATTACTCTCAGGGAGAGCCACTACTTCTCCGACGGGAGAAGCTTCTTCCATGTCGAGAAGCATGCCAACTACCTTCCCTGCTATATCCACAACCATGATTTCCTGGAGATTGAGGTGGTGCTGCGGGGCCGTTGCCTCCAGGAGATGGACGGGAAACGTTTCTCCCTCGAAGAGGGGGATGTGATCATGGTCACTCCCAAGCAATACCATGCGGTATCGGTCTATGACGATGCGACGGTCTTGGTCAACGTGCTGATTCCCCGCCATGCGTTTCCCCCTCTTTTCTCGCCGTTTGCCTCGGAGAAGGGGGAGTTTTCACGGTATGTCTCCTCCCTTGTCCGCGGGAAGTGCGGCGCCTCCGCGCTTTGCCTCCATGGCTGCGGGGAATCATTTCCCTCCTTGGTCGAAGCATGGCAGGAAGGAGAGCGCTCTCTTGCCCTCGGTCAAGCGCTGATCTCCTGCTTCCTTGCCAGGATCGCACTCAGGAAGGAGGAGCAAGTGCTCTTGATTGCAAAGGATGGAAAAAGGGATGCCCGTATGGGCGCAATCCTCCACTATATCCAGGAGAATCCTGACAAGGTCTCACTGAAGACGCTTTCCTACGCCTTCTCGATGACACCGGCCTACATGTCCGCGCTGATTCACAAGAACACCGGGCGCAACTTCAGCGACCTGCTTTCCCACAGGAGGATGGAGCTTGTACTTCAGCTTTTGGAGGAATATCCCCGCATGCCGCTAGCCAAGGTCGCAAAGGAGGTTGGCTATGAGTCG
>CAVESN010000009.1:9238-21492 GCA_963618365.1 Bacteroides uniformis
GAGTCGGTCCAGCAGCTCTGCCGCCTCTTCAGAAAGCATTATCACCTTACCCCCACGCAGTGGAAGAGGAGAAGGGAGAGGGAGGGTTGACTTCTTTCCTTGGAAAGAATATTGTTCATAATTATGAACAGAACGGTTATGCGTGCCATGCAGATCCTGCAAATTGTTTCGAAAAACAATGACGGTACTACGCTTCAAGAAATTGCAGATGAGCTGGATATTCCCAAAAGCAGCGCCTATGTGATTGTGCAGACACTGCTTGCCGATCATTATCTGACCACTATGAGGTATAACGACAAGAAATACCGCATAGGGTTGAAGCTTTTTACCCTTGGCATGAGGTATGTGGATGACCTTAACTTGGTGGAGCAGTGCGCGCTTTATCTGAATCCTCTTGCTGACAAATGGAAGAAGACCGCTTTTGTCGGGGTCCTGGAGGGTACTTCGATTGTCTATGTGCATAAATATGTCTCCAAGAACGCAGTTCTTGCCTCCTGTTCCCTTGGTTCCCGAAAGCCTGCATATGCTACCGCATTGGGGAAAGCGATTCTTGCGTATACTGACCAGCCACATCTTGATAACATCATATCCAATATAGATTTCAGCTCCCTCACATCGAACACCATCACGAGTGCCGAAAAGCTTATGGAAGATCTTGAATTGACCCGTAGGCGCGGGTATTCGATAGATATCAAGGAGCATATGCAGAACACTATTTGTTGCGGTGCTCCTTTGTTCGATTTTACCGGCCACGTGATTGCTGCATGCTCCCTGAGCGATGTGCACGAAGGGCCCGTGGAGGCGATGGGAGAGGAGTTGAAGCAAGTTGCGCTTACCATTTCCCGAAGTCTTGGGTATAACGGCTGAAAAAGAAGTTGACAACAAGTTTTTTTGGTTTTAACGTATTCTTGCAATGAGAAACTGGGTTCATAATTATGAATCTGTCTCATTGCTTGCGTTTCCCTCTTGTTATAAACAAGATTCATGATTGTGAACAAAAGGAGAGAACATGAAGCAACCGATACGCATGCGTACGGGGCATGCCCGCGCGTTTCTTGCAAATGTGAGAAAGGAGTGGAGATTGTATGTCCTGCTTGCCCCGATGGTGATTTGGTTTTGCATGTGGGCTTACAAGCCGATGGCGGGACTGCTTATCGCCTTCAAGCGCTTTGATCCCATCCACGGGGTTTTTGGCAGCGAATTCACCGGTTTCGACAACTTCCTGCAGTTGATGCGGGGTGTCAACAAGACAGAGTTCTGGCAAGCGTTCCGCAACACGTTCATCATCAGCGCCTATTCGCTCGTTTTCGGTTTTCCTGTTCCCATCATCCTCGCGCTCTTGTTCAGCGAGATGCATAGCGAGATGGCGAGGAAGGTGACCCAGACCATCACCTACCTGCCACACTTCCTCAGCGAGGTGACCATTACCGGTATCGTGCTGATGCTGCTCTACAACGGGGTCAATTCTACGGGAGTGATTACCCAGTTCATGATCAAGTGCGGCTGGATCAGCGCGGATGCCACCATCATGCAGCAAGCCCAATATTTCCGACCCCTGTATGTCATCACCGGCATCTGGAAGGAAAGCGGGTACAGCTCGATTGTCTATTTCGCCGCCATCATGGGAATCTCTCCCGCCTTGTATGAGGCGTTGAAGGTGGATGGGGGGAACAAGTTTCAGGAAATCCGGTATGTGACCATCCCCGGCATGGCTCCGACTTTGATCATCATGATCATCATGCGTATCGGGAAGATGCTGACAATAGGATACGAGCGGGTGCTTTTGCTCTACAACGCCAACATCTACGTGACTGCGGATGTGCTTTCCACGTTTGAGCAGCGCATCGGCATCCTTTCCGGGAACTATGGGCCCGGTGCGGCTTCCAGTTTGTTCAACTCGCTCATTGCTTTCGTTTTGGTTATAGGCGCCAACACCATCAGCCGTAACGTCTCCCGCACGAGTCTTTGGTAAGGAGGAAGTATGGACCGTCTCTCGCATAGTGAAATTGCATTCAAGCTTTTCGCATATATCCTTGTCATCATCTTCTCCGCCATGGCGTTGTATCCCCTCATCTACGCCTTTTCGGTTTCCATCAGCGGAAAGATCGCCTATGAGAGCGGCCAGATTGTGTTGCTTCCCAAGGACCTGACCCTGAAAGCCTACAAGCTGGTGCTGCTGGACAAGGGTTTCTGGATCAGCTACACCAACACGCTTTTCTATACTGTTCTTGGTACGGCATGGAGCATGGCTATCTCCCTTCCCGGGGCATATGCGCTGCAGTGCCGGAGGTTGATGTTCCAAAGGGGATGGAACTTCTTCCTGGTCTTGACCATGTGGTTCTCAGCAGGAATGATTCCGCTCTATTTGAACTACAAGGAGATGGGCATCACGAACCGGTGGGGCATCGTGGTTGCGTTCGGTCTTCAGGCATACAACATCATATTGCTGCGCAACTATTTCTCCAGCATTCCCAAGGAGCTTGAGGAGGCGGCCATCGTCGATGGTGCGAACGAGTTCCAGCTCTTCGGGAAGATTTTCCTTCCGATGAGCAAGGCGGCCATCGCCACCGTGACCCTCTTTTATGCGATAAGCCGCTGGAACGGATACTACTGGTCCCGCATCCTGATCGCCAATTCGTTCGAGCAGCCGCTGCAGGTCTATTTGCGGCAGCTGATTGAGAACTACCAGAAGATGTACGACGAATCGGTCGTTGTTTTGGATTACAGTGCGGAGAGTTTGGCCTATGCCATCATCGTCTGCTCCATTATCCCGGTTCTGGTGGTGTATCCCTACATTCAGAAGTATTTCACCCGGGGTGTGAACCTTGGCGGTGTGAAAGGTTAAAAGGAGGAAATATATGAAACGTTCTGGTTTGTGGAGCGTCATCGCATTGAGTGCCGCCATGGCATTTCTTGCCGGTTGCGCGAAAAAGGGTTCCGCTCCGGCTGTCCAGGCTGATCCCGCTGCCGAAAGTGTGGCATCGAGTGCCGTCGCTCAGCCAAAGGAAGAGGATCTTTCCAAGCAGGTTGAGCTGAAGTTCAATCTTGCCTATGGCAACAAGAACCGCACGATGACATTCAACCAGAGCACGCCCATGACGCTGGCCGACGGCAGTGTCATCACTGCGGGCATGCTCAAGCCCATGTGGCAGGAAGTGGAGAAGAAGTTCAACGTCAAGATCGTGGATGTGGGCATCCAGGATGCAAAGGCGAACGACATGATCAACACTGAGTCGACAAGTGGATTCACCGGTGCCAACATCTATGGTGGGAACGGCGTGGCTACCCAGCTGATGGGCTATGGCGCGCAGGGATATTTCACCAACTTGTCGGATTTGATGGAACAGGGGCTTATGCCGAATTTCAAGGCGTACCTTGATCGGAATCCGAATGTGCGCAAGGCGATTACCTGCTATGACGGGAGCATCTACTTCATTCCCTACATTGCGGAAATCGGCACCATCGGGCGTACTTTCTGCATCCGTGGCAGCTGGGTGACCCGGCTTCTGGATGGGAGCACGAGTGGGTTTGACACTGCCGCGTTCACTACCTATGTGAAGCCGTTCTATGTAGGGGACAATGCCCGCGTCGGGGCAAACGGTGGTACGGTTACTCCCAAGGAAGGCATCCAGATCACCAAGAAGAGTGCCGAGGACATCATTGAGATCCAGAACAACCTGCCGGTCAAAAACGGCAAGACGCTCGCGGATGCGCTTATCTCCTATATCAAGCGCAACTATGGCTATGAGAAGCCGTCAGACTTGTATCTTGGTGAGAAGGCCGCCTATGACGTGGATGAGCTGGTTGCCCTTTACCGTGTGATCAAGGCCAATCCGAAGTTCCTGACTGAAGGGAAAGCGGACCAGGTGTGGCCTTATTTCGCACGCCAGGCGACCTTCCGTGAAGAGCTCATCCGTATGGGCACCTACTATGATGGGGTGAAGGTCAACGGCTCCGACTCCTATTCAGCCCGCTGGATGTTGGACAAGGATGGCAATGTCGAGTACACCTATGCGATGCCGGAGGTCTATGATCTCCTTTGCAAGTTGAGTGACTGGCAGGCGGAGGGGTTGATTTACAGCGACATGCTGGATTTGTCCAACAAAGGAAACTTCCGCAGTGCGTTGTGGGGCACCGATTCTTCCGAGAAGCCGCGCTATGGGTTCATGACCTATGACTTCATCGCATCCTCGACTGCCGATGCGCTCAACCCGGATATCATCACCATCCTTCCTCCGGTAGCGAAAGTGAACGGCGTGTGGCAGTACTACATGGACAACAGCCGTGTCATCAAGAGCGATGGCTGGGCAATGGCAAAGAGTGGTACTCCGGAGCAAATCGAGAGAGCCGCGGCGGTCATGGACTACTTCTTTACGGAAGAAGGAAGCTTGATGCAGAACTACGGACTTTTGGATGACATCGCCTCCAAGGACGGATATCTCGGTCCCGATGGCAAGAAGTGGCCGCTGTATAAGGAGTGGACCCCCAAGGCCGCATCCCAATACCAGAAGGGAGACCTTTCCGCCTTCCTGCGCGACTGGGTCGGCTGCCAGATGGCAATCGGCTACCAGAAGGAGATTGGTTTCGAATATCAGTACACATCCCAGCGCGGCTTTGATGCGTGGAAGCTTCTTACCGGATCGACTTTGACCATCCCGACATACGCAGGAGACGGACCGAAGGGAGAGAACCCCAACTACTACACGCTGACTCCTCCGGCCTACAGCCTGACTCCCAGACAGAGCGAAATCATCAAGAAATCCACGTCGATTGAGACCGAGGATGTGGTTGAGGTGATGTTCAACATCATCCGCTACAAGAGCTTGGGCAATGCTCCCAGCGGAGCGATTGTTCCCGAGGACTATGATGCATACCTGCAATACTTCAAGGGCAGAGGTCTGGATACCTATGTTGCAACCATCCAGGCAGCCTATGAGGTAATGAAGGAGAGCAACTGATTGTAAAGAGCGTGGAGGGGTTTCCCCTCCACCATGAACGAGGTGAGAAGATGGAGAGAACTTTCCGTTTGCAGAAGATGGGGGCCGTGCTGTTTTTGGTGATGAGCATACTCCTGTTTGTGCTGGCATTGGGTTTCATGACGGATTTCAAGGATCTGTTTGGATTGCAATTGAAACCGAACAAACCGGTTGCCTTCCTGCATGATGTGCTTTTGCAAGGATACAACCGCAAGTTGTTCCACTTGGCCGTCAGCGCCATATTGGTGGCAATTCTCTCTTTCCTCTTCGAATCAAGCAGCAAGGTGCCCGATCTGGTTGCATTGGTGGCCATGGATGTGCTCCTTGCCATCCTTTTCATCTGGACAGTGGTGCTTGTGGTCTCATTGGCAAGCATAGAGCCAATCTATCTTGGAGCTGATTATTCCAAGGTGAGTCTGGAAGGCGGTTTCGAGTATCTATTGAGGACGAGGACGTTTGCTATCAGCTATGTGGTGGAGTCTCTCTTCGCATTGGTCTCCCTTTTCTTTGGTGCGGTGCTTGCGCTTTCCCACTTTCGGTTTGTCAAGCAGGGGGGAAAGTGATGAACGAAGTCAAAGTGTCAGTGTTTTGCAAGAATACGGCAGGGTATGCCTTGACGCTCCTTGCAATCCTCCTGGAATTGGTTTTTTCCATTCGGATCCTGGATTCCATTCCGACTGGAGTGATGATGGGGCTTTCCTGCGGAATCAACATCTTCCTGCTCTTTGCGCTTTTCAGCGTTGCGGTGAAGGTCAATGTCTATCAGATTGGCTGGTCCTATGTTGCGCTTGCCTGTGCCTTGTATGCGCTTTTGCGCGCGTTTGTCCTGCTGCCTTGCTTGCTGCGGCCGACAATGAATGGGAAATTCCTCTTCTGGGTGACGCTGCTTGAGGGATTTATCGAGCTAGCTTGTGGCGTTTTGAGCTTGGTTCGCTCGAAAAAGAGAGCTGCTTTCCTTTCTACAGCCGAGGGACGCGCTCTTGTGGGAATGGAGGGTTGAAATGGGCACCTTGGAATACCGGCATATCGGAAAAATCTATAACGGTGGCGTTCGTGCCGTCAGCGATTTCGACTTGTCCATCAAAGATGGCGAGTTCATCGTCCTTGTCGGGCCCTCCGGATGTGGCAAGTCCACTGTGCTTCGCATGACAGCGGGTCTTGAGCAGATATCCGAGGGAGACCTTCTGCTTGACGGAGTCAGGGTCAATGACAAGCCACCCGTGGAACGCGACATCTCCGTTGTTTTCCAGGATTATGCGCTTTACCCGCAGCTGACGGTCTATGACAACGTGGGAATGAGCCTCAAGGTGAGGCATATGGACAAGGGAGAGATTTTCGACCGGGTCATGGAGACCAGCAAGTTCCTGCAAATCCAGAACTACCTGACAAGGCTCCCCGGCCAGCTTTCCGGGGGACAGAAGCAGCGCGTCTCCCTTGGACGGGCCGTCGCACGCAAGACCCAGGTGTTCTTGATGGATGAGCCCCTGTCCAATCTGGACGCAAAGCTCAGGTCCCATACACGGGCCGAGATTGTCAGGCTTCAGCGTCAGCTTGGAATCACCACGCTCTATGTGACCCATGACCAAGTGGAAGCCATGACCATGGCCGACCGCATTGTCGTCATCAACCATGGGGTGATCCAGCAAGTGGGCACTCCCCGTGAAATCTACGAGAAGCCGAGGAACACCTTTGTCGCAGGCTTTGTCGGCACTCCTCCCATGAACTTCATCCCCGGCCGGATTCTTGGTGGACGGTTCGTGAACCGGGATCTTGGAATCGATCTTGCGGTTCCTTCCCGACTCGGGAAAGAGGAGGGGAAAAAGGTGATTGTTGGCATTCGCCCGGAGCATCTGGAAATTGCGAAGGAGAAGGAACGGGAGGGTATGGAGCTTTCGGTTGAGGATACACAATTCATTGGAAGCCGGTTCTATGTGTTGTTCAAGCTGGGGAATCTTATCATTACCGGCTCCATCGCAGAGAATCTTTCCGCGCAAACGAAAGAATGGGTCTCCTTCGATATGGAAAAGGTCCATTTCTTTGATGCTGAGACAACCATGCGGATGGAGGTGTGAGATGGAAGAGGTGAAGTTGACCGTACACGAACGATGGCGGCGTCTTTTATGCGCGCTCAAGGCAAGTGGTCCGACCCCCTGGGCGAAGCTGGTGGCGATTCTTGTCCCTATCGCGCACTTGATTCTGACGCCTGTCCATGTCTCGGCACTGCTCAAGCTGGAGAACCAGATTTGCGGATTTGCCATGTTCCTTTCCGTGTTGGTCGGGCTTGTCGTCCTTTTCGAGGCGACCAGGGTGAAGGATGATGAAATCGCAAGCAAGTTCCTGTTTGTGCTTTTCCTTGTGGCGGACATGCTGCTTCTCCTCTGGCTTTCGGGCATATACCGGCATGCTCTTGTGTACCAGCAGACTTTGAGGGAACCGGAGAAGGTGGTCAAAGCCATCACCCTCTCAATCTCGATAATGGGGTTCTATGGGCTTTCCCTAGCGCTGGCGATAGCTAGCTTTTTCGTCCACGGCGGAAATGAACGATGAGAAAACGGAGGTTGTCGGACAATGCGAAGGCAATGATCGCAAGGTGGTACCTAGCGGGGGTTGTCTACTTTTTCGTGGCTTTTGGCACTCCGCTAGGCTCGCAGCTCTCTACGATCGATTTGGTCTTTACATTGGCCTCGGCGACAGGATTGCTTACCGTGTTCGTGCTTGATCCGATTCTTTGGCGGATGCTTGACCTGTGCGAGCATGGCAAGGTGGTCAATATCGCCTATTTCGCACGAAAGAGAGGAATCTCTTATCTCTTTAAGCTCGCCCAGCTTGCACGATGCATGGCCTGCGTTCTCTTTGTCTCAGCCATCTATCACATGGTGAATGTGGCCATGAGGCATGCTTGGGGCTTGCCCGATTCTTTCGTGGTGCTGAAAGGGGAGCCGTTCTTGTTCGCGACGTTGTATGTGGCCATGTATGGGATGACGGAGAAGGTCCGTCTCGCACTGAAAAAGGAAAAATCATGCGATATCAAGCATTGATGGTTGATGATTGGGCACGGATAAGGAAAACCTTGGATAATTGTCCACGGCAGAGTGCGCGTTTCATGGATGAAGTGAAGCGGGAGATGGGGCTTACTCCACCCGAAGAGCATCCTGCGATGAGCATCACCTTCATGGCGCTCTACCTCTGTAACCTTTCCCTTGCCTACAAGCTGACGAAAAAGCGTGAATACTTGGAAAGTTGCTGTGCATGGATGGATGCGCTCTCCTCCTACCCGGGATGGGGAAGTGACCCGAAGAATGTCGATATCGACCTTTCCGCCTCCTGGGTTCTTTGGGGCATGAGCCTTTGCTGCGACTGGATGTTTGAAGATTTGCATAAAGAGAAACGTGACACCTATGTGCGCACCATAGCTCATCATCTCTCCCTCTTCCTATCCTATGTGGCGAGCCATCAAGGGCTATTCTGGCCGACCGAATATTGGCAGAACCACAACTGGATCAACATGACCGGCATCGCTGCGGCTGGGTATTTCCTCCAGCGCCATGGATTTGACGATCAAGGAGCAATCGCCCTCACTCGTGACAATTTCAAGGAAGTCTTTTCGCGTCTTGCCAAGGATGGAAGCAACTATGAGGGGTGTTGCTATTGGCGTTATGGCGGCATGTGGCTCTTCGTGTATGCCTGGATGGAGAGAGGAGAGGGAGGTGAGGATTATTTCCTGCATAGCGATTACTTGCAAAATACGTTCTGGTATCGCTTGTATCAGAGTAGCCCCGATCTTTCCCGCAACTTGAATTTCGGCGACACCCATGACCTCTATTCGAGCCATCCCGCATGCGTCTATTACCTGGTGGGGCGCATGTACCGTAATGGGTATGCCCAGGCCCTGGGGCATCTTGCCACCGGGGCGTTCCTTGAGGATGAAATAGAGAGGAGCAAGGTCCATCCCGGCATCCGGCCTGAGGCTGGCTTGGAGCTTCTCTGGTATGATGGTTCGGTTTTCGAGGCCGATTTCCATGATCTGCCTCTTGCAAGGGAGTTCCCAGACCTTGGCTTGGTCTCCATCCGTTCCAGCTGGGAGAAGGATGCCATGGTCTTCTCCGCCAAATGCGGATGTCCTGGAGGAGAGACGCAATGGAAAGAGGGGTGGAGGATGTACCGGGAGCGTGGATGGAGATGCATGTCCCTTGGCCACCAGCACCCCGACAACCTTTCCTACCAATTGGTGCTGGGAGACACTTACCTGATTGCCGATGACGGGTATGACCGGGCCATCGAGGCTCCCTACCATAGCGTTCCTTTGGTTGATGGCAGGTATGCCGATGTGATGGGGGTAAGCGATGTGTGGCGCTGTAGTGCCGAGGCCCGCATCCATGAAGACAGTTCTTGCAGGCCGGATGAATCCATGTGCGCCACGATGAGCCGTTTGGAAAGCATGGATGGCGTGTATGGGTGCGAGGGGCGTACGGAAGAGACCTATCCTCTTGCCTTGAAGATGAAGAGGGCAAGCCGGGCTTTTCTGGTCTCTCCAGGCAAATGGGTATGCCTGGTGACTTCTCTCTCTTCCCCATTAGCGCATACCTACACGCTCGTAACCAATACCTTTGAGGATCCTGTGCCTGTCGCTGAAGGGGAATGGAAGTACCCTACAAGTGGGATTTCTTACAAGGTTGTGAGCGACCAGCCGTTTTGGTCGGAGCTTGCCATCCAGAGCATATCGGCGATTATGACTCCGCAGGAACCCGACAAGGTGACTCGGACAGAGGAACACTCGCTCAGGCTCTCTACGGAGAAGCAGGTTTCTGATGTCGTGTTCGTCGAGTTGTTTACCATGCCTGGATTCTCTGTTAACGCTTCCTATTCGTCAGGCAAGCTAGTTGTCGACGGGAAGAGATATGCGATTTTACCGGCTCTGAAAAGGGAGGTTTTTTGATGCAGTTGTTGGATTACGGATTTTCAAGCGCAGTCATGAAACATGCGCTTTTGAGAAACTCGATTGAACAGATGAGAAAAGAGGTTGATGCGTTCGCCTCCCATTTTCATGACGATCCGAACCGTCTCAGCGGTTGGGGGCACCGCTATTTTTGTCCGGAGGACGGGGGAAGATTGCTCTTCGATCCTGACAAGCCATTTGAGCATGTGTGCTCGGTGTGTGGCAAACAGCTTACCGGCAAAGTGTTTGACGAGGCTTGGGTCGCCTTCTACCGGAACCTTGCCTTTGTGTCTGCCGAGAAAGCCGCGCTCCTGTACAAGGTGCTTGGCGACAAGAAATATCTGGAAATCGCCAAGGCAATCCTTTCTTTCTACACGCTCAACTATGCCTCATTCCCCCTGCACACCAAGGAGGGGGAACTGTTCGAGGATGAGCAGAATGCGAACTGGGGGTGTGGCAGGATCATGCCGCAGGGACTGAATGAATCGATTGTCATGGTGCGCTCCATTGTCACTTTGGAAATCCTGAAGGATGACTTGGATGATGGGTTCAAGAATCAATTCCACACCTCCTTTGTGCTGCCTTTTTATCGGATGATCATGCCCCAGGTGAACAAGGTTCACAATATTCCGTGCTGGAACCTTGCGGGTCTTGGATGTGCCTCCTTGTATTTCGGAGACAAGGAGGTGACGGACTTTGTCTTCCATGGGCAGTACAATATCCGACGCCAGCTTGCCGAGGGAGTGACGAGCGACGGGTTCTGGTATGAGGGATCTATCCATTACAACTTCTTCCTTTTGGAGGGAGTCTCCACATTGATGGTCTTCTGCCACGTGTATCACGTCGACTTCGGATTCGAGAGCGAGCAGACTGTCATCCGTATGCTCCAGGCCGCCTACTCGTTCGCCTTCGACAACCACCGGTTCCCTGTTCCCAATGACGGATGGCCGAATTTGAACCTGAAGACCTTCAGTTATGTCTACTACATGGTGGCCAAGGTCACGGGGGAAGAGAGCACGGTCGGCAATCTTGTCAAAAATATCGAATCTGGGAAAGAGGAGAGGCAAACGCTTCCCCTTTCAGAGTCCTACTATGTGCACAACACGGTTCCCTTGGAGAGGCTGATGTTCGCCTATGACTGGAACATGAAGCGCTTCGAGGTGGTGAAAGGGAAAAGCCAGCTCTACCAGCAATCCCTGTTTGCCATGCTGCGCGACAAGAAGATCAACTTGTTCTGCAAGTATGGGCTTAACGGTCCGAGCCATGCCCATCCCGACATCCTGGAGTTCGAGCTTGCGTTCGGAAGGTCTATGGTGAGCAGGGATTTGTCCAATGCGGGATACTACTCCACGTTGTGCAATGCCTGGCACCGTAGGAGCGCTTGCCACAACACGCTGACATTCGATGGCATGGACAGCACCACTAGGGATCCGGGAAAGTTAGTCTCGTATACCGACACTAGCGTGACGGTTAGTTCTGATCTTTTCCCCTTCCTGCATGCGCAAAGGTCCATGAGCATCACCTCCTCTTCGGTGCATGACCATGTGCTGGCGAAGAGTGAAAAGAGCGGGAGCATCGACCTCTTCTTCCATGTGGAGCGTAGCTGGAAGCTGGTGGAAAAGCCAGAGATGGAAAAGGGTTCTCTCGGCTACCAGGAGAACGGCTATGCCTATTTCGAAGAAGTATGTAAGTGCCTGCCAGGAGAGGATGCAACCTTTGTGTTTGCAGACGGCTCTTCCTCTTTGACAGTGACAATTCCCTATTCGGAAGGGCTTGAGGTCTTTGTGGCAACCTCCCCCGACAACCCGCTTCCGGGAAAACGAACGACCATTATCCGCCGCATCCAGGGAGAGAGAATGGATACGACGATGGAAATGCTTTTTAAGGAGTAATGAAGATGAGCGAGCAACAGAAGTATTTCTCACTTGAAGAGTGCCCTGTGGAGCAAGTAAGTCCCGGGGTGAAGAGGGCTGTGTTGGCCCATGGCAAGGATTTGATGATTTGCCACCTGTGGTTCGAGAAGGGTGCGGTGGGAGCGCTGCACCATCATCCCCATGTGCAGGCGACCTACATCCTCCGTGGAAAGTTCGAATACACGATAGGAGACGAGAAGAAGGTCGTGAAGGAGGGGGATACCCTGTACAAAGTCAGCGGAATCGAGCATGGAGCCGTCTGTCTGGAAGAGGGTGAAGTGCTGGATATATTCACTCCCGAACGGGAAGATTTCCTGAAATAACCAAGAGACAAGGAGAAAGAAATGGAAAAAATCGTATTGGTGACTGGAGCCACCAGCGGTATCGGGCTTGCGACGGCCAAGCGTTTTGGAAAAGAGGGATATACGG
>CAVESN010000009.1:21502-31258 GCA_963618365.1 Bacteroides uniformis
CGGTAATCGTCAATGGTATCGTCCCCGAGCAACTTGAGGAAACTGACAAAAAGTTGACCAGGGAGAAAGTCAAGCACGATGTGATGCTGTTTGACGTGACGGACGAGGAGGCGGTGAACAAGGCAATCGGTGAGATTGCAGGAAGGTATGACCATCTCGACACCGTAGTCAATTGTGCGGGAGGTCTTGGTGGCCGCAGTCGCTTCGAGGAGATGACGACCGAGTTCTATCGCCATGTGCTGGCATTGAATCTGGACAGCGTCTTCTTCGTGACAAGGGCCTGCATTCCCTTGCTGAAAAAGGGGAATAATCCCAGCATCATCAATTTTGCTTCGAACGCTGCGCAGAATGCGGGTGGACCGGGCGCTGGGGTCTATGGTACGAGCAAGGCGGCAGTCCTTACCTTGACCAGGGCGTTTGCCAAGGATTTGGCTGAGTATGGCATCCGCAGCAACGGAGTGAGCCCCGGGACGATTGATACTCCTTTCCATGATGCGACGCGCAAGTCGAACCCCGCATTGTTTGAGTCATGGAAGAAAAACATCCTCCTGAGGCGTTTCGGAACCCCTGAAGAGGTCGCGAGCGTGGTCTATTTCCTGGCAAGCGAGGAGGCATCCTTCCTTACCGGCGAAATCATCCAGGTCAATGGCGGACAGGATTTCATTTGAGTGGTACCTGAGCTGGAGGGGAAACCCTCCAGCGAGTGTGAGGAGGAATGCTATGGTTGCGTGTTTTGTGGAAGAGAAGGGGACATGGCGGCTGGACTTCGTCTTTGCCCATGGAAGAAGGGAGGAAGTTGCAAAAAAATGCACTTTGCTCCCTGTGGTCATCGATACGACCAACCTTGTACAAAACAGACAACTGCTTAAAGATGTGGAGGTGGTTATTGGCACCTGGGAGTCTCCCGTTTTCACCACGGCAGAGGTGAGGGAGTTTTTCCCGAATTTGAAACTTGTGCTGTATGCCGCAGGATCCGTGCGCTATTTCGCCCGCGCCTATTTGGAGAACGGAGTGACAGTTGCCACTTCTGCGGGGGAGATGGCCATTCCGGTTGCGCAGATGACCCTTTCCTTGATCATCCAATGTGCCCGTGGGTTCTATAATGCAATTCCCTTGCAGAAAAAGGAAGGATGGAAGATGGCTCATCACTTTGTCACCCAGACCTATCCTGGCTTGTATGACAAAACCCCGGTAGGACTCATCGGTCTTGGACAGATTGGCGCTCTCGTTGCCCGGCTGTTGAAGCCGTATGATGTGAGAATCAAGGTGTACGACCCGTTCCTGTCGGACGAGAAGGCAAGAGAGGCTGGAGTAGAGAAGACGACGCTTGAGGATTTGTTCTCCACTTGCCAGGTGATTTCCAACCATCTTGCCAACAATCCCCAGACGGTGGGGATGCTGGATTACCGGCTCTTTAGGATGATGAAAAAGACCGCCTCGTTCATCAATACGGGCCGTGGTGCCCAAGTGGTGGAGGCTGATTTGGCGTTGGCCATGGAAGAGGAGCCGTTACGCAGTGCGGTTCTTGATGTGACTATCGAGGAGCCTTATCCGGAGGACGGTCCCTTGCGCAAGCTGGACAATGTCCTGCTGCTTCCCCACATTGCCGGTTTTGCGGAGAGGGATGTATTGCGGTTCAGCGATTGGGTCATCCGGCAACTGGACAACTACCAGAAAGGGGTTCCGGTTGAAAATGTGGTGACGCTCAAGCGGCTGGAGACGATGGCATGAAGTTGGCTGTCTCGACACTTGGATGTCCTTCCTGGAGCTTTGAGGAGATTGTCCAAAAGTGCCATGCGATGGGATACGGGGCATTGGAGATTCGTGGTGTGGGAAAGATGATGACACCCGATGAGCTAGTCATGTTCGATGAGGAGCATGCGAAGGAAACCCAAAAGCTGCTTGCGGGAAACCACATGTCCATTTGCACTTTGGCCACCTCTGTACGCTTAAGTGACCCCCAAAAGCTTGGCGAGGCAAAAGAGGAGGCACGGAAATCCATCGCGCTATGCCGGCGCATGGGCATCCCTGCCATGAGAATATTCGGAGACAAGCTCGTCGTGCCCGAGAGCGTCGAAATGGTGGTGGAGGGGCTAGGCATGCTCTCTTCCCTTGCCCCCGATCTGCAAATGCTTTTGGAAATCCATGGTCAATTCCAAACCATCCAGACACTGAAGCCCATTATGGAGGGGGTGCATGATGCGAATTTCGGCATCATATGGGATGTGATGCATAGCGACGAGGTGTACGGCGATAATTGGGAGCCTTTTTACGAGTTGATTGCTCCCCGTGTCAGGGAAATCCATCTGAAGGATTACCGGAGGGAACTGGGAAGGGAAGGGATTTGTCTGATGGGGGAGGGGGATATTCCCTGGAAACCGATATTGTCCCGCCTGCAAAAAGATGGGTTTGATGGGTATTACACATTGGAGTGGGAGAAGCGATGGCAGAAGTATCTTCCAAAACCGGAAATCGCATTTCCGCAGTTCGTCGAATGGATGAGAAATGACTTTTAGCGTACTCGGAGACTCCATTTCCTCCTTCCAGGGAACCAGTGACCCTTCCTTCAAGTTCCATTATCCAGCAAAGAATGCGGATGTGGAGCATAAGGTGGAGATGTGGTGGAGTATCTTTTCCCGGCTGAGCGGATGGACCATGGTGTATAACGATTCGTTCAGCGGTGCGCGGATTACTCCGACAGGAAAGTACCCCGCATGGACATCATTCGGGTCAAAGGAGAGAATCGCTTTGCTAAAGGGGGATGCAGCGATTGTTTTCGGGGGCACCAATGACCTTGGGATGCTTGAGTACACCATTCCTTTTGTGGAGTTCAGAGAGAGCTATCGTGCGCTGATTGGCAAAGTGCGCATGCGCCTGCCAGAGGCGGAACTCTACTTCTGCACCCCCCTGAGGAGACTTCGGGAAGGATTTGACGAAAAGAACCCGCTTGGATGGTCGCAGCACCAATTGCAGGATGCCATCCGCTTTCTGGTGCTTGAGGCAAGGGAAAGGGAGAGCCGCATCCATCTGTTCGATCTTGCACAGATAGATGTCACCAATCTGCTTGCGGACGGCCTCCATCCGAACAAGAAGGGGATGGTGGCGATCGCAAACTACATGGCAAGCCACTTGGGTTAATCCAATCCCAGCTTCCCCTTTATCGCTTCGTCATACTCGGGAATGGCACCGCTATGCTCACACACATAGTTTGCAAGGAGAGTGCCTTTCTCAAGCGCTTCCTCTAGTGTTCCTCCTTTGAGGAGTGTGGAGATGAAGGCGGCGGACAGGCTGTCTCCCGCCCCGACGGTGTCCACGACGTTGACTTTCCCGCAACTTCTTCTGAGGGTTTTTCCTTCCTTGGAAAAGAGCGCACATCCCTCTTTCCCAAGGGTAAGGAGCACTTTCTCGACGGGATAGGTTGCCAGAATGCGTTTGATCGCTTCTTCCGGTGCCGTCTCCTGGATGCCGATGGCTTTGGAGACGATGCCGACTTCCTCCTCGTTCATCTTCAAGATGGTGGCGTGCGTGATGCCATCTTTCAGGATTTCCGGGGTGTAGTAGTGCTTTCGGATGTTCACATCGTAGAACCTGAGAGGTGCCTGTGTTTGCGCGATGAGCTTTTTCAGTGTCTCCCTGCTTTTGGCGCCACGCTGGACGAGTGTGCCCCAATAGAGTGCGTCGACTTTTTGCGGAATCCTGGACGGATAGCTGATGTCATCCCATGCGCAGGGTTCGTTGAAGGTGTAGTCGGCGTTGCCGTCGGTGAGCACGACATCCGCCCTTCCTGTGGGGTAGGTGCTTGTCTGGACGTTTTCGGTCGATACGCCGAGAGTTGCAATCTCCCTTCTCGCTCTCCTTCCCAGTTCATCATCCCCTACTGCACTTACAATCGTGCTTTGGCTTCCGAGCTTTTTGACGTGGCTTGCCACATTCAGCGGTGCCCCGCCCAATGTCGCATCCTTATTCATCACGTCAAACAGTATCTCTCCGATTGCCACGAAATGCATGGTTTACTCCTCGAAGGGGTTCTCTGTCGGGTAGGGAAGGCTCTTCGGCTGGTTGTAGCCGAACTCTTTTACGCCGAGCATGCCAAGCAGATTGAAGAAGCTCTTCCCAAAGTGGCCGAACATGATTGCCGCATGGTGGGGAAAATGGCGCTGGATGAGGATGTTCCGGTAGAACCGTCCCATCTCGTGTATGGCGAAGACTCCGATGGAGCCGAAGCTTCTGGTGGGCATGTCAAGCACCTCTCCTTGTGCGGCATACGCCGAGAGTCCGCCACCCGCCTTGCCCTGCAAGCGGTAGACGGTCACTAGTCCGGGTTGTATGTCCCCTTCGATGGTGCCGCGGGTGATATCCGGTTCTCCCTCCGGTTCCAGGTCTCTCTTCATGATCCGCTGGAAGCCCATGTGCGCATTCTTCAGCAGGCAACTTGCAGTATTTCCGCAATGGAAACCCATGAAGAGGTCGTTAAGCGTATAGGATAGCTCCTTTCCCTCTAGGTAATCGGCAGGAACGGTGTTGTTGATGTCAAGCAAGGTGACCGGCTTTTCTGAGAGGCAGATGCCGATGTATTCGCTGAGCGTGCCGTAGATGTCGACTTCGCAGGAGACGGGAATTCCACTTTTGGTCAGGCGGCTGTTCACATAGCAGGGGACAATCTTGAACTCGGTCTGGAAGGCCGGCCAGCATTTTGTGGTCAATGCGACATAGTCGCTTCTTCCCTTGTGCTCCTCTATCCAGTCGGTGAGCGTCAGCTCGTATTGGGCGAGGCGTGGAATGATTCCGGCATAGGGGTTGTTGTCTCCGAGCTCTTTTGCCATATCCTTTGCAACTTCAGTGATGCGTTTGTCTCCCTCGTGCTGATGGTATGCGGCCAGTAGGTCCAGTTCGCTGTTCTCCTCAATCTCGATTCCCAGGTCATACAATCCCTGAATCGGCGCGTTGCATGCGAGGAAGTCCGCGGGTCTCGGTCCGAAGGAGATGACTTTCAGGTGTTTGATACCGATGTAGGCCCTTGCGGTGGGAATCCAATCGGCAATCATCTTCGCACACTCCTTGGCGTTTCCTACCGGATAGGAGGGGATGTAGGGATGAAGGTTTCTCAGGCCGAGGTTGTAGGATGCATTGAGCATGCCGCAATAGGCGTCGCCCCTTCCGTCAATCAGATCCCCGTCTCCTTCGCTGGCTGCGATGTACATGGCAGGTCCGTCAAACTCCTGGCAGAGCAGTGTCTCGTAGGTCTCCGGGCCGAAATTCCCAAGGTATACGACAAGCGCATTTGCTCCATGGGCTTTCACGTCCTCCAGCGCTTTGGTGACATCCCCCTCCCTTTCCACGCAAATGGGGCATTCATAGAGATCTTTTCCGTATGCGGCGACTATGGCGCTGCGGCGTTTCTCGCTGAGGGAGATGGGGAAGCACGAACGGCTTACGGCGATGATGGCGGGTTTTACCACCGGGATATTGTACATGGGTTCACTCCTTTGTGTTTTGTCCGTAGTAGGCGTGTGCGCCGTGCTTGCGGAGATAATGTTTGTCCAGTAGATGCTGGTCCATGTCGCTTATGGCTCCATCGGTCAGCATGAGGTCATGGTATGCCATCATGGCGCACCGTTCGGCCACCACGGCATGGTAGACTGCCTCATCGGGGTCTTTCCCCCAGGTGAAGGGTCCATGGCTATGGACGAGTACGGCGGGAATTTCCAAGGGGTCTTGTCCGAGACGGTCAAAGGTCTCGACAATCACTTTCCCTGTTTCCTCCTCGTAGTTCTCGTCAATCTCCTCCTTTGTCAGGCTCCGTGTGCAGGGAATCGCACCGTAGAAATAGTCTGCATGGGTGGTGCCGAGGGGGGGGATCGAGCTTCCTGCCTGGGAGAGGATGGTGGCCCATGTGGAATGGGTGTGGACGATTCCTCCAACACCAGAAAACGCGCGGTAGAGCACCAGATGGGTTGGCGCATCGCATGAAGGTGCCATGCTTCCTTCGACTACCTTTCCGCTTGCGATCTCGATGACCACCATGTCATCCGGTTTCATCCTCCCGTAGGGGACTCCGCTGGGCTTGATTACCATATGTGTGCGAGAAGAGTCGATCCCGCTCACATTGCCCCAGGTGAATTCCACGAGATTGTGCTTCGGAAGGTCCATGTTCGCTTCAAAGACCTCCCTTTTGAGTTGTTCCAGCATCTGTTTTCCTTTTTTGCTATTGTCCCTGTTCCTTTTCCTGCTTGTCAATGAAAGATTGACTCGAGAATTTTTCCCTTTCCCTAAAGAATATGAGAAAATAGACAAGAATCGAGAAAGAGGTGCGTTATGGAGATTTCCACGGAAACTGGTTCGCTCATGCAGAAGGTGGGAGAACGGAGGGCAATAGAGATTTTTGCAAAAGCAGGGTTCCATGCCTTGGACTATACCTTCTATCCCCTTTTGGAGAAGAATGAAGGCCCCTGGAGCGGGGATGGGTATGTCTCCCACGCCAAAGAGCTCCTTCAAATAGCAAGGGACAACGGCATCCATTTCAACCAGGCCCATGGTCCTTTCCTTTTCCCGTTCGTGGAGGACCAGGAGCCTGATTACGAGAAGATGGTCATGCCGGCGACCATCTTCTCTCTCAGGTGCGCGGCGCTTCTCGGTATCCCCCATGTGGTGGTCCATCCCCTCCATAACCTTTGTTGGCGTAGGCACCATGATTTGGTGTGGAACACCAATTTGGAGTTCTATCGCAAGCTGGCTCCTTATGCGAAGGATCTTGGAGTGAAGATCGCTCTTGAGAACATGATCCAGTTTGACAAGGAGAGGGGGTGCTTTGGCTCGGACATGCTCTCGGATCCGAGTGAGTACCTCTCTTTCTGTGAGGAGCTTGGTGACAAGGATGCCTTTGTCTGCCTGCTTGATACCGGCCATAGCCTCCTGGGGGGAGGGGATGCCGCATCATCCATCCATATCCTTGGACCAAGGCTGAAGGCTCTTCATGTTGATGACAATATGGGAGTGGATGATGCCCACTTGGTTCCTTACCAAGGGGTGATCATGTGGGATGATGTCTTGAGTGCGTTGGCTGATATCGACTACCAAGGGGATTTCACGTTCGAGGCCCTCCATTTGTGGGAAAGGTGCGATGAGGATTTCTATCCCGTGCAAGCGCGGTACCTTTATGAGGTCGGACGGCATATGCTAGAGCGTCTTGAGCAATTCAGGAAGGAGAAGCGATGACCATCACCGAAATAGCAAAAGAGGCCCATGTCTCCATCGCCACGGTTGACCGGGTGCTCCATAAGAGGGGAAGAGTCTCGGAGGAGACCCAAAAGCGGATCCTCGAGATAGCGCGGAGGGGAAACTACCATCCCAACCTTTTTGCCAGCAACTTGCGTAGGGGGGCTCAGTTGAAAATTGGCGTGTTGATGGTGGATTATCATACACGCGTGTATTGGTCTTTGGTGGAGGCTGGATGCAGGAAGGCGATGGAGGATATGCGCAATCTTCCCGTTTCGGTGGAAATCCGATATTTCAATCCGCAAGTGCCGGGCGCGCTTCTTGCGGCAGGAAGGAAGTTCTTGTCAGAGGGTGTGGACGGCTTGGTCTTCACTCCTCTTATCCGGGAGGACACGAGGGTTCTTGTGGAGGAGCTGGGCACAAGGCCATTCGCATTCTTCGATGCAAGCTATCCCTATGCGAAAGCGGTGGTGGATACCACCCAGGACCCCTATTGGGCGGGGATGACGGCAGGGAAGATGATGCACTTGATCGCGGGAACAAGCGAGCATGTGTGCGTCTTCTACAACAAGAATTCCGCCCACAACACCATAGGGCGTCTCTCCGGTTTCCTCGATTTCTTCCATGGCGCCAGGGAGCTGGTCATAGACGAAGCCTGGGATTGGAAAGAGCAAATCAGGGAGTTTCTTCTTTGCAATCCCGACATGAGGGGCATCTTCGTCCTTCATTCGGCAAGCAAGATTCTGGTGGAGGTGCTCGAGCAGATGCAATTCTCTCCCTATCCCTCCATCATCGGCTTTGACGACATCCCGATCAACCGCACGCTGCTGCAGGAGGGGAAAATCGATTGCATCATCTCCCAGGATCCGTACGGTCAGGGGTATCGCGCACTACGCCAGCTTGCACTTTTCATGACTGTGGGGAACAACGTTTCCACCAGCCAGAGGGCCCCGGTCACCATCTTGCTGAAAGAGAACGTGGCGACTTTTCCCATCGAGGGCTGAGTATCCACATTTTTTGGCTTCTTGCATACAATGGCGAAGGGAGGAAGCCATGCTTTCGGTGGATATCGGGACAACAAAGATTTGCTTGATGGAGCTCGGGGACGAGAACTCGGTGCTTGATACAAAAGTGGTGGACAACAAGGGAACATTGATTGATGATGGGTTTCGCCACGAGCAGGATGCAGATGTGATTTTCGGGCAAGTCCAGGCTTTGCTCAAAGGGAAGAAAGCCGACCATCTTGCCCTTACCGGCCAGATGCATGGATTCGTGCTGATTGACGGGAAAGGCAATGCCAGAAGCTCCTGCGTCACTTGGCGTGATCAGCGCATCAAAGGGATGCACCTCCCCGGGAACCCCGAGAAGACCGGATGTAAAATCCATCGAGGATACGCCGCAGGAACGCTCGTCTGGATGATGAGGCAAGGATTTGACCTCAAGGGGCTCAGGGCGGTAAGCCTCCCCGGGTACGTGCAGGGAAAACTGACAGGCGATTACTCGATTGATGACGAGAATGCGGCAAGCTGGGGTATCTATGACGTGAAGGCCCATGCTTGGGACTGGGCTTTGGTGGACCAACTTGGTCTTCCCCGTGAAATTCTTCCTGAGATTATTCCCAGTGCCAGTATCGTTGGGCTTGGGGGAGATTTGGTCGTTCATGCCCCGGTGGGAGACAATCAGGCAAGCGTCTGGTATGTGACCCAGGGTGGCGGTGCCGCTGTCTTGAACCTTGGGGATGGGGGACAGATGTCCATTCCAGTCAAGAGCTTCTCCTACCGTTCGGGACGGGAGTGCCGTCCCATGCCCGACGGAAGTTTCATCCAAGTCTACTCCTCTCTCTGCGGTGGTTGGGCATATGACTATTTGAAAGATCTGGTCAAAGAGATTCTCTCCACTTTTGGCGCGCATGTCTCCGATACGGAAATTCTGGACAAGATGACGGAGCTTGCAACCCAAAGCGACCATACGCTTGCCGTGAATACCCGTTTTGCGGGATCAAGGGAGGATGCTTCGCTCAAAGGTTCCATCACCGAGATCAACCAGCAAAATCTCACGTTGGGAAATCTGGCTTATGGCTTCCTTGAGGGAATGGTGCGCGAATTGAGGGATGCAACCGACTGGAAAGGCCCGGTATTCGCAACCGGACTCTCCATCCGCAAGAATGCAGTGCTCCAGCAAATCATCAAGAACATGTTCCCCTCCACGGTAGTGCCAAGGCGCATGAAGCAGGAAGAGGCTGCCTATGGTGCTGCGCTTTTGGTGCGGACATAAGTAGCAGTGTTCCCCGATAGGAAACAATTGGCATGGAAGTGCCCCATCTCCGACAAAACAAGTAGTACCATGGTACGATAGCATTCGTCTTGTTCCTTTCTTGCCCTTCCTCAAAAGGAGGGGAAGATGGGAGCAAAGGACAAGGCTGAGTACAACCTGCCGGGATGCAACGATGTTTTTGCCGGCATCGTGAACGTCATCCTTTTCTCGGAGAAGAGGAAGGTAAGGCCGAAAAGCCTGGAGAATGGGTTCTGCCGCAGCATCTAC
>CAVESN010000010.1:0-3520 GCA_963618365.1 Bacteroides uniformis
AATTCAGAATATGCATGACTTTCATCAATATTTCCCCTTGACAATATTGAAAGCAAGCTTGTTGTTTGTCGTATGTATACAGGTAATTTAATATCAACAGATTCCTGTGTAAACCCCCTACCATCCAGTCAACTTGTTCCCACTTTCCCCTTGACAGCTTTCATGGTGGGTGTATGGTGAAGGAGTGCGGTAACGTTACCGCAAGGGAGGCTTCATGCACCATAAGGACCATCCTTTCCTCTATTTGATGCCGGCGATTCTCTTTTTGTGCTTGTTCATGGCCTATCCGATTGTCAATGTCTTCTTCTATTGCCTTGAGCACTACAATATCAACAAGCCGTATCTCAATGGGTTTGTGGGATTTAAGAACTTCGTGCGTTTGGGTTCTGATCCTCTCTTTTGGGGAACTATTGGCATTTCGTTGAAGTGGGTGGTTTTTGAAGTTTCGATCCAGTTGGTGGTGGGTATGGTCACTGCCTTGATCCTCAACGGTAAGTTCTCCGCCAGGGGTGTGTGCCGTGCGCTGGTTTTTGCTCCATGGGCGGTAAGTGGGGTAATCACCTCGATGCTCTGGTCACTAATCTACAACGAGAACATGGGTGTCTTGAATGACATTCTCCTGCGCTTGGGTGTCATCTCTAGTCGTGTGGCTTGGATCAGCAACTATGAGACTGCCTTTCCTGCGCTTTTGATTGCGGAGCTTTGGAGGGGTCTTCCTTTCTTCTCAATCATGCTGCTTGCGGGACTACAGGGGATTCCTGATGAGCTGTATGAGGCATCGGCTGTCGATGGAGCATCGCGCTGGAAGACTTTCTGGCTGATTACCGTTCCCCAATTGAAGAACACGATTATCCTCTCCACGCTGCTGCGCGCCGTGTGGGAGTTCAACAACGTGGATGTGATTTACAATCTTACCGGCGGGGGGCCGACGAACAGGACCATGACGCTGACCATGTACCTCACCCGTACCGCGGTCTATGACAACGACTTCGGCTATGGGTCTGCCATAGCGGTAGTCGCCTTCCTCTTTTTGGCCCTCTTCGCATCGCTGTACATCAAGTTGACCGGTTTCGGAAGGGGGGAGTGAGATGATCAAACAGAAATGGAGCGAGAAGCTATTGCTGCGCTATCTTCCCTTGACCCTTATCATGCTTTTCATCATCTTCCCCTTCTATTGGACAATCAACACATCCTTCAAGAGCGAGGGTGAGATTGTCTCAAGGGTTGTATCCTACTTTCCCCGTCACTTCACCTTTGAGAATTACACGGGTGCGTGGGTTGACGTGGGGTTCAGCAGGTTCTTTGCCAACAGCTTGATTGTGGCGTTGGTAAGCTCGCTCCTTACCGTGGTGTGCGCCCTTTTCGTGGGGTATGCGCTGGACCGGTTCCGCTTCCGTGGAAAGACGCCATTCATGCTGGTGCTTCTCTGCACCCAGTTCATCCCCAGCGCCATGTTGATCATTCCCCTCTTCCTGATCTTCACCAAGCTTGGGCTTATCAATACCCGCGCTTCCCTGATTCTGGTCTATACTGCCTTCCAGATTCCCTTCTCTTCGATCATGATGCGGGGGTTTGTCGAGAAGGTGCCCGTTTCCCTTGAGGAGTCTGCATACCTTGATGGGTGCACACGCTTTGAGGCTATGTGGAAGATTGTCTTTCCCATGCTGACTCCGTCAGTGGTGGCATGCGCTTCCTTTGCCTTCGTCTCCTGCTGGAACGAGTTCCTCTATGCGCTCATGTTCCTCAACGACTCACGCAAGTTCACCATCCCTGTGGGCTTGTCGCTGATGCAGGGAGAGTTTGATGTGAACTACGGCACCTTGGCCGCAGGAAGCATGATTGCCTTGGTTCCTGCAATCGCCATGTTCTTCTATGTGCAAAAGTATCTGGTCGGCGGACTTTCTGCCGGTTCAGTCAAAGGTTGATTCCAAAAGGAGGAATTGTATGAAGAGAAAAGCGCTTGTGGCGCTCCTTGGCATGTGCGCCATGGGATTTGCATTCGCGCAAGGCGGAAAAGAGGATTCGTCGTCATCCGTGAAGACGATCACCTTCTGGTATGAGAATGCGGGACCTGCCCGCACTCCCTACATCGAGGAGCTGATTCGCCGCTTCGAGGAGAAGAATCCGGATATCAAGGTGGTCCTTACCGGGCTTTCCAACAGTGACGCGAAGAGCAAGTATGACGTCGCGGTGGCTGCCAAGCAGATGCCTGATGTGGTGGGAATGCAATGCCAATGGCTTGCCGGCTACATCAACAACGGCGCTCTCGAGCCGCTTGACTCCTATGTCGAGAAGTGGGACGAGATGAAGGACCAGAACAAGATCGTCATCAACGGCGTCAGGCAGATGGATGCCAAGGAGAAGCTCTACATGCTTCCCAACACCTTCAACTACACGCCGACCTATTGGGGGAGAGCGGACCTCTTCAAGGAGAAAGGACTCTCCGCTCCCAAGACGTGGGATGAGTTCTTCACTGCCATCAAGACCCTCAACGATCCTGCATCCGGGATTAAGGGATACAGCATCCGTGGCGGAGCAGGCGGTCCTGACCAGCTTGCTGAGTATCTGTATGCATACTCCGGAATAGAAGTCCCCTTCATCGATGGAAAGAGCACCCTTAACGATCCTTTGCATGTGGAGGCGCTTGAGAAGCTTGCCTCGATCTACAAGGTCTACACTCCCGAGAGCGACATCACCAACGGATACAAGGAGATGGTGGCTGCGTTTGATTCCGGCACCGCAGCAATCATCCAGCACAACCTCGGCTCCTATGGCGAGCACTCCAAGGCTTTCAAGCCGGAGCAGTTCTTCGCCTTCGTCTCTCCCCGTGGCAAAAGCGGGAAATTGGTCGCATCCTTTGCGAGCAACTGCACGGGACTTGCCATGACGAAATCTTCCAAGAACAAGGATGCCGCATTCAAGTTCATCTCCTTCCTCTGCAGCAAGGAGAGCCAGAGCTACTTCAACGAGATTGTCGGACAGCTCCCGCTCAATACTACGGTGCAGGAAGAGGAGTGGGTGCAGAAGCGGCAGCATATCAATGCTGTCATGGATGCTTTGAGTGAGGATGGAATCGTCTCCTTCCCCTATCCGCTGTATCTCCCTGACTATGCTTCGATCAACAGCAAGGTCGCGCTGCCTGGTTTCCAGGCCGTGTTGGCTGGGAAGATGAGCGCGAAGGATATGCTGGACAGTTGGGCCGACGCCATGAACAAGGCGTATGACGAATACCATACCTACGTGAAGAAATAAGAGAAGAAGGGAGGAGGGAAACCTCCTCCCGGTTACTACTATGCGCTACCTTACGTTGCAAAAGACAGACTTGCATGTCTCCCGGCTTTGCCTAGGGACCATGCACTACGGAGACAAGCAGGATGAGAAGGCTTCTGCCTTGCAGCTGGACTCCTTTTTGGACCATGGCGGGAATTTTGTCGATACGGCCCATGTCTATGGCCGGTGGGTGCCTGGTCTCGGTTCCTCTAGCGAGGAGTATATCGGCTCCTGGCTGAAGAGAAGCGGG
>CAVESN010000010.1:3530-12047 GCA_963618365.1 Bacteroides uniformis
AAGGGCTGCCATCCCGCACTTGATGCAAGGTCGATCTCGCGGGTCCTTCCCGAGAATATCCACAATGATCTTTCAGAAAGCATTTCTCACTTGCACACTGACTACATCGACCTCTACTTTCTCCACAGGGACAACCCTTCCTGTCCTGTGGAGGTGATCATTGACGCATTGGAGGAGGAAGTGAAGAAGGGAAGGATCCGCTATTACGGGTGTTCCAACTGGAAGCCTGAGAGAATCCTGAAAGCCAACAGCTATGCACGCTCCCTTGGAGGCAAGGGGTTCGTGGTCAACCAGGCTATGTATAGCCTTGCTGATGTCTCGTGGAGCGGAGTGGAGGACAAGACATTGGAAGCCATGGACAAGGCTACCCTTGCCTTTCAGAGGGAGGAGGGGATGGATGTGATGGCATACTCCTCCATCGCCAAGGGATATTTCTCCAAGAGGGCAAAGGGGATTGCCCAGAGGCCGTTGGAAGATGCGGTGTATGGGAATGAGACGAACGAGGAGATCTGGAAGGTGATGAAGCCGTATCTTTCTTCCTTCAAGCCTGTGGATATAGAGCTGCAATATCTTCTCTCGTTTCGGGATCCCCATATCATCCCCATCGTCTCTTTCTCCAGTGAGCAGCAATTGGAGGAGGGGTTCCATGCGGAAGAGGTTTGCGTGCCGGAATCATTGATTTCCCGGCTTGCAGCGATGAAACAATTTGTGCTGTAAAGGAGTGTTGCCATGATTGGAAAGACCTACCCTTCGGAAATGAAGGTGGAAAAAGATCCCCTCACCGGAAGGGATGTGATCAAGCTTACCGGGAAGTATCAGAACTTCCATCTCTATTTCACGGAGAATTCGTTCACCTGGGGTGATGAGGAGATTGTTTTCCTTTCTTCCCGTCCTTATGAGGAGCGGCGTGATTTCAACTACTTCAGCATGAACTTGCATAGCGGAGAGATCACCCAGCTGACGGATGAGGAGGGTGGTGTGGACAACGGCCACACCAAGACCCCCGACAGCAGGTATCTGCTTTATGTCTGCAACCACAGCACGACGCTGAAGATGATGGACACCAAGACGGGGACCAGGACGATTCTGTACCAGGAGACCGATCCGGACTATGAGATTGAGCAGCCATCCTTCAGCTGTGACGGAAGGTATGTGGGCGTGGTGCGCAACGAGCAGCCGAAGAATGCAGTGGGGGATAACTATACCGGCTTCAAGGAGACGATGTATGCGACCAAGTTGAGCCAGATTCTCCTGATCCCTAGGGAGAACCCAAAGAAAGCGGAAGCGGTCTGGACCGACACCCATTGGGTGGGCCATCTCCAGTTCTCTCCCCAGATTCCTACGCTCCTTTCCTTCTGCCACGAAGGTCCCTGGAACTATGTCCATCAGCGCATCTGGCTCTTTGACACGGTCACCCGCACCCCCTGGCCCTGTTTCCGCCAGGCGGAGGATGACAGCGTGGGGCATGAGTTCTGGACGAGGGACAACAAGGTCTTCTTTGACAACCGCATGGCGGGCCATGACGGGACGATTACCGTCAGCCGCACTCAGGCGGTGACGATGGAGAATGAGGCGAAAAAACTCGGACAGGTTCCCTATGTCGGCCTTGCCGACACTTCGGGAAAGGTAATCCGCACCATTGCGCTTCCCTACTATTGCAACCACTACCATGCCAACAAGGAGAATACGCTCCTTGTCGGGGACGAAGTGGACAATCTGGTGCTCATCGATATTTCCGGGAAAGAGGCAAAGCTCTCCAATCTTTGCTGGCATGGCACATCCTGGGACGGACAACTCACACACTGCCACCCCACCTGGAGCTGGAGCAACGACAAAATCCTCTTTGCCTCGGAGCGGGAGAAGAGGTGCAACCTCTACATGGTAGAGATGAGATGATACCGAGGGCGCCGAAAGGCGCTCTCTTCTTGCCGCTTGATGATGGGGATACGAGCAGAGATGGCATCATCCACTTGCTTGTGAGGGATTTCCTTCACTCTGAGAAATGGGGATGAGCGAAAAGTTCGGCTTTATTCCTAAAGGGACGGCGCGAGGGCTGGTGTTTAACAAAACCTCATCAGGGTGAGAACTCTTACGTTTGCTTTCTATGGTACCTTTCTATAGACTGAAACTATAGATTTTGCATGTATATCCCATTGGTCGGAGGTGCGTTGTACCTGAATTGAGTCGTTTTGCCGGTATGGTTATCTATCCGCTGTTCAAGGAAAACAGACAGCACAATAAACCTCATGCCCATGTGTGGTATGGCGAGTATGAAGCAGCAATAGCAATTGATGGAGAGCTCTTGGCCGGGTCTCTTCCCCAAAAACAGTTCAAAATGGTTGTAGGATGGCTTTCCTTCCATGAGGAGGAGGCTTATAAAGCATGGAACCAAGCTGTAAAGGGTGAACATTTCGATAAAATTAAACCCATGTAATGAGAGGAGAAAATGTACATCAAGAATGGAATTTGTTATGCAGGGAAGATGGAGGAAGGAATCAAAGTAACAGAAGTGAAACCTCTCAGAGGAAAGATGATGCTCATTACATTCTCAACAGGAGAGAAAAGGCTCTTTGATGCCTCCCTTCTTACCGGCGGAGCATTTGAGCCTCTGAAGGACGAAAAGATATTCTCTTCTCCTTCACTTTTCCATGGCGTTATTACTTGGAAAGCTGGAGAAATAGATATTGCGCCTGAAGCAGTCTATGAAGAGAGCTATGCGTATACAGGCAAGTGTTTTTGACATGGTTCAGCCCTTGCTTCTTGCTGGTTTCGATGACTGGCTTGATGTCACTGTAGTTAGCCGGTCCATTCTCGTCGCGTAAGCATTCGGAGGCTTTAAGCTTAGTCTTACCTGTCCTGGCAAGGCGCTCACTCGTTAAGGTGTGTATGAAGGTCAGTGGTGGCTTCCGGCAGATGTCCGTGAGAAAATGTGCTGCGACATCATGAGCGTCATAAGGTCATGCAAGAAACGGGGCATCTCCAACTTTGCCACACTCGCACTAATTGCATCTATCGGCGTCAGCGTTTTCTCGCAACAAACTGAAAATCCACATCCACGTTGCCCACCATTCCGATCTGTTTTAACTGATTCGGTACAGATAGGTGACTCTTGGCTATTTGTGCTCTATGGCTAAACTGTTACAAGTTTCTTTCTCTCGGGAGAAGTGCAATATATCCGCATGGAAAGAGAAAGTGTCAGGGATAAGGGAAAAGTCATGCCGATTTGCATTCTCCTTCGGAGGCCTTTACAATGAAGAAGTAGGTGTACCGGCTTGTGAAAAAGATGAGCCAAAGGCAATTTGACAATCGGTGCATAGCCAAAGATTAAAGGAAAGGAGAATCGGGTTTGTCCCGATGTATATTCTTATGGGAAGATTCGTGAATCCGGACAATGCAGCATTCAAGGCGGCCTGTGACGATGAAATCTACGTGGATAAAAGCGGACTGATAAACTACACCAACAAATTACTGGGGACACCGCGGGCCTTTATCTGCAACAGCCGTCCCAGAAGGTTTGGGAAGTCAATGGCTGCGAAGATGCTCTCGGCCTACTACACCAAGGGAGCTGACTCGAAAGAGTTGTTCTCCACTCTTGAGATAAGCTCTTCCCCGGACTTTGAGAAGCACCTGAACAAGTATGACGTGATCCATTTCGATGTCCAGAGCTTTCTGGAGCTCGCGGGAAATCCTGAAAAAGTTGTCTCGTTGATCAAGAAGGAAGTCATAGGAGAGCTATGCCAATACTATCCCGATTGCCTGTCTTCAGGAGAAACCTCCTTGCTCAACGCACTGGCTAAAATCAATGTCCGGACCGGGAGCAAGTTTGTGGTCATCATCGACGAGTGGGACGTGCTGATAAGGGATGACGCGAACAATGAGAAAGTGCAGAAAGAATATATCGATTTCCTAAGGGGTCTATTCAAGGGATTCGAGCCAGACAGATATATCGCCCTTGCCTACATGACGGGAATCCTTCCGATCAAGAGGCAGAAGGCCCAGTCGGCGCTCAACAACTTCAACGAGTACACGATCCTCGATGCCGGGCCGATGGCGAGGTATGTGGGGTTCACCGAGGATGAGGTGAGAGAACTTTCAGAGAAGTACCATGTCGACTTCGCGGAGGTGAGGAGGTGGTATGACGGCTACCTTCTGGATGACTTGCACATCTACAACCCGAGGGCGGTCGTGAGTGTGATGCTCAGTGGCAAGTTCAAGAGCTACTGGTCGGACACATCTTCCTACAAGGCGATAGTCCCCCTGATCAACATGAACTATGACGGGCTCAAGGAAGCGATACTCGAGATGGTTGCCGGTGGCGAGGCCATCGTGGACACTTCCGATTTCCAGAATGACGTGGTCAGCTTCGCGTCCAAGGATGACGTGATCACCTACCTCATCCACCTTGGTTACCTGGCATACAACGAGGGGAGGAGAACCGCCTTCATCCCCAACGAGGAGATCAGGCTTGAGATGAACAGCGCGGTGAAGAAGCGGCAATGGAGCGAGCGCGTCGCATTCCTTATGGAGTCGGAGCATGTCCTCGATGCCACCTTGGCCGGGGATGGCGGTCCTGTGGCCGAAGGGGTCGAGAAGCTGCATGCAAGGTATGCCTCAGCCATCAAGTACCATGACGAGAACTCGCTTGCGAGCGTGCTAGTGCTCGCATACCTGAGCTCCATAGACTTCTACTACAACCCCATCCGGGAATTTCCCGCCGGGAATGGCTTTGCGGACTTCGTCTACCTTCCGAGGAAAGAGTTCGTGGACAAGTACCCCGCCCTTGTGGTGGAGCTGAAGTGGAACAAGGATGCACAGAGTGCCATAGACCAGATTAGGGAGAAGAAGTATCCGGACTCGATAAGGGAGTACACGGGGAGCATCCTCCTTGTGGGCATCAACTACGACAAGCAGACAAAGAAGCACGAGTGCAGGATTGAGAAACTTTGAGCTTTGGTTTGGTGTAAGGAGGAAGGAACATGAGTGGGGAAAAGAGGCTACGGTGCGAGACATTGTTTGAGGATACCTATCATCGTCCCTTCTCTCTCTCCTTTTGTCCGTATCGTGTCTGTCCGCTAGGGGCGCATATCGACCACCAGCATGGTAAAGTGGTTGGCTTTGCCTTGGATAGGGGCGTGCACATGGCTTATGGCCCCAAGCAGAATGGTATCATCGAGCTTGCTTCCACCAACTTTTCCAAGCGTGTGCAATTCCATGTCGCTTCGGTGCCAGATGAGAAGGAGGGGGACTGGGGGGATTACCTCAGGGGCGCAGCCAAGTTCCTGGGAGAGGAGCATGCGCTTACCAAGGGGCTGTGCGGCATCATCACAGGCGATCTTCCTTCGGGGGGAATCTCCTCCTCTGCGGCGCTTACCATCTGTTTCTTGCGGGCGCTTGCCGAAGTCAATGGCGTTTTGCTTTCTGAGGAAGATCTTATCCGTCTTGCCAAGAAGGCGGAGAACGCCTATGTGGGGGTCTTTTCCGGAAAGCTTGACCAATCATGCGAGACACTTTGCCGAAAAGGGCAATTGCTCTTTCTTGATTGCGGTGATGATTCCTATGCCAATATCCCCACTCCTTCCTTCATGGCACCTTTTTCCATCGGCATCTTCTTCTCCGGTCTGGAACGGAATCTTGCCTCATCGGCCTATAACAACCGGGTGGATGAGTGCAAGGCAAGTGCATTCGCCCTTGCCTCCTATGCGGGTATCCATCAAGGAAAGAAGCTTGAGGAGATGTTCCTTCGGGATATACCGGAGCCAGTGTATGAGGAGTATGGACACTTGCTTCCTCCTGCATGGAAGAGGCGTTGCAACCATTTCTATGGAGAGAGCCAGCGAGTTCTCAAGGGAGTGGAGCTTTGGAAGAGGGGAGACATTGCTGGCTTCGGGGCTTTAGTCAATGAGAGCGGACTTTCCAGCATCGCCTCGTATGAGTGTGGCTCCCCCGAATTGATTCGCCTCTTTGAGATTCTTCGGAAGACGGATGGCGTCTATGGTGCCAGATTCTCCGGCGCGGGGTTCAAGGGATGCTGCATGGCGCTCCTGGATCCTGCAAGGGAGGCATCTGTCGCGAAAGAGGTGTCTTCCTTATATCTTGCTTCTTTTCCTTCTCTTTCCTCAGGTTTCAAGATCTTTTCTTGCAAGCCGAGTGACGGGGTCGGCGTTTCTCTCAAACATTGACATCTCCCTCTTGGTGCTGTTACATTTTTGTGTGTTGTCCCTAGAGGATGCAGAGAGGGAGAAAGAGGTAGTATGTCTGGCGATGATGAGTTTAAGTCTGACAAGAGTGTGGAAATAAAGGGAGATGTCTCTCAGGATAAGGATGCAGAGCGCAAAGCTGCACGCCAGAAGGCCATCAACATGGCTTTCAGGAAGGAGCGAAAGCATCCTCTTGGAATTGGCTGGTGGTTCGGAATCATCGTCCTGATTCTGATTTCCATCTCCTTCGTGCTTGCACCGGCTATCGAGGCCGTGGTTGCACGCCGTTCCAGTTCCTTGGTCTTTGGCAAGTACAAGGGGGAAGCGATCAGCTTCGAGAATGGCAACTATTTCTATGAGCAATACCAGAACTACGGCCAGCAATATCGGGGTGCCTCCAATAACCCTGAGCAGGCCGCCTATTCGATTTGGAGCAATGCGTACTACAGCACTGTCTTCTATACTGCTTTGAACCAGATGGCGAAGAAGGCGGGTGTGATTGCCAGTGAACCGGTAGTCAACCGCACCATCATCGAGAGCGGCTACTACGACAAGGATGGCAAGTTCGATGTGGCGACCTACAACGCCACATCCTCTGAGCAGAAGAAGTCGATTGAGACCTCCGTGCGCCGCAACCTTCCCGCCCAGATTGTCATGGGGGATCTTTCTTCCATCCTCTCTTCCGAGGGGGAGAAGGAGTTTGTCGCTTCCATGGCTGACGAGAGCAGGTCTTTCTCCTATGTGGATTTCGACATGTCCCGTTATCCGGATGAGGATGCGGTGGCCTATGGCAAGCAGAATGAGGAGAAGTTCGAGACCTTTGCTCTCTCGTTGATGACTGCTTCCAGCCAGGAAGAGGCAGAGGCGCTTCTCGGCCGTGTGCTTGGTGGCGAGGATTTCGCCACTGTCGCAACCTCTTCCAGCATTGACGGATTTGCTTCCCAGGGGGGAAAAGTCGGAGACAAGGTCTACTTCTTCCAGATTCAGAACTCGTTCAAGAACAGCGAGGATGCAAAGAAGATTCTCTCTTCCGAGAGCGGTTCGGTCATCGGTCCCTTCGAGGGCACGAACGGGTTCCTCGTGCTGAAAGTGGAGAGCGCTGCGGTTCCTGCCGATTTCTCTGATGCTGAGACGCTGAATACCGTGAAGGCCTACATGAGCGTCTATGAGGCGCAGATGATGGACGATTATCTGAAAGATCGTGCGACCGATTTCATGGCTGCCGCCATCAAGGATGGATTTGAGGAAGCCGCCGAGGATGAGTCCCTTTCCGTGACGAATGTTGGAGCGACCCCCCAGAACATCGGATCCAGCTCCTATCTCGGAACTTTCGCGTCCACAGACCCGAACGGACTTCTCTCCTATGCCGATGGCGATACAATCAAGAGCTTGTATGATGCGGGAGAGAACGGCCTTGTCGGGCCGATTTCCCTCGGAGGTTCCTACCTGGTGGTCAAGAGCGGGGCCAAGGGAGAGAAGGGGATGGGAGAGTACCTCAAGCAATTCTATGGGTACCTTTCCTCCAACTCCATGCAAAGCGATGTGCAATACTCGGTGATGCACAACGACGGCTTCGAGGACAACTTCCTTACCGTCTTCCTTAATTCCATCATCGGCTCTTCCAACTGACCTTTCTTTTCTCTGTGTAGCGTGCGCCGTGGGTTTCCCATGGCGCATTTGTGTATAGATTGCATTGCGTTTCCATTTATGCAAGAATAGGTTGATTCTCAAAGAAAGGATTCGTCTGGATGAAACCAATGCTTTGTCGTGCCCTTGTGGCTTTCCTGCTATGCACTTTTGCACTCACCTCCGCCTCGGCGGACAACATGGATGCCAGGGGAACGGACAATGTCACTGAAGTTTCCTCTGCCTCTGTCAGCCAGAAGAAGGCAATGATTGCCGCATACCACTTCAATGTCAAGGGAAAGACGAGCGAGATGGCAATCCGAAGCCGTATCGTCCCTGACGGCGATGAGATTTTCGCCTCCGAGAGGGAGCTTGCCGAGGCGCTTGAGAACAAGGCGCAATCGCTCAGGAATTTGAGAATCTTCCGCTCTGTCACTTACCGCTATTGGTATACCAACGAGTCAACTGCCATGCAGTTCTTTCAGGTGGAGTTCACCATCGCCGACGGCGGTTCGAAGCTTCCTCTTCCCTATGCCAAGTACGATTCGAACTACGGTATCAAGGCTGGACTCCGCTTTTACGACAAGAACCTCTTCGGGCAGATGGCGGATCTCTATTTTAATGCCGATGTCGAGCAGAACGACAACAGCTTTGAGAAATCGACCTATTTCGGCGAGCTTGGCATCAACCGGAT
>CAVESN010000010.1:12057-30646 GCA_963618365.1 Bacteroides uniformis
CAACCGGATCATGTTCACCCGAAACATCCAGATGGACATCGCCTCCTCCTTCAACTGGGACGAGGATGATCCTTCCGATTCTTCCTTCGAGCTCGATATCAAGACGCGTGGTTTGAAAATTGACCATAAGCCGCTCACTATCCGGGAATGGATGGAAATTGCGCCTCAATACGAGAATGGCTACTACAAGAACTCCAACAGCTGGAAGTTCGAGGAGATCGGAAACTACCTCAGTTTCGGCCCCTTTGGGATGGCCCTCGGCGGATATACCATCACCAACACCATCATCGACTACCATGACAAGTCGAGCACTGCCGACTATGAGCGGCTCCAGAGCTCCACATCACTTGCCTTTCACGGCTTCAAGCTGAGGGGGAAACAGCTTGACTTCAATGTCAGCTTCGATACCACGGGATCTGAGGATGGGGTGCTTGATGAGATTCGTATCGGAGAGACGGTCGGCATGAACTTCACTCTCTTCAAGTGGATGAATTGGTACAACTCCCTCTCCTTTTTCAATACCTTGTACCCCAAGAGCGGGCACAACAATTCGGATGGAAGCCATCTCCTCTATGAGGGTTCCCTTTATTGGTACAGCTCCCTTTCCCATTCAAACATCAACTATGTGACAGATGATTTCCGTAAGGGGCTTGAGTTCAAGCTTACCTACCGGGGTGAGCAATATCTTGATGATGCGCATGACGGGATTAAGTATGTCGATTACTCCTACCAGAACTTCGCTTTCCAGCTGACCTATTTTTGGTTTCCCGCCCATTGGGTCAACCCCTCCATCCGGATTACCGGAGGGGTAAACAACTACAGCGCTCCCGCAAGCAATTCGGATAAAATTCCCAATGAGCGTTACTTCTATCCCGATGCGACAGGGGACACGGTTCCCGAGTATATCCGTGGCGTGAGGGACGACAATAAGTATGCGCGCACCTATAAGCGCGCCAATGGGGACAAGATCTATGACTGGGAGAAGGCTGTGGTGATCAACCTTAACCTGACCACCAAGTTCATCCGTTTCGGATCGTTTGCCCATACCTTGATCAATCCGTTCGTGGATGTCGGCATCTTCAAGAGAGAAGCTTCTCCCGCCTATAGCGATTACAACCATTCCGGTCTCGATTGCGTTGGCGATTGGGAGTGTGTGTGGGGTGTCGGCATGGAAGGCATCGGCATCATCGACAGCCACCCCGCCTATCCCATCCGCCTCTCCATCGGTATCAATGGCGGAGATATCTTCCATAAGCTCAAGGGCGACCTTACGGGTGGCATCGAGTATGAGATCTACTTCGGCATGTATCATTTCTTCTAGGGATGGGAGGATTTCGCAATGAAAAAGATACGGACAATTCTGTTTGCTTCCCTGCTGCTTCTGGGATCCTCCGCTTTTGGTGTCTCGTACCATACCGTTCCCCTCGGACATCGTGCCTACACGATCATCGATGTGGCTGAGGGGCGTGGCTTGATTGGCAAGCAGATGGATGTGCGGCCCTACAGTGTGGATACCGTATTGCGGCTTTTCGAACAGATTGAGATGGGGGATATCTCTCCCCTTGAACGGGAGGAGATAGCTCTTTATCGGGAAGCCCTGATCCGGGATTACGGCGGCCATTCGGTGACCGACTGGAAGTCCATCCTGAAGGAGGGGAACTACCAGACATCCTTCGGTGAGTGGGGGTTGGCGAGGATTGGCGTGCGTGTCGATTCCACCCAGCGCTTCGGAGGGGAGATGGACCAGTCGGACCTCTCCTGGGATTCCCGTAACGGACTTACCTTCTACCTTGCGGGCAACTTCCGGGATTTGTTCACCTATGACATGGACCTCGGCATCTTCTCCGACAAGTTGAATCCGGACGCATTTCTCTTCAGTGACTTCTCGGTGGACGGCGAAGGCTTTTACATGAATCTTATCCAGGGAGGAGACTATCAGAACAAGATCCCCTTCGACTCGGACAAGATGTACACGGGCCTCTATCTCTCTCCCGAGCTTGACTCGGAGTTCTTTGATGGCAGGCTCCGCCTCCGCTTCGGGTCGGTAAAGCGCGACTGGGGTCCAGGCCTGAACAACCTGCAGCTTTCCAGCACGGCAAGGACCTTTCCTGCCATGGAAGTGCAGACAGACCTTGCGCCATGGCTTCATTTCTCCGTCCTTGCAGGGTCGCTTGGTGTCTTTGACAGCGAGTACATCTATGACTCGGAGTCCGATGCCTACCGCGAATTTCCTTCGGAGCACCACTTTGCCGACAAGCAGGGGTACTCGTGGGACAACAACTTCAGCGCCCAGCGCATCGAGGTTGACTTCGGAAGGTTCACCTTCTCCATCTTCGAGTCGGTCGTCTACCACCGGCGCCTGGAGTTCGGCTATTTGAATCCTCTTTCGGTCTACATGTTCGAGCAGAATGCCATGGGGGACCTTGACAACATGCTTGCCGGGATTGACTGGAGCTACAACTGGACGGGGCATGCGAAGTTCTATGGGTCGGTGGCCATGACGGAGATGAACAACGTCAAGCATATCATCCGCTGGCCACGCAATGTGATGGGGTACCAGCTGGGGGTGGAGGTACCTGTTCCTGCATTGAGTTTCTCCAAACTTACGTTCCAGATGACATATCTCTCCCCTTTCTTCTACAGCCACTATGCGGATGACAACAACCCGTGGCTGAGGACGGTCAACCAATCCTATGTGAACAAGGGGTTCGCCCTCGGCTACCCGATCGACCCGGACACGGTGGAGCTTCTTGCACAGTTCGACACATCCTTTGCCAAGGGGTGGACAGGACGGGCAACGCTCAAGAGCCAGTTCCGCTCAGCACAATACTCCACCAACAGCGACTACGGGACCACGATTCTCACGCCGATGGTGTATGATGCGGATGACGAGTATGCGCTCAAGTCCCCCTGGAACTTCATCTGGCAGAATGTATGGTCGCTTGAGCTGGTTGCGACCAAGAAGCTTGAGAAGTTCCCTGTGGAGATAACGGGAGGCATCCGCTTCGAGCTTGATTTCAAGAGGGACTACCAGGTCTACACCCGCACCTACGACAAGGAGGATAACGGTAAAGTCACCTCCTACATCTACAATCCGGGAACGGCGGACACCACCATCATGGGTCACGACTGGGAGTCCGCATTCGGCATCTACGGCCTTATCGGCGTGAAGATTTTCTATTGAGGTGATGATGAAAGTTGCGATTGTCCATGATTGGCTGACTGTCTACGGGGGAGCGGAGCGGGTCATCGAGGATTGGCTTGCCATCTGGCCTGATGCCACGCTCTTCACCTTGGTCTATGACAGGAAGCATATGCCAAAGCGGTTTGAGAAGTACCATATCGTCACGACCTATGTGCAGAAGTTTCCCCGTGCCACCTCCTGGTACAAGAAGTATCTCTCCTTCATGCCGAAGGCCTTCGAGTCGCTCGACCTTTCCGGCTATGATGTGGTGATCTCTTCCTCTTCCTCCTGTGCGAAGGGAGTGCTTACGCCGGTGAATGCGCCCCATATCTGCTATTGCCACACGCCGACACGCTATGTGTGGGACATGTACTACACCTACCGTGCCCATGCAGGGCTTTTGACACGGCTTTTCATGCCTTCCCTGATCCACAAGGTGCGCCAGTGGGACTATCTTGCCGCACAAAGGGTCGATTATTTTACCTGCAACTCCCACTTTATCGCTAAGAGAATCAAGAAGTACTATCAGAGGGATGCGTTGGTCATCTATCCCGGGGTGCGGATGAATCCCCATCCGGTAGTGGATGATAAGGGTTTCTACCTTTGTGTCTCCCGTTTCACCTACTACAAGCGGCTCGATCTTGCCGTAAAGGCGTGCACCAGGCTAGGAAAGCGGCTAGTCGTCGTGGGAGGAGGAGAGGAGGAAAAACAACTTCGTGCTCTTGCCGGTTCCACGATTGAGTTCAGGGGACGACTGAGCGACGAGGAGGTGTTCGATCTGATGCCGAAAGCGAAAGCCTTCCTCTTCCCGGGGGAGGAGGACTTCGGATCCACTCCGGTGGAGGTGCAATCCTCTGGTGTCCCTGTGCTCGCCTTTGGGCGAGGGGGAGTCCTTGAGACGGTCATCGACGGGAAAACGGGTCTTTTCTTCCATGAGCAAAGCGTGGATGCGCTCTGTTTTTGCATCGAGAAGTTCGAGAAGGAAGGGGTTGCGTACACCCGTAGTGAGATTCACGATTATGCGCATAGGTTCAGCCAGGAAGTATTCCGTCCCAAGTTCAAAAGGTATGTGGAATCCTGCGTGGAACAGTGGAAAAACCGGAAATCGGAAGAGCTTTCGTGATGCTGCATAGAAAGAGAGTTGCCATCCTTGCCATCATCCTTGCGTTTTGCATCCCGCTGGGCATCAAGCTGTGGCCTTGGTTTGTTGATGAGGTTCTGGAGCACTACACCTATCGGCCGAGACTGATTTTTACCATTCCCAAGTCCAATGGCATTCCGCGCCTTGTCATCAACACCAAGAACGGTGTCATGGTGAAGACCAAGGAAAAATATGTGGATGCGGACTACACGATGCTAGTAGGGGGAGAAGTGATGCAAAGCGGCGATTTCTCCATCAAGGGACATGGCAACACCACCTGGGACAAGCCAAAGAAATCGTACATGTTCCGCTTCGACGAAGAGACGGAAGTTCTGGGAATGCCGAAGGCAAAGAAGTGGGTACTTCTCAATCCGTACAACGACAAGTCCCTCGTGCGTAACGATTATGCCTACCATATCGCACGCACCATCTACACCCACATGGCATGGACTCCCCGTATCGTGGATGTGGAGGTGGTGCTCAACGGGAGGTTCCTCGGAGTCTACCAGCTTGCCGAGAAAGTTGACCTTGGAGAGGGAAGGGTTGAGGTGGCTCCGGGCGGAGTGCTGATGGAGTTCGCCAAACGGGAAGATCCCTATCTTGAGACTCCCCATGCCTACATGCTTTTCAAGGACCCAAAAAAGAACCTTCCCAAGGGAGAGCTTGAGAAGTGGAAGGAAGTGGTCCTTCATTTTGAACAGGAGCTTTACTCTCCCGGATTCGGCTCCTACAGGGAGTGCTTTGATGTTGCATCCTTCATTGATTGGTATTTGGTGAACGAGTTCACCAAGAACCATGACGCGGTCTACGGAGGATCGACCTATTGGTCCTATGACCCCGGGGACGGGAAGCTTCATTTCGGCCCCATATGGGATTTCGACATCTCCTGCGGGAACATCGACTATGATGGATGCGAGGATCCTGAAGGATTCTGGGTGAGTGGGTTCTGCTACTTTCCGAGGCTGATTGAGGATCCGCTCTTCCTAAAGGAGTTGAAAGATCGGTGGAACGAGACGAAAGAAAGTCTGTTGGCCGAATCCCGCTCCTACATTCCCGAGCATGTGCGCTATCTCTCTGAAGCTGCAAAATGGAACTACACTGTCTGGAAGACCCTCGGGGTCGATATCTGGCCCCATGCTGAAGCAGGGGATACGTACGAAGCGCAAATCGCCTATCTACAGGATTGGATTGAGAAGCGGTACGTGTGGATGGACAAGGCGATCGAGCAGCTTGAGGCGACAGGGGAGGAAGCAAGGCCGATGGGGGAGCCATCCGTGGTCAATCACACTGCGCAGGGGATTTTCTGACCACATACAAGTACATGCTCCTTGAGTTGACATCATCCCCGCCTCCTTCCATACTTGTGCCATGAACATGAAGCGTACAGCGGACAAGCGCTATTTGATGCCGCGCGTTGTCTCGCATATAGCGGGCGATGTGTGTGCGGTCGTGGTGGCTTGGATCGCCGCCTTCTGCGTGCGGTTCTATCTCATGCCCCAGGCGCAGTCAGACCAAGAGCTGCTTTTTTCCTTCCTCGGCATGGTCGCCGTTGTACTTACCGTCTTCTTCCAGAGTCGGAACAAGATGTACGATATCAACTTCGGCATGACGTGGCGTAAGCAAGCGGGCCTTATCTTCAAGACTACCGCTCAGGTCTTCATCGGTTTCACCACCCTCTACTACTTCTTCTTCCATAACAAGATCAGCCGCATGAACTTGATTCTTGCGGCCTGTTTCCTCTTCTTGATGCTGCTGGTGAGCAGATTCGTGGTTGGTGCCTTCTTCGCACGGGCGTTTGCAAAAGGGAAGTACCTTCAGAGGGTCCTTGTCGTGGGTCATGGCGACCGCCTCTCGGAGTTTGTGAAGGTGTGCGGATATGATGCGGGAATGAAGGTGGTGGGCCACTTCCAGAATGGCGGCAAGGATTTCGGCTTTCCGCTCTTGAAGGCCGGAACGCTGAAGGAAGCGGTTGTGAAAAGCCATGCGGATGTGGTGGTCCTTGCATTCCCCTTTGTCGAGAAGGAGAAAGAGGACAGAATGATTGCCGAGGGGCTTGAGCTTCTGGAGACCAAGGTCTATCTTCTTCCCCACATTCCCGCTTCCTATGCGGGGACGGTCATCTCCGATTTCCATTATGTGCCGACCCTTGAATTGAATGCCGCGGAAATGACGTTGCTTGAGCGGATGGAGAAGCGGATCTTCGACGTGGTTTCCTGCTCGTTCGCGGTAGTGCTGCTTTCGCCGCTCTATCTCCTGCTTGCCCTGCTTGTCAAGCTCTCCTCCCAGGGTCCTGTCTTTTTCCGCCAGAAACGGGTAACACGGGACGGAAGGGTCTTCACCATGCTGAAGTTCCGCTCCATGCGCATCGATATGCCGGAGCAGGGTGGCGCCCACTGGACGGAGGAGAACGACCCCAGAATCACCAAGATCGGCTCTTTCATGCGCAGGACAAGTCTTGACGAGCTTCCCCAATTCTTCAATGTCATCGGAGGCTCCATGAGCTTGATAGGCCCTCGCCCGGAAAGGCCGGAGCTGGTTGCCAAGTTCATCACCGAGATTCCCGGATACAACATGCGGCACTTGATGAAAGCGGGGATTTCCGGCTGGGCGCAAGTCAACGGCCTGAGGGGGAACACATCCCTAAAGCGGCGGGTGGACTTTGACCTTTACTATATCCGCAATTGGTCCATCTGGTTTGATTTCAAGATTGTGTTCATGACCTTCTTCAAAGGTTTTGTGAACAAAAACGCTTACTAATTTGGAGACATACGTATGAAACGCTTAGTAGTGGTTGCTCTTGCCTTGAGCACTTCCCTTGCCTCTTTGTGCGCGCTTCCCTCGCTGAGGGAAGCTCTTCCCGATTTGACCGAGGAGCAATATGCAACCTTGGAGAGCGACCAGACTCTTGAGCTTCGCTCTACTCGTGGGGAGGATATTGCCACGATGGTGAGCGAGGGGAGCAATGCATGGACTTTTACCACGGAGGGTGCAAAAAGACTTGGAGAGGGATTCAATGTTGCCGTCTCCCGGTTGATTCCGTATCCCGAGAACTGGAAGGAGATGAGTGAGTCGGAGCGACAGCTGGAAATCTTCAACCGTCTCCGCCAAATCCGCACCATTCAGGGAATCACCTATATCAGCCATAGGGCGGGAGACAAGCCGAAGGAACTCTTCAACAAGACATACTCCCTTTCCGACCCGGAAGACAGAAAGACAAAGTATCCCGATCCCGTGGTGGATGAGGTGCCTTCCTATTTGAAGACATACGCCTACCTCAATGACACGACCTTTGACGGACTGGTTTATGACATCGAGTACCAATGCACGGATGATGAGATCTTCATGAACATGACCAACCATGTGACGATGCGTTTCAAGGGAATCAAGGTGCTTCCCGCCCAGAACCTGAGCATGAGCGTCTCCACTTTCCTCCTGGAGGAGGGAATTTATGTCTATGCCATGGCGAACGTCTTTGACCAGAAACCGGAAGTCCATATTCTCTTCTGGAACGTCCACCTTGCCTCATCTTTCTCCCGCCGCATGGATGCCCTTCTGAACTGGTTCGAGGATCGCGTCTCACTCCCGCTTGAGAAGGCGGACAATTGACAATTCGAGCCTGATTGCTATCATAAAAGACAAGGAAGCACTGCAGTGACGATTGCGGGCTTCATAAACGATTTATATCGCCGAGAAGTCCTGGTTCGGCACAACTCGGCGATTATCCATTGAAATAATCTCATAGTCACTCATACTGGTACCTCCTTTCCTATGAAGATTTGGAGGTAAGCACCTCCATGCCTAGTGACATGGAGCCAAAACAATCGCCTCGTTCTGTAATGCTATACAAATGATAACAATTATTGTGATAAGTGTAAACGAATGTGCCACATCTTCTCGGGATGCTAGTTTTCAGGCAATGGTTCCGCTTTTCTTTTCCTTTGCCTGTAGCCATTTGCACTTCTGGCATTGCAAATGGCTCTGATTGTATTTCCTTATCGTTCTCTTTAGAATGACTAAAGCCTCTTGGTAGGTTCATGCGACATAAAGGAAAAAGGATGTTTTTCATGTTTTATTACATAGATCCCGGTACTGGCAGCATGCTTTTCTCCATCATCATCGGTATCGCAGCCACCCTTTACTTCTCGTTCCGTGCCCTTGTGGTGAAGATGAAGATGCGCTTCTCCAGCAAGGATGTGAAAGCGTCCTTGGTCCACGAACGGGTTCCCTATGTGGTCTATTGCGAGGGAAGGCAGTATCTGAATGTCTTCCGTCCTGTGGTTGATGAATTTGAAAAGCGAGGATTGCCGCTTGTCTATTACACTTCCATGGAGAACGATCCTGTGCTTTGTGCGGGGCATGCCCATGTGAAGGCCGAGTATATCGGTTCCGGCAATAAAGCGTTTGCACGGCTAAACTTCCTGGAAGCAGACGTGGTGCTTATGACAACCCCCGGGCTTGATGTCTATCAGCTCAAGAGATCGAAGAACGTGTGCCATTACAGCCACATCCTCCACATGCCAAGCGACCCGACTACTTATCGTATGTTTGGCCTCGATTTCTTCGATTCGGTCCTTCTTACTGGCGATTATCAGAAAGAGGATATCCGCTATTTGGAGAAGCTTCGTGGCATCAAGAGCAAGGAGCTTGTCACCGTGGGTTGCACCTACCTAGATGTGCTGAAGGAGAAGTTCTCCCACATCAAGCCAGAGGAAAACCATCGTTTCACGGTGCTTGTTGCTCCCTCTTGGGGGCCTTCAGCGCTTCTTTCACGTTTTGGAGAGAAGCTTCTTGACCCGCTGCTGGAGACAGGGTTTGAGGTGATTGTCCGTCCCCATCCCCAGTCAAAAACCAGCGAGAAGGAGCTTTTGGACCGGCTAGAGAAGCGCTATAAAGAAAAGGGGAACATCCATTGGGACTTTGAGGCGGACAACAGCCTTTCTTTGAGCAAGGCCGATATCATGATCAGTGATTTCAGCGGAGTGGTCTTCGACTATACCTTCCTGAAGGACAAGCCTGTGCTCTACATGCTCCAGGGGTTCGATTCGCTTCCCTATGATTGCGATGATGTGCCGCATGAGCTCTGGCAATTCTCTTCCTTGAAGAAATTCGGCATTCCTTTGGCAGAGGAGGATCTTCCCCGTATCGGTGAGGTAATCAAGGCCGCAAGCGACAGCCCACAACTAGCGGAAGCGAGAAAAGAGGCAAAGAAAGAAGCATGGGCCCATGAGGGAGAGGCTGCCCGGTGTGTGGTTGACTACCTCGCCTCGGTGGAAGATGCAATAAGAAAAGAGAGACAACAAACAACTTCCTGCGATTATCGGGCTGAGAATGTGCATCAGGTGCTCGCATTCCGCAAGCTGGTTTCCGAAGGAGACTATGGCGTGAAGGTTGATTCTCGCTCCGACCTCACGGCAACCATTCTTTCTTGTAGCGATGCTTTTTCCCTTGCCGCTAAGCTGAAAGCGATGCATCGGGAAGTAAGCGTGGTGGATGAGAGCCATATCGCCGTGAACGCACATGCGGACTTGCAACTGCTTGAAGCGATAGCTGCTATTAAAAAGGAAGAAGCATGAAGAGAAAATCCTGCATATTCTTGCTCTTTTTTTGCTTCCTGGGCGTTGTGTCCGCCAGGAACATGCAAAAGATCTATCCTGTGGAGAGCGAAGTGTACCACAAGATTGCGAGGCTGTATGTCATGCAGGGGCTTGCGCTTCCCTCCGCAACCGGGCCATGGAGCGGTGGAGAGCTTAAACTTATGCTCTCCCGCTTGGACTGTGAATCCTTATCTCCCTTGGAAAGAGAGTGGTACGACTCGGTTTTCAGGGCACTTGCCACGGATGCGGGGAAGAAGAACATCCGTGTGGGGTTTGATGCCACATTGGAAGGATATATGCATACCAACCAAAGTTCCTATTTCCAGGGGTCTGACCATTGGAAGAGAGGAGAGAGCGAGCAAAAACCGCTAGTTGTCATCCCCTTGGAAGGATTTATCGCCTCTTCTTTCTATGGATATGTGGAAGGGGATGTTGCGCATGCAAGGGAGTGGGATGAGGGTGAGAACCAGGCAGAGCCGACCATGGGTGATGGATGGGTATCCACCAATCTACCCCTTTCCGGGCTTGACTTGTTCGTCCCCTACCGCGCATTGCTTGCGGCCGGAGGAGAGCATTGGAGTCTCGAGATAGGGAGGGATAAGCTTAGCTGGGGAAGCGGGACTACTGGCAATCTCCTTCTGGGAAGCCAAATCCAGTACCACAACATGGCGCGTATCGCAACCTACAACGATACACTGAAATATACATTCCTTGTCTCCTCCTTTCCCCACCCGCAGAACTATTACAAGGAGGGGGAGGGGTATCTGGCACAAGGGATTTCCAGCGATTATGAGGATGGCATCAAAGCCTTTATCGCCCATCGCCTTGAGACACGCTTCTGGAAGGATCGCATCGCAGTCGCGGTGACCGACTCGGTCATGTACATGAGCGATCGCAATCGCATCGACCTTATCGATTTCAACCCTGCCATGATATATCACAACAACTTCAAGCGGGGCCACACCAATACCATCATCGGCATCGACTTCGATATCACTCCGATTCGTGGTCTCAATCTCTACACGCAGGTGGTCATCGACGACCTTGCCTCCAGCGGAGAGACCAAGCCGGGTGATGCCACGGAAAACGACAAGGCTGAACCGAACGGAGTGGGAGTGATTGTGGGAACCACATATGTGAAACCGCTTAAGAAGGGGGTGCTTACCTGCAACTTCGAAGGTGCGTACACCTCTCCCTACCTCTATTTGCGTGATGGGGATGTGCAATCGAAGAGCGAGGGGTATACGGGCTCAACCCGCTCCCAGAGCCTCGGAGAATATGGCATCAACTTCGTCGTCGGAACCCACTCCTCCTACTACAAGGAGCAATTCATGGGATACCAGTATGGATGTGACGCCATGGTGGCCAACTGCAGAGTCTCCTATGAAAGGCTTGGTTCCTTCACCCTTACCGGCAACCTCTTCTATATGGCGCATGGCACCCACGACCAATTCACCATCTGGAGCCAGATTGACAACGCCACGGTGCATAGCGGATGGCTTCCGTCTTCTTCGCATGAGACGGATAACCAATATGACCGCGATGCGAAAGCAAAGAGAAATGCGCTCTGCCATACCTTCGTGGCCGGCATCAACGGCTCTTGTTCCCTTATGCGGGGAATATCCGCTTTTGGCCAGATGGATTGGCTTCTTGTCAAAAATCCCGGGAACATCTCGAAAAGTGGCATTCGCCAGGATTTGCAGATTACTCTCGGGTTCGAGTGGAAGGTGGATGACTTTTTCACCTTCCTCAAGGGGAGGTGAGCATGGGGTATCTTTTGTACTCCATCTGCATCTTCCCCATCGCGGAGATCATCGAAATCTTCTTCACCATCCTCTATCGCGTGACCAACAGCTATGGGGCGGCCACGGTGGGACTCTCGTTTGTGGTGACGCTGCTCACGCTTCCGATCTACATGGTGGCGGAGCACTGGCAGGATGTGGAGAGGAAGAAGGAGATGGCGATGGCGCCCAAGGTGGCGCGGATCAAGAAGGGTTTCAGGGGGGACGAGAGGTTCATGATCCTCTCAGCCTACTACCGGGAGCAGCACTACAAGCCCTACTACGCGTTACGCAGCGCCTTCTCCATCCTGATACAGATTCCCTTCTTCATGGCAGCCTACTCGCTGCTCTCGCAGATGCAGGCCCTCAGGGGGTGCTCCTTCTGGTTCTTGGAGGACCTGGGAAAGCCGGACGGGATGATAAGGGTGGGTGGCGTGACGCTTAACCTGCTTCCCATTGCCATGACGCTCTTCAACTGCGTGGCGGGCTACATCTACAGCAAGGGGCATCCCCTCAAGGAGAAAATCCAGATCTACGGCATGGCCGCCCTCTTTTTCTTGATTCTCTACCAAAGTCCATCGGGTCTGCTGCTCTACTGGACGATGAACAATGCGCTCAGCCTGCTTAAGAACATCTTCTATAGGCTCAAGCATCCGCTGAAGGTGCTGCTTGGACTCATGTATCTTGCGCTTCTTTCCATCTGCATCGCCCTGACCAGGCGGGGGACGGGAAGGGGATCCACACTCTTAATCGTCTATGGCATCGCTCTCTTTCTCTCGCTTCTTCCCCTATGGCTCTTTTTGCTGAAGAGATATCACGCCAAATGGCTTTCCCCCTTGGATGCGCATAAAAAGGAGAGGAGGCATCTCTTTCTTGCCAGCATGGGAGGATACTTCTTCTTGCTTGGGTGGGTGATTCCGCTCAACTTGCTCTCCAGCTCTCCCACCGAGTTCTCCTTCCTGGAGCCATACTCCCACCCCCTGGTCTTCGCGCTCTTCTCCCTCATGGGTGCTCTTGGCTTTTTCCTCTGGGCGGTAGCCTTGTACCATATGTTCCCTTCCCGAATCCAATCTTTCTTCGCCCTTGCCTCTTCTCTCCTTTTTGCCATGGCTCTGGTGGACACCTTCCTTTTCCAGGGATCCTACGGTTCCATGCTGGTGGGACTTCAGTTCTCCAATGCATCCATGGGAGGTCATTTGGGAAGGCAGATAGCCAATCTGCTCTCCTTGCTTCTCCTCTTTGCCTTTATCGCATTTTTTATCGGGAAAAATGTGCGCATCCTCTTCCGGGCGGAAATCCTGATACTTTTTGCATTGCTTCTTTTAAGCTCGCTCCGTCTTTTTGCCATCATCTCCTCCTATAAGGGGTACCTTCCCCAGCACCAAAAGGCGGAGAGCGAGCAAGAGTCGTCACAGCTTGAGAAGGTTTTCACGTTCACCAAAACCGGAAAGAACGTGCTGCTGGTGATGGTGGATAGGGGAATGAGCTGCTATGTCCCGTACATCTTCTCCGAGAAACCCGAATTGAAAGAGGCCTACAGCGGTTTTACCTATTATCCCAATACGATCAGCTATGGAGAGGACACGCTCCATGCTTCAAGTGCGCTCTATGGTGGATATGAGTATACGCCGCTTGCCATGCAGGAAAGAGAAGGGGAGAAGATGGTGGACAAGCACAACGAGGCGCTGAAGGTGCTCCCCAAGCTCTTTTCCGAAAACGGATTCGAGGTGGTGGTCACCAATCCCCCATGGAGCAACTACAAGTGGTATTTCGACGGCACACCCTTTTCGGGGATGGAGCATGTCACTGCGATGGGAATCACCAGCCGCTATGCGCCATGGTTCAAGAACAGCCGCTTCCAAGGCAAGACAATCCAATACTCGAAGCTCCTTGCGTGCAACATGCTTCGCTATGCTTTCTTCACCGCTTCTCCGCTTGCCACCCATGCCATCCTCTACGACAATGGCACGTGGCTGAACGAGCTGAATCCCGCCTTGTATACGACAGGAGGGCTGGATGACCTTTTTGTCCGCCAATATGCGACGATGGATGCATTGCCTTTTATCACCGAGATCACCGATGATGCTACCAGCCGGTACAATAGCTTCGACACCGAGCTCGCCCACGAGGAGGTCATCCTCCATCTCCCCGACTATGTGCCTGTGGAACAGCCGTCTGAGAGCGACAAGGTCGCGCCGGTTGAGAACGTGAAGCAATACCATGTCAACATGGCCTTTTTCCTCCTCCTCTCCAGGTGGTTCGACTTCCTGAAGGAGCAAGGGGTCTACGACAATACGAGAATCATCGTCGTCAGCGACCATGGTGCCCAGAGCAAGAGAAGCGCACAAGAGAACTTGCTCCTCCCTGGAGGGAACAAGCACCTTGACCAATATAGGGCGCTCCTTATGGTGAAGGATTTCAACCAGAAGGGGGAGATGAGAATTGACGATACCTTCATGACCAATGCGGACACGCCGGCTTTGCTTGTCGAAGGTATCATCACGGATCCCGTCAATCCATATACGCACGCACCCCTTTCCAACGAAGGGAAAGAGAACGGTGTGGCAATCACCACTTCCAGCAAGTGGAAGCCCGAGCAGAACGGCAAGTATGCATTCGATATCTCACCCGAGCAGTGGCTGCAAGTGAAGGATGATATCTTCTCCATCGGGAACTGGAGGCAAGTGACGCCATGATTGGGAGAATCCTCTACTACCTTTGCATCTTCCCCATATCGGAAGTGATTGAGATTGCATTCACCGTCCTCTACCGTGTGTTGGACAGCTATGGGGCGGCCACGGTGGGACTCTCGTTTGTGGTGACGCTGCTCACGCTTCCGATCTACATGGTGGCGGAGCACTGGCAGGATGTGGAGAGGAAGAAGGAGATGGCGATGGCGCCCAAGGTGGCGCGGATCAAGAAGGGTTTCAGGGGGGACGAGAGGTTCATGATCCTCTCAGCCTACTACCGGGAGCAGCACTACAAGCCCTACTACGCGTTACGCAGCGCCTTCTCCATCCTGATACAGATTCCCTTCTTCATGGCAGCCTACTCGCTGCTCTCGCAGATGCAGGCCCTCAGGGGGTGCTCCTTCTGGTTCTTGGAGGACCTGGGAAAGCCGGACGGGATGATAAGGGTGGGTGGCGTGACGCTTAACCTGCTTCCCATTGCCATGACGCTCTTCAACTGCGTGGCGGGCTACATCTACAGCAAGGGGCATCCCCTCAAGGAGAAAATCCAGATCTACGGCATGGCCGCCCTCTTTTTCTTGATTCTCTACCAAAGTCCATCGGGTCTGCTGCTCTACTGGACGATGAACAATGCGCTCAGCCTGCTTAAGAACATCTTCTATAGGCTCAAGCATCCGCTGAAGGTGCTCTATCTCCTTTGTGCGGGGATGGCGCTGGTGCTGCTAGGGGTAGTGCGCATAACCCATACCGGCAAGCCCTCCACTCAGGCATTCCTCTTGGTGGGAACAGCTCTTGTCGTTTTCATCCCCTTGGAGATACGCATCATCAAGACTCTCCTTGCCACATGGCTCTCCCCCTTGGTTCAGAATCCGAGCTTCTCTTGGCGCATGTTCTGTGCCTCCACCATCAGTCTTGCAATCCTTCTGGGATTGGTTGTCCCTTCCTCGTTGGTTGTCAGCTCTCCCACCGAATTCGCCTTCCTCGAGCCATACAGGTCTCCTTTGGCCTTCGTTTTCATCACCCTTCTTCAGGCAGTCGGACTTTGCATCATCTGGCCATGGTGCCTCTACCGTCTCTTCGACAAGAAGATTCAGGCATTGTTCGCCACAACGGCCGCCACGCTCTTTGTCCTTGCGCTAAGCAACCTCTTTCTCTTTCCCGACCACTATGGCTCCGTATTGGTCAACCTGCACTTCAGTGACCTCTCCGCATTGGGAAGGACCACGCTGGGGGTGGTGGTCGAACTGATTTGCATCCCGATTATCTGCTTCTGCATCCTCTTTTGCATCGCACGACTCCAGAAGGGGATGATGGTGCACATCTATTGTCTGATGGGGGGGGGATTGGCGCTTTTAGGGATGGTCAGCGTGGCTAAAATTGAGATTGCATATCGCGCCTTCATCCCGCGCCATGAAATGATGGTGGAGAACAACGAGAGCATAGACTCCCACCTCGCTCCTGTCTTCACCTTCTCCAAGACCGGAAAGAACATCCTCATCATCATGCTGGATCGTGGCATGAGCTGCTATGTGGATGCAATCTTCTCCGAGAAACCCCAATTGCAAGACCAGTTTGACGGATTCACCTATTATCCCAACACGATCAGCTTTGGCCCGAACACCATCTACGGCACTCCTGCGCTCTATGGCGGGTACGAGTATACTCCGAAGGAGATCAACAAGAGAGCGGAGGAGTCCCTCAGGCAAAAGCAGAATGAGGCGTTGAAGATGATGCCGAAGTTGTTTGCAAACGAGGGGTACGAAGTACTCTTCACCGACCCTGCATGGAGCAACTACAACTGGGACTTTGATCCGACACCATTTCTCGGAATGGAGCATGTGAAGGTTGCTTCCCTCAAGGGAAGATACAACTCTTGGTGGCTCCATAACGAATATGAGGGAGAGGTAAGCAAACCTTCCTCCTCGCTTATCTGCAACTTGATTCGCTATGCGATCATGCAAATCTCCCCCAAGGTGCTCCATTCGGTGCTGTATGACAACGGCGCTTGGCTGAACAAGCTCAATCCTCTCTTGTATGTCGAAGGAATTAACAGCGAGTTCCTCAACTGGTACTCCGCCCTGGTGGCGCTGCCCCGTATCACGGGGGTGGTTCAGGATGGGAATCGGCTCAACATCATGGATACGGAAGCCACCCACAAGCCCACTATCCTAAAGGTTCCGGAGTATGAGCCGAAGGCGGAAGTGGAGAACAGCTTGGATACTCCCTACAAGGAGAGCGCACTCTACCATGTCAATGCGGCGACCTACCGCAAATTGGCGGCATGGTTTGACTATTTGAAGGAAATAGGAGTCTACGACAACACAAGAATCATCATCGTCAGCGACCATGGGTGGAGTGATGGCAGTGCTCCCGATGCCATCACCCTTCCTGGTGGAGCCGACCTGAACAGCCTCAGGGCGGTGCTGATGGTGAAGGACTTTGGGCAAAGAGGAACCATCAGAAAGGATAAGAGCTTCATGAGCGTGGCTGACGTTCCGACCTTGGCCACAGAGGGAGTCATACAGAATCCTGTCAACCCGTACACAGGAAAGCCGATTACCCAAAAGAAGGAGGAGGGAGTGACAGTCACTTCAGCAGGAAGGCATACCCCGAGGGACAACAAGCCCAACCAATTCATCGTGGAGAGCGGACAGTGGCTCCACGTACAAGAGGATATCCTGAATCCCGACAATTGGGAGGTTGTGCAATGAACATGCTCATCCATCTCGCCAAACAACTCATCCTTTTCCTTTACAAGGCAGGAAACATCCTGCTGCCGTTCCAGACCCAATACCTAGTGAACAAGCTGCTGAAAGGGAAGAGGGGAAACATCGTTTGCAGACTTCTTACCCTCTCCATGGATTGGCCTGATGAGCAAGGGTGCGCCAATTTCTGGGAAGCGCTAGGGAGTGATTTCTCTTTTAGGAGAAACAGAATGAGGAAGATGAGGATGCAATTCTCGCGAGAAGAGAACAAAAAAAAGACCTACTTCCTTGATGTCACCAACTATTACCGTCATGACGACAAGACCGGATTGCATAGACGGATCTATGAGCTCCTTCGGTTCCTCCTTGCACAAAGGGATATGGATTGCAGAATCATCTACTATGCGCCGAGAACCAAGGGATATCGATATGCAACCCTATTGGCGAACGCAAGGTTCCCCGAATCGAGGCAACACCAGGATCCGGTGGTGTTCCATAGGGGGGATACCTTGACTTTGATGCAAGCGGCGGTGCCTGACGGAATCAAGCTGGAGGACTTCGCCAAGCATGAAATCGAGATCATCTCGGTAGTGGATGATGTGATTCCCATCCAGCACCCCGAGATGGTGAGAAGCAACGTCGGCTTCATCCATGCATTCAAGGATATCATGGCACACTCATCCAAGGTGCTCTCCGTCTCCATGACCGCAGTGATGGAGATCAAGCAATGCGCAAAGGAGAAGGGGTACCCAGTCAACCCAAAGATGCAATACGGATGCTTCTACAACGGCTGTGACTTCAGAAAACCCGTAGCAAACGAACTTACAGAAGAAGAGAAAGAAATAACCGGTCACCAACCCTTTGTGCTTGGCATCGGCACCTTCGAGCCACGAAAAGGGTACAGGGAGGCGATCAAGGCATTCGAGCAGCTATGGAATCAGGGAGAAGAGCTTAGCTACGTGATTGCGGGAAGGACGGGAGTGAGCACGGGAAGCTTCATCGAGGATTGCAAAAAACACCCCCAGTACCAAAAGCACCTCTTCCTTGCCATCGGGGCAAGCGACCAGATGCTTGCAAGCCTCTATGAGCATTGCCTCTTTGTGCTCAACTGCTCCCATGCGGAAGGATTTGGCATCCCCCTCATGGAAGCCACCTTCTACCGGAAGCCCATCCTTGCACGCAGGCTCCCTGTCTTCCAGGAGATCATGAAAGACCAGATACGCTACTTCGACGACAGTGACCCACTAGTACTTTCACATCACATCAAGGAAGCAGAGGAGGGAGTGCAGAACAAGACATTTTTGCCTGCTGACAAAGAAAAGATAGAGTATTACTCATGGGAAGAAGTCGGGCAAATTTTTGCTGGATTTATCCGATAGCTTGGGTCTTCTTAAGATTTCTGTAAGTGCCTATCTCGTAGAGGATGTATCCCGCTACGATGAAATAAACGGGTGCAAGCATTTTATTGTAGTAGATTATGGAACGCTCAACTAG
>CAVESN010000011.1:0-22628 GCA_963618365.1 Bacteroides uniformis
TCTTTGAGGCGTACAACTATACGACAATATCGGTGGCGACCATGTGCTACTACATGCAACCGGCTATTGTAATCTTGCTTTCTCCTCTCATGTTCCGTGAAAAGCTTACTTGGAGGAAACTTCTTTGCGTGCTTCTTTCCCTTGTCGTCATGGGCTTTGTTTCGGGAATCTTTGGCGGACAGGGTGGCAAGGATTTTGCTTCCAATGGCGTTCGCTTTGCCCTTGGAGCGGCTTTGCTTTACGCGTTTGTCGTCATCTTGAACAAGAAAGTGGTGGTGGAGGATGTGTGCGAGAAGACTATCATCCAGCTTGTCAGTGCGGCGGTGGTCCTGATTCCCCATCTTCTCCTCTCAAAGGAGTTCACTGCAATTGAATGGACGAGAAAGGCACTTTTCATGATGCTGGTGGTGGGACTTGTCCATACGGGAGTAGCCTATGCGCTCTATTTCGGCTTCTCAATGCCCAGACGGTTGCCCTTATGAGCTACCTCGACCTGGTGTGCGCCCTCCTTCACTCGGCTTTGGTGCTCCATGAAACACTTTCCCCATCGGCTCTCCTTGGAGCAATCCTTGTCGTAGGATCAGCGATTGCCAGTGAAGTAAAGGGAAAGAGACGATGACAATTGTCCAGGTCTCCTATTTTGTCGCGGTATGCAGGACGAAAAGCATCTGCAAGGCGAGCGAAGTGTGTTTTGTCACCCAGCCGGCCATCTCACTTGCCATCAAGTCCCTTGAGAAGGAGTTCGGAGTCATCCTCTTCTATCGGAGAGGGAACCGTTTGACGCTTACCCGGGAGGGAGAGAAATTCTATGGGAGGGCCACGAAGCTTCTGGACCTCTCAGGGGAGATTGAGAATGAGATGCGCGATGCGAGGATGGCGCGGCATCCCTTGAAGGTGGGTATCGCGCCCTTGCTCTCCATCTCCCATGTGCCACCTCTCTTTCGGGAAATGAAGCGCTTATATCCCGAGATCTCACTTGAGCTGTTCGAATATGGCTCGGAGAGGGCTCATGAGCTGGTAGGGTGCGACGAGCTTGATTTCGCATTGGTGAACATGGAGTTCAGCGACCTGGACAAGTTCGGCAGCCTTTTGTTTGCAAAAGACCGATTGCTCCTGTATGTGTCTCGGAAGAATCCGCTTGCGGAAAAGGGTCATGTCACGTTTGAGGATTTGCGGGAGTGCCCCCTTGCGCTTTTTAATGCGGACAGCGTTCAGAATAAGCTTGTGCGCAGTCGCTTCGCGGCAATGGGCATCCATCCCTCCATCGTCATGCACGCCTCCCAGCTACTGACTATCAAGAAATTCCTGGACGAGGATATGGCGGGAGCATTTCTCTTTGAGAGCCTAAGGGGTGAAATGAAGGAGTATGCGCAAATCTCCTTGGAGCCGGAGATGGAAATCCATGTGGGGTTCATCTGGAAGAAGGGGAGATACTTCTCTTCCGACATGAAGAAGCTGTTAAGCTATCTGAAGACAATCCATGGTGCGGGCATGTAGGCGTTGTCGCATATTCCATCAAAGCTGGGGGAAGATGTTTGGTGGCGAATAAAACCGCCTTGGCTTGCAAGGCGGCAGTGGAGACCTGGATTTACTTCAAGAGCCCGATTTCCCGGTAGTATCTCTCGGCACCGGGATGGAGCTTTGCTCCAGACATCGGGGCGAGCGCGTTTTCCAGCAACATGAACCTCTTGATGGCGACGCAGGCATCTCCCTCTTCCCCGATATGTTCCCAAGCGGTCTTGGTCAGGCGGTAGATGAGCTCGCTATCGGCTTTGTCGCTGACGGTCATGATCGCCCAGCTTGTGGCTGTCTCATAGGGGGTTTCCTGTCCCTGGTAGGTGCCCGAGGGGATGATGAACTTGCCCCATCCGGGATTGCCTTTCAGGTAGGTCTCCAAGTCGGGGCCGAACTCAACCATGCGAAGTCCCGGAGTGTTTTCCAGAGTCTGCAGGCTGGTTTTGGGATAGGTTCCCAGGGAGAAGCCGATATCAATCGTGCCGTCGGCGATTGCGGATGCCATCTCGGTGTCGCTCATGTAGTTGACCGATCCGCCGGAGGCTACGATGCTCTCCTTGGTGATGCCGTACATGTTCTTCAGGTAATCTTCCATGAAGACGTTGAGAGCCGATCCCACTGGTCCGAGGCCGATACGCTTGTTGGCGATATCCTTGATGCTTCTTATCGAATTGTTCTTGGCACTGGTGTAGCATTGCACCGTGGCAGGGAAGAGAATCATCATGTAGCTGGCCCCTTCATACTTCTTGTCGAACGGGCCTTCTCCCTTCTCTCCCCAATAGTGCATGCATTGGTGGTCGAATCCTATGGTGCATTGACCGCCAATGACAGCCTTGTAGTTGGAAAAACTTCCCCCGGGTCCAATGGAAGCGACGACGTTCAGATCCTTTTCCCAGTAGGGAGCGATTGCCGCGGCGATGTTGTACATGTCGCCACCTGGGGAGCTGGTGAACATGCTGATGTATTGCGTCTTGGCATACCTTAGACCATTTTCCACGTTTCCTGTCTCCTCGGCTTGCTCGCTTGTTCCAGTGGCAAAGCAGAATGAGGCAGCCAATAGCAATGCCATGCATGTGGCGGTTCCTTTCTTCATTTGTGTTCCTCCTTATCTTCTGCGCTCTTGGCGTTTTGAGACTCTTTTCCTGGAGCCTTGAGTATGGCGACGATGATGATGGAGATGCCCATCATGAGCAGCACCGACAGGTTGAGATTCTTGAGCAGGAATCCGTTCATGCCGATGATCATGCAGCTGAGAGTGAAGATTGCAAGCGCAATCCATCCATGGATATCCTTCATGCTTTACCTCCTTGGCTGCTTTTCTTTTGCAATAGGTAGGCAATGGCGCAAAGCGCGATGCCCACAAGGTCGGTGGAGAGACCGGGAATCATCAGGAGAAGTCCTCCAAGACCCATCATTGCCCTCTCGTACATTTTCAATGCACCATCGCACCATCCCTCGATCATTGCCGCCAGGAACCAGCAGCCGATGATGCTGGTGATGAAACATTGGATGATCTCAAGCGGTCCGCCGTAGAGCAGCATGACCGGCTGGTAGACGAAGATGAAGGGAACGATGAAGGCTACCAGGCCTATGCGGAAGCTGGTCCAGCCCGTTTTCGAGGGGTTCGCCCCGGAGATTCCTGCCGCGGTGAAAGAGGCGAGTGCCACAGGGGGAGTGATGACGCAAATGCATCCATAGTAGAGGACGAACATGTGGGCGCACAGAGGATTGATGCCAAGTTTGATCAATGCGGGCGCCATGATGGTGGCGACACTGATGTAGACGGCGCTGGTGGTCATTCCCATGCCGAGCACCAGGCTTGTGATGGCGACAAGGAGAAGCGAGACGAACTGGTTGCCGTGGCTGAGCTTGACAAGCTGGTTGGCAAAGAGCAGGTTGACACCTGTGTTGGTGACCCCTCCTATGATGATGCCAGCCGCAGCCGCAGTGATCGAGATGCCGACCGAGTCGCGCACCCCTTGCGTCAAGCCAGAGAGGATGTCCCTGCCATCCATGCGTGTCCATTTTCTCATGCAGGCGACGGCGATCAAGGAGAAGGTTGCGAACAATGCGGAGAACTGGGCGCTCTTTCCAATTCCGAGCAGCCAGACGAGGAGGACGAGGGGAACCACCAGTTGCCATCCGGATTTCAGGGTGGTCTTCAGGTTGGGGATGTTCTCTTTCGGAGTTCCCTGCAAGTCCAGCTTGCGTGCGCGGAAATCAACCACGAAGAAGACGCAGACGAAGTAGAGGATGGCGGGCAATACTGATCTTCCTGCAACCTCGATGTACTTCATGTTGATGTTCTGGGCCAGGATGAATGCGACTGCTCCCATGACAGGGGGCATGATTTGCCCTCCGGTGGAGGATACAGCTTCTACTGCTCCGGCAAAGGTCGCATCGTAGCCAATTTTCTTCATGAGGGGGATGGTGATGGAACCGGTGCCTGCCACGTTGGCAATGGCCGATCCGCTGATGGTGCCGAATGCCGCGCTGGATACGACTGCCGCTTTCGCCGGACCGCCACGGGATTGGCCAGTGACCGATGTGGCGAAGTCGATGAAGAACTTTCCCGCGCCACTTACTTCCAGGAGGGCTGCGAAAATCATGAAGAGCACCACGTAGGTGGACATGACCTGTACTGGCATGCCGAAGATGCCGTCGGTGCGCATGAAGACAAAGTCAAGCATGTTGACATAGCTCATGTTGGCGCGGCGGAAGATGCCTGGAAGGTATTGTGCGACACAGTTCTGGGCGAAGAAGAATACAGCGATGATGACCATCGGTATCCCTGCGACGCGCCGGGCAAGCTCCAGGAGAATCAACATGAAGAGAGTCCCTGTCACAATATCCATTTTGGTAAGATCCCCTACCCGCATCTGGTAGGCGTTGATGTCTTTTAGGACATAGATCGCAATGAGCGCGACGAGCGCTGCCAGAGAGAAGTCTACCCAGGCCGAGAGCTTCCGGCGCCCTTTCGAGAATGGCTTGCGCATCAGGCAGATGACCATCATCGAATCAAGGAACAGATGCCTGTAGGCAAGGTTCTGGGGAAAGCCCCAGATGCCTGAAGTGATGAGCAGCATCGCCAAGAAGACCGTCAATACATCTGACAGGCCGAGTCGTATGCGCCTTTCCAATCCTTTTTCCATATATCCTCCTTATGTCCAGCAAAGAGTGTCGCTGTGCTGGAATTGAACCTCTCCACCAATGATGGTGGCCAGTGGCTCAAACTTCTTTTGTGCGACGAGTTCGTTACCGTATTTGTCCTTGAACAAGGTGGGCTTTTCCGAGAGCCTCAAGACAGAAAGGTCGGCGATGGTTCCCTCCCTAAGTGTCCCGAGCTCATCTTCTAGTCCAAGAGTCTTTGCGGGGGCGAAGGTGACAGCTTTGATGACATCCTCCAGACTCATGCCGAGAGAGAGGAACTTGCTCATGGTCATCAGCAAGCTGAAAACCAGGGGGCTGTTCCAGTTGGGAATGTTCAAATCGGTGCTGATCACATCGGGCTGGAAGCCTTGTGCGATGGCGCTTCTTGCAACTTCCAGGGAAAGGTTCCCTTGCCCTTGCGCGACATCGAAGACGACTCCTCTCTCTCGCGCGGCGGAGATGAATTCATCCACTTTTCCGTTTTTCAGAATGGTATTGCCTTCTCCGTGGTACATGTGGGTCAGCACATCGCCCTTTCGCAGCATGGACGCAAGCTCTCCCATGGAGCAAATCGGATCGGTAGAGTGGACAAAGAGTCGGGTCCCCAGGTGCTTTGCAAGCTCCACTGCCTTCTTTATGGGGGTTATGCCGAGCTCCTTGAGCACATTCCTGCTTGCGCGGATTTTCAATCCGACAAGTTCTTTCTTGTGCAGACGAAATGCTCTTTCGAAGAGCGCTGTGTTCCATACCCTTGGATCCGTATTTTCCGCGAACTGGGTCGACATGATCTGCCCCCCCGCGCTGACATGGAGTATGAGCTTCGAGCGAATCTCAAAATCCCTGAGCGTACGGAGCACCGCCTCATAGTTGGAAACCCCGCTGGAACCGCAATCCACCGCCATGGTCACGCCGTTCGGAATGCAGGCGATATCGGGATTCAGGCCGATATGGGTGGAGCGGCGGCTGATATGGGTGTGCATGTCAATCAGCCCGGGCAGTATGAGCGCACCCCTTGCATCAATCACATGGTTCGCCTTTGTCTTCTCGCTTGCGTCAAGGGAGACAATCTTTCCTTGCGATATTGCGACAGAGCCGATACGGTCGATGCCGGAGGCGGGGTCAAGAATGCGCCCGCCACGAATAAGAATGTCTTCGTTCATGCGATATCTCCATTCCTTTGTTTTGCGGTATCAGTATGCGCCTGTTTTATAGAATAAAAAAGTTTATTGTTTTTTCTGTTTGAGTGCATGTAAGATTACATATATGGATACACACAAGCTCGAGTACATCATTGCAATCGCAAATGAGGGGTCCATCAGCAAGGCTTCTGACAAGGTGTTCATCACGCGTCCTGCGTTGAATCATTTCCTATTGGATCTGGAAGCGGAGATTGGGACGAAGCTTTTCGAACGTATCAACCGGAAACTGGTGCCCACCTATGCAGGGGAGCTCTACCTGAAGGCGGCAAGAGCGATGCTTGAAGAGAAGAAACAGGCGTACAAGCTTATCGGGGATATCGTGGGGGGAACGGGCGGACAGCTCCGCCTCGGGATAACCTATGGGATCGGGAACGCCATGATGGCGAATGTGTTTCCCCAGTTCCATGCGGTGTATCCGGGGTGGACGGTCAAGCTGCGAGAGGCGAACATCCGTGACCTGGAGGCCATGGTGTCTCATGGCACCATAGACTTTGCGGTGGTGGGAAACGGCTCAATCCCCACCAATCTTCAGCATATCACCACCATCGCATGCGAGGTGGTGCTGGTCCTTCCTCCCAACCATCCACTGGCATCCATGGAATCCAAAGGGAAGGTAGGCCATGCGTCGCTGGACCTCCGGCTCCTTCAGAATGAGCAATTCGTATTGATGAATCCCGATACCAATATCCGAGCGATTAGCGACCGTCATTTTGAGCTTGCCGGGTTTAGCCCGAACATTCTGATTGAGTGCAGCATGAGCACGCTGGCGTATCAGTTCGTGAAGGCGGGGCTAGGTCCTTCAATTCTCATGGAGTACCAGATAAATCCTGTGGACAATGTGCATGTGTTTTCTCTTTCCCCCAGGGAGACTTGGTACCAGAGCGTTGCATTTCGCAAGGGCACCCTCTTCTCCAAGCCGGAAAAGTACTTTATTGATTTGGTGCTCCACTATTTCTCCTCTTCTTCTCCACGGCAGATTTTCCGTTGAAAGCGGGGGGATATGGTCAGTTTCTCTTCTCGTCCGACTCTTCCAAGCTGATGACCTCTGCTTCCGTCCTTGCGAAGGGGATGATCTTCTTCAGAAAGGGTTGGACGCCGATGTAGGTCTTCTGGAATTCATCCTCGCTCTCCTTGAGCGCGGCCTGCCATGCGGCGCCGAAGCCGGGGGAGTTGAGTGTGAGGCGATTGACGGCGAGCTGGTAGACCTGGAGCCTTGCAACCTCTTTCCTTCCGGGTTTCTGGCTGTAGGTGTTGACGGTCATCCTGAGGTTCTCCGCTTGTTTCTTGAGCTCCTCGTTCTCTTTCTTCAGCTTGTTGAGCCCTTCGCTCTCGATGTCCATCCTGTCGGCAATCATCTGCTTCAGCTTCTCTCTCTCGGCTTTCAGCGCTTTTATCTTCTTGTGGGTGTTGATCGATCCTGCGAGCGCCATGACGATGGCGAGCACGACGCCGATTCCAAGCCCGATTAAAAAGTTCTGCATGATTCTATCCTTTGTACGCAAGCATAGCGGATAACCGTTTTCCAGTAAAGCGAGTGGTTACCTGTCAAATCGCTCCCGCATTGCCTTCTCGCTGTTCTCTATCGGCTCGGGGAGGTTTACCCTTCCTTGGAATGCGGCCATGTCCTTGAAGCCGATGCCGGTGAGAAGCACGCATGCGTGTACCTCATTGCCATAGGTTTTCTTTATGTGGTCATGGTCTTTCACAAAGCCCGCCCAGGCCGCTGCCGCCGCTGGCTCGACAAAGGTGCCGCTCTCCCGTACCAGTTCCATCTGCGCGTCGAAGATCTCCTTGTCGTCCACTTCCACGCACCATCCACCGCACTCCTTCAGGTAGCGGACTGCCATGCGGCCGCAGGCCGGATTCTCGACGCTGATGGAGTCCGCTTTGGTCGATGCATGGTCTATCGCGTCAAAGCTTCCGCTGTGGTAGGCTCTGCTGATTGCATTGCTTTGCTTGCTTTGCACGCATACCACATGGGGGAGCCTGGTGGTGAGCCCCGCCTCCTTTAGGTCAAGGAAACCTTTGATGAGGCCGCTGATGATGCAGCCATCCCCCACGGGGACATAGACCACATCAGGCACTTTTCTTCCCAGTTGCTCGAAGAGCTCGATGGAGACGCTCTTCTTCCCTTCGATGGTCATCGGGTTGTAGGCGGTGTTGCGGTTGATTCCGCCAAAATGGTTGGTATATGCGATGGAGAGCTTACACGCATCATCATACGTCCCCTTCACGGGAACGACATTCGCGCCGTAGAGCACGCTCTGCATCAGCTTGTTGACCGGTGCGGTCTCCGGAACAAAGAGGATCACCTCAAGTCCGTAGGCTGCTCCCGCGCAGCTCATCGCAGCTCCCGCATTGCCTGTGGATGCAAGACAGATCTTCTTCTGTCCGTGGGCGATGGCCTGGGCCGCGACCAGCTGGCTTGCCCTGTCCTTGAAGGAGCCGGAGGGGAGGGTGCTCTCCATCTTGAAGAAGAGCCCGTTTGCGCCATATTTCTCGATAAGCCTCTTGGGACGCACGATGGGGGTGTTCCCTACGGGATAGCACTCCTTGTAGGGCACCTCATAGGGGAAGAAGTCATAGAACGTGACATGGCTTTTTTTGCAAAGCTCATGCATCTCCTTCGGATCGTAGCGGACAATCAGGTTCCCCTTGGGAAAATGGAGATCGTCGTTCTCTTGCGCACAATCCGGACACTGGTAGATGACTTCGCTTGTCTTGAATGTCCTGCCGCAATCGTTGCATACGTAGGTGAAATGCATGGGGACTCTCCTTGTAAAAAGAAAAGGGGCGGAAAGCCGCCCCTTTGGTGTGCTGGCCCTAGTTGGCGAGCACTTCGTTGTTGAACGACTCGATCATCTCGTCGATTTGCTTCGCCATGGGTGGCAATTGCTTCCAGTAGGAGCTGTCATACCACTGGTCGCGGAGCTCCTCGGCGGTTTTGCCTTGCTGCTCGATCCAGGTGTAGTACTTCAGGTTGTGGACCCTCAGCTTCTCGTAGTAGGAAAGCTCGAGCGCATTCTCGATGCCCTGGTGGTAAAGTGCGCTTGCAAGGACTTTCGCCGCCTCCATCTCATTGAACTTGCCTTGCTGCTCCTCCAGTTCGGGCAGCCTGCTCTTGTACATGATCGAGCTGTCGGTCAGGACGGTGAACACCACGTCATCCTCATCCATTTCATAGTACTTTGCCATCTTGATGGCGCCGAGCATGTTGCCGATGCCGCTGATGCCAAAGTATGCCAGGTTTGCGATCTCCTTCTCTCCCAAACCCTGCTTCTTCAGGTAGGAAATGCCCTCCGGTTCGTTGAAGAGGCGGTAGATGTCCATGCAATCCTGGTCGTCGATGGCGAGGACCATGTCGGTGTTCTTCACATTGTGGATCCATGGCACATGCTTGTCACCGATTCCTTCGATGCGGTGGCCTCCAAAGCCGTTGCGTAGCAGTGTCGGGCATTGCAGTGCTTCTCCGCTGCCAATCTTTATGCCTGGGTAGCAATCCTTCAGGTGGTCTCCCGCAGCCAGCGTTCCGCCACTTCCCGTCGAGGAGACATAGCCGCGCACATGCTCATCCTTCACGTCGAGCTTCTTGAGCACTTCGATGATGGCCGATCCGGTGACGGTGTAGTGCCAGAGGTAGTTCTCGAATTGCTCGAACTGGTTGAAGATGACAATGTGCTTGCCCCGCTCTTCGTCCAGTTCATGGCACTTGTCGAAGATCTCCTTGACGTTGCTCTCGCATCCCGGGGTGGCAATCACCTCTCCTGCGACAGTTTTCAGCCACTCGAACCTTTCCTTGCTCATTCCCTCGGGAAGAATCGCGATCGACTTGCAGCCAAGAAGCGCGCTGTTGTAGGCGCCTCCACGACAATAGTTTCCCGTGGACGGCCAGACGGCCTGCTGCTCTTCGGCGTCGAAGTTTCCGCTCACCAGGGCGGGAGCCAGGCAGGAGTAGGTCGCACCCACCTTGTGGGCGCCGGTGGGGAAGTACTTGCCGACAAGGGCGTAGATGTGGGCTTTGACTCCGGTGATGGCACGGGGAATCTCTATGTAGTTCACTTCTCCGAAACGGCCACCCTTCTCTTTCGGCTCGTTGTGCCAGTTGATGCGGTACAGGTTGACGGGGTTGACGTCCCAAAGGCCGACCGTGTCAAGTTTCTTCAGGATTGACTCGGGAATCAGCGAGGGGTCGCACATTTGCTTGAAGGTGGGAAGGAGAATCCCTTTCTCCCGGCAGAGCTTCACGTTTTTTGCCCTGATTTCAGGGTGCATTGTCAAATTAATCAGCATGGATTTTTCCTCCAACTCTTTCCAAGTATCTGTGAAAAGGGGTAATCTGTAAAGGTAAAACTATCATATTCATGATTTTGTATGGCATCTTTCGAATGGAAACTCAGTTTTTGGGGTTTGTTGCGATGTGTTGCACATAATCATTGACGCTCAATGATTCTGTTTTACAATAAGGCTTGGAATAGGAGTGTACCATCATGACCGATATCATGCATCCCGTCCCGTTTGAAGAGCTGCTTTCCCGCATGACCCAGGAGCTGAGGCTTCACGGTTCCCTCTTCAATATCCCTTACGACCAGATCTATCATGCCGGTGGTGGAAAAAGTATCACCATCTTCGGCCAGAAGGCGGAGACCCCCCTCGGCCCGGCGGCTGGTCCCCATACCCAGCTTGCGCAGAACATCATCACCAGCTATCTGGTGGGAGGCCGTTTCATCGAACTGAAGACGGCCCAGGAAAGGGATGATTTCGCCTTAACCGGCGCGGTCGCAAAGCCATGCATTGATGCCCGTGACGAAGGGTATAACGTCGAGTGGTCCACCGAGCTGATGCTGAAGCAGACCTTCGGCGAGTATGCGAAAGCCTACATCATCTGCTGCCTGCTTGATGCGCTCCTGCATAAGGGGCCATGGGAGAAGCATTTCATCTTCAACCTCTCCGTGGGGTATACGCTTGAGGGTATCAAGACGGAGAAGATGCAGACCTACATCCGCTCCATGCTGGATGCGCGCCTGGATTCCTGTTGGCAAAAGTGGCTTGATGAACTCTCCGTCCTGCTTGAGGAGGGAGACCTTTTCGTGGGTACCCCATGGGAAGGGAAAGAGAAGAGTCTGAAGGGACTTGTCTCGCAGATTGATCCCCATATTGTCAACAACGTGACTGTCTCCACCATGCATGGGTGTCCTCCCGGAGAGATCAAGGCCATCTGCTCCTACATGCTCAGCGACCTTCACATCCATACCTATGTGAAGCTGAACCCGACACTTCTCGGGTATGAGAAAGCCAGGGAGATTTTGGACGCCAATGGATTTGGCTATATCACGCTGACCCATGAGAACTTCGACCATGACTTGCACTACGATGATGCCGTTGCCATGCTCCATGAGCTGGTTGACCTGGCGAAGAAAGAGGGGGTTGAGTTCGGCGTCAAGCTGACCAATACGCTCGGCTCGGTCAACGACCAGAAGGTGCTTCCCGGAGGGGAGATGTACATGTCCGGCCGTGCACTCCTGCCCCTTTCCGCTACCCTTGCGGCATCCTTGAGCAGGGAGTTTGAGGGGATGCTCGCCATCTCCTATTGTGGTGGGGTCACCTTGATGAGCGCCCCACTGCTTTTTGCCTGCGGGCTCAAGCCTCTTACCATCGCCACCGACATGCTCCACCCCGGCGGATACGGGAAGATGACGCAGATTGCAAAAGTTCTGGAAAAGGAGAAGGGCTGGGAGAGCAGGAAGGTGGATGTCCCCTCTCTTGAGGCATTCAGCCAGGAGGCGCGTAGCGGAAAGATGAGTTTCCTTTCCAAGGAGCAGCACGGATCGCGCTCCACGAAAGTGGGAATGAAACTTCCGCTCACCGATTGCTATATCGCCCCTTGCCAGATGGCATGCCCGATCCACCAGCCGATTCCCGAGTATGTGCAATTGGTAGCCGAAGGGCGGTATAGCGATGCATTGGCTCTGATTTATAACACCAATGCGCTTCCCGCCATCACCAGCTGGATTTGCGATCATCAATGCCAGGAGCATTGCGCCCGTAACGAGTATGAAGGTCCCGTGCAAATCAGGGAGATGAAGAGACTCGCATGGGAGAACGGATTTGCTGACTTCAAAAAGGAGTGGGAGGGCGCTACCGAGAGAAGCGACGTGAAAGCCGCGGTTGTAGGTGCGGGCCCCGCGGGGCTTTCTGCCGCCTACTTCCTTGCCCGGGCCGGATTTGACACCCATCTCTATGAGAAGGAGAAGGATGCGGGAGGCGTAGTAAGCCATGTGATTCCCTCCTTCCGCATTCCCTCCTCTGTCATCCAGCAGGATATCGATTTCATCGCTGCCCATGGAGTGACCTTCCATTTCGGTGCGAAAGATGAAGAGGAGAGGGTGGATGCACTCAAGCGCGCAGGATTCTCTTATGTCTTCTATGCGTTGGGTGCGACTAGCTCACGTCCGCTTGCCATCGCCTCAAAACAGGTGAAGAGCGCATGGCGCTTCCTTTCCGACTTCCATGAAAATCCTGATGTCTCATTGGGAAGGCATGTGCTTGTCATCGGTGGTGGAAACACCGCGATGGATGCGGCGCGGGCTGCCAGACGAAGTAAGGGCGTGGAGGATGTGACTATCGTCTACCGTCGCTCCAAAAGCGAGATGCCGGCAAGTGGCGATGAGCTTGAGCTTGCCATGGAAGAGGGAGTCAAGGTCTGTTTCCTTGCCAATCCCGTGGCGCTGGAGGATGGGGTGGCGACCCTTGCAGTCATGACGCTCGGCTCTCCCGATGCTTCGGGACGCCGCACTCCTATCGATAGCGGAAAGAGGATTTCTCTTCCTTGCGACACCATGCTGACGGCTCTTGGAGAGAAAGCGGATGAAGATGTGCTCTCCTTTCTGGGCCTTCCGCTTACCGAGAAGGGGTGGCCTGTCTCTGACCCGGAGACGAGGCGGACTCCGATTGCTGGTGTCTATGCCATCGGGGACATGCAAAGTGGTCCCAGCGTGGTAGTCAAGTGCATTGCCAGCGCCCAGGCTGCGGTTGATGATGCGATTGATGATGTGCTCGGCTCCTCGGCGGAGAGCGAGGAGCATCAGCACCACCACTGCGATGACCCTGATTGCCACCACCACGACCATGAGGAGGAAGAGGAGCTTACCGGAGAGGAAGAGGAGAAGCTCACCAAGGAGGAGGACGAATACTTTTCCACTCTCTACGGGAAGAAGACAAAAATGCTTGAGAGCCGCATGAAGGGGGACAAGCTTTTTGCCTCCACCGAGGGAAAGAGGTGCATGGAATGCTCCTATTATTGCAACAAGTGCGTGGATGTCTGCCCGAACCGGGCCAATGTCGCCATCGATGTGCGCTCTTTGGGCATGTTCGAGAACCCGTTCCAGATTGTACACCTTGACGCCTATTGCAATGAGTGCGGCAATTGCGAGACCTTCTGTCCGTATGATGGTGGCCCCTACAAGGAGAAATTCACCATCTTCAGCGACAAGGCCTCCTTCGAGGAGAGCAAAAACAGCGGGTTCTGCCAGGATGAGGGGGAGATTCTCATCCGCCAGGAGGGAAAGATCTACCATGCTTCGTTCGACCGGGATGGGAACCTTGGCGGGGATGAGGGTGTGAGCGAGGAGGTCGCAGCCCTTGTCACTGTCATCTTTGAGACCTACAGCTACCTGCTCGGGCCTGTGGAATGAGGGGAATGCGATGATTATCACCATCACCAATGCGACTGTCATGCAGACGATGCAGCCGATTACCGTCGAAGGCGGTGTCGATGTTGTCATCAAGGATGATTTGATCTGGAAAGTGGGCAGGGATGCCGCCAAGGGTGTCAAGGCGGACAAGCACTTCGACGGGACGAACCGTGTGGTGATTCCGGGCAATGTCTGCTCCCATCACCACTACTACAGCGCTCTCTCCCGCGGCATGCAGATTAAGGCAGGTCCCCAGACGGACTTCATCCAGATCCTGAAGGAGTGGTGGTGGCGTCTTGATCGTGGCCTGGACAAGGAGGCATGCCTCTACTCCAGCCTGGTTTGCTCCCTGGATGCAATTATGGCGGGGACTACAAGTGTGATAGACCACCATGCGAGTCCCTCCTTCATCAAAGGAAGCCTGGATTCCATTGCCGACGGAATGGAGGTGGTAGGGATCCGTGGCATGACTTGCTATGAGGTGACTAACCGTAACGGAGGCATGAAGGAGGTGGAGGAGGGGGTCCAGGAGAACTATGACTTCGCCATCTCTTCCAAAAAGCGCAGGCTTGTGCGTGGCATGATTGGCGGCCATGCCCTCTTCACCATCCCTGATGCGGGGTTGAGGCTGATGGCCCAAGCTATGGGAAAGACGGGATGCGGCGCCCACATCCATGTGGCGGAAGGCAGCTATGACTCCGTCTGGAGCCACCATTTCTACAACCTTGACATCGTCGACCGCCTGGACAAGTTCGGCATGCTGACCGACAACTCCCTCTATGCACATGGCCTCTGGCTCTCGGAGAGCGAGGTCGAGAAGCTGAATGCGCATGGATGCTTTCTGGTGCACAACCCCCGCAGCAACATGAACAACCATGTCGGCTACGCAAAGCTCCTGACCAAGGTGAGGAACCTCGTCATGGGAACGGATGGGTGCGGCGGCAACATGTTCGAGGAGCTGAAGATTGGTTTCTTCAAGCACCGTGATGCGGGCGGACCGTTCTGGCCGGGAGATTTCGTTCTGGCCATGGCGAGGGGAAACAAGCTGGTGGAGAAGTACTTTGACGGCGCGAAGCTTGGCCGCATTGAGCCAGGCTACAAGGCTGATGTGGTCATCCTGAATTATCACAGCCCCACGCCGATTCTCAGGGAGAATGCCGCATCCCACTTTGTCTGGGGCATGGCCAGCAATGCGGTGGAGAGCGTGATTGTCGATGGCAGGCCGGTTATGGTCGATCGCTCTTTCCCCGGCCTTGATGTGGATGCCATCTACAAGAAGGCGCAGGAAGTGGCGTCCAGGGTATGGAACGTGGTGGACACTTCAGTAAGTGTCGAATATGAAAAAGAACGTGAGTAAGCAAGGAGAAAAACCTATGGATATGTCGAAGAAGATTTTGGAGTTGGCAAAGAAGTACCGCGACTATACGGCAAACAACCTTTCCAAGCTGGTGAGGACGAAGAGCTATTCATCCAAGGAAAAAGATGTGTGCGCCTTGATTGTCGAACTATGCAAGGAGGCGGGATTCGACGAGGTGCGCATCGACGGCCTTGGCAGCGTGATTGGCAGGGTCGGCAGCGGACCGAAGTCGATTGCGTTCGACGCCCATATCGACACGGTCGAGGTTGGCAACATGGACAACTGGAAGTTCAATCCCTTTAGTGGGGAGGTAAAGGATGGAAAGGTGTGGGGGCGCGGGACGAGCGACCAGAAAGGGGGAGCTGCTGCGATGATCACCGCCGGAAGGATCCTGAAGGAGCTTGGCTATGGCGGCGAGTATACCGTGTGGTTCACCTTCACCGTCATGGAGGAGGATTGCGACGGCATGTGCTGGAAGTATCTGATCGAACAGGAGAATTTCAAGCCCGACTTGATTTGCTCCACCGAGCCGACCAGCTGCCGCATCTACCGCGGTCACCGCGGGCGCATGGAGATCCAGATCTTCCTCAAGGGAGTCTCCTGCCATGGTTCCGCTCCCGAGCGTGGAGTCAATGCCGCATACAAGGCGGCGAAGGCGGCCCTTGCCATCGAGAAGCTGAATGGCGAGCTTCAGCCGGATGAGGATAATTTCCTCGGCAAGGGAACGATTTGCGTCAGCCAGATGGATGTGAAAGGTCCCAGCCAGTGCGCGGTGTGCGACTATGCCATGATCTATTGCGACAGGCGCCTTACATGGGGGGAGACGGCAGATCTTGCCATCGCCCAGGTGAAGAAGGCTGTCAGCGAGGCGACCGGAGACCCGGAGAGCGAGATTGTGGTGGTGATGCCGGATTACAAGAAGGTCGGGTATACCGGCAAGCACTACAGCCAGGAGCTCTATTTCCCCACTTGGAAGACCGACAGGGAGCACCCGCTTGTCAAGGCGGCGGTAGAGGATTACAAGTCCCTCTTCGGAGAGGAGCCTGTGGTTGACAAGTGGACCTTCAGCACCAATCTGGTGGCCACCACCGGCAGGCACAAGATTCCCGCCATCGGTTTCGGTCCGGGAGACGAGGAGCAGGCGCATGCGCCCAACGAGATTACCCGTGTGAAGGATTTGGAGATTTGCAGCGCATTCTATGCGGGTCTTCCGTACATGCTTGAAAAATAACGGAATTTGCTTGCTTTTGTAGTATATACTGGGCTATGGGCAACCATAGCCCATCGTGCGATAAAGAGACGATTGTTCGCAGAAACAGATAATGGAGGCTCTTCGTGATGAAGGACATTTCCGATCCTGTACGCAGGTATGATGCGATTGACAAGTGCACGGGGAGGCAGGTGTATCTTGCCGACATGCTTTTCCCCGGCGCCTTGTATGCCCGCATGGTCCGCTCGACCATCGCCCGGGGAAAAATCCTGGAGATCCACCTTCCTCCTCTTCCCGAGGGGTATGACTTTGTCTCCTACAAGGATATTCCCGGCAAGAACGAGCTGTGGATGATTCAGAAGGATTGGAAATGCTTTTCCGAGCATGAGGTGCGCTATGTGGGGGAGACCATAGGTCTTCTTTGTGGTCCCGACAAGGAGATGCTGGACGACCTGCTCGCCCAGGTCAAGATCGACTACGAGGAGGAGACTCCCGCCATCACCATCGAGGAGGGATTGGAGTGCAAGGGTGGTCCCTTCGTGGGAGAGAACAACATCTTCTGCGAGATGGTGACCCATGCGGGGGAGGATATCGACAAGGTCTTCGCAAAGGCGGAGCGGGTCTTCGAGGAGACCTACCGCACAGGGTTTCAGGAGCACGTGAACCTTGAGCCGCAAAGCGTGTGCGCCCTTAAGGAGAACGGGCGCTACATGATCTACGCCTCCAGCCAATGTCCGTTTTACATCCGCAAGGCTGTCGCTTCCCTCTTGAACCTTGCTCCCGAGGATATCGATGTCCGTCAGACGATGACAGGTGGCGCCTTCGGTGCGAAGGAGAACTTTCCGGACGTGTTGGCAGGTCCTTGTCTGGTCGCCTGCCACAAGCTGGGAAAACCGGTTGTCCTGATCTTCGACCGCAAGGAGGAGACTGCGTTTACTGTCAAGCGCCATCCCTCACGCACCACCATCAAGACCGCCCTTGGCAAGAATGGCGAGATCCTCGGCATGGATATCGACGTGGTCTACAACGTGGGAGGATACCTTTCCTCTTCGTTTGTCGTGCTGCAGAGGGGTGTCTTCCATGCCACCGGGTGCTACCGCATCCCCTCTTCACGGATCCGAGGCCGGGGAGTTGCGACCAACACCTTCCCCAGCGACGCGTTTCGTGGCTTCGGGGCGCCCCAGACCATTTTCGCCATCGAGCGCCATATGTGCCACCTGGCCAATCTTCTGGGAGAGGAGCCGCTTGCATTCAAGAGGAAATACATGATCAGAAAGGGGGATGTGACCAGCACTGAGGGGCACATCAACGAGGAGGTGATGCTGCCGGAGATGGTAAGGCAGATTACCGAGGCGAGCGACTATGAGCGCAAGGCAAGGGAGTACAAGAAGGGGAGCATGCGGGGTATCGGGCTCTCCCTCTACAACCATGGAGGCGCTTTCACCGGCAACGGCGAGCAGGTGCTGATCAAAGCGAAGTGCGACTTGCACAAGAGGAGTGACGGCACGGTGGAGATCCTTTGCGGACAGACGGAGATGGGTCAGGGATTCCATACTGCCGCCCGCAAGATTGCATCCCATGCGCTCGGCATCCCCTTCGAGAAGGTCATCTTCGACAACATCGACACCGACAGGGTGCAGGATTCCGGCCCGACGGCGGCAAGCCGGTCGACGCAGATAGCGGGAAAGCTCATCCAGGAGGCGTGCGAGCAGATGAAATGCCGCTACGACAAGGAGGATGATTTCACCATCCATGTCGAGTACAAGCATCCCGAAGGGTATCCCTGGGACCAGGAAAACTGGAAGGGGGACGCCTATATTGCCTACGGATGGGGAGCGGCGGTGGTCGAGGTGGAGGTCGATCCGCTTACCTATGAGGTGACGACCCTCGGCGTGTGGGTGAGCCATGATGTGGGTCATCCGATCGACAGGCTGATTCTCCGCGGGCAGGCGAACGGGGGAGTCCTGCAGTCGCTTGGCTATGCTGCCATGGAGGTGATGGAGAACAAGGGTGGCAAGTTCCGCCAGAGGTCCCTTGCCGACTATATCATCCCCTGCAGCATGGATTTCCCGATGATGGAGACCTTTTTGGTGGATAATCCGTACCCCTATGGCCCCTATGGCGCAAAGGGTGCGGGAGAGCTGATGTTCAACGGTGCGGATGCCGCGTTTGCCGAGGCGGTTAGCAAGGCGATCGACCGCCCTGTTACCGAGATTCCCATTTTGCCGGAGACGATTGAGAGGTTGATCAATGGAAAGCAGGATTGAATTCATTTTGAACGGAAAGAGGGTGAGTGTCACCTGTGATCCGATGAAGCGGCTGTTGGATGTGCTGCGCGATGATTTTCGTCTTACGGGAGTCAAGGAAGGGTGCGCGGAGGGTGAGTGCGGCGCCTGCTCGGTCTTTAAGAACGGGCTGTTGGTGACCAGCTGCATCGTCCCGATAGGCTCTTGTGGCGGGAGTGAGATTGTCACCATCGAGGGGCTTCGGGAGACCGAGAGGGGCAAATGCCTTGCAGAGGCGTTCGCCGATGGAGGAGCGGTGCAATGCGGGTTCTGCATCCCCGGCATGATGATGGCCGCGGACTACCTGCTTCGCAACAATCCCCATCCCACGGAGGATGAGGTGCGCCTGGGCATCAGCGGGAACCTCTGCCGGTGTACCGGGTATGACTTGATTGTCGAGTCGATTCTGCTTGCGGCGTCACGGGGAGATGGCTTATGGAAATGAACACTGCATACATCCCGACCACGTTAGAGGAAGCTCTTGCCATCCGTCATGAGACCCATGCGAGGCCGCTTGCGGGAGGGACTGACTTGATGGTCCAGTACCGCCGTGGCGAGGGGGCTACACCCCGCTTTCCTTTTCCGGTGCTATTACTCGCCCATCTTGATGAGCTGAGGGGCATCACATGTGACGAGAGGGGAAATGTCACCATTGGCGCGTTGATGACAAGTTCTGAGATCGCTTCATGCAGCCTGGTTCCCTGGCATGTCAGGCAGGCAGCAAGCCGCATGGGTGCCATCAGCCTCCGCAACCAGGCCACCATCGGGGGCAATGTCGCCAACTCTTCCCCCAAGGGGGATTTGCCCGCCACGTTGATCCTGCTGGATGCCGAAGTGGAGATGCAAAGCGTGGAAGGGAAGAGAAGGATGCTGGTTGATGATTTCATCATCGCCGCCAAGAAGAACCATCTTTCTGAGGATGAGCTTGTCACCCGCATAATCATCCCTCCCCACGATTTCACCTATGTGTGGTACCGCAAGGTGGGGACCCGTAGGGCCAATGCGATCAGCAAGCTGAGCCTCTCTTCCGCTTTGACCCTTGACGAGAAGGGAACGATTGTCGACTTCCGTGCCAGCAGCGGGGCCGCAGGTCCGAAAGTGGCCCGCTCCAGGAGAGTGGAAGAGATGCTTATCGGATCTTCTCTCGAGGACATCGATAATCTGCTTCCCTCTTTCCTGGATGCGTATGACACGGTAATCAGCCCCCATGCGATGCCAGAGTACCGTAGAAAGGTGACACGCAACATGCTCTCCTATTTTCTGACGGAGGCGAAAAAACGCCCCGAGGGAAAAGTGATTGCTTTGCAAAAGTAAAAGGAGTGCGATATGGCAGGTGGATATTGGAGACCGAAGAGTGTCAGTGCCGCGAAGGCACTGAAAGGGCAAAGGAAAGGGAGCCTCTATCTTGCGGGGGGAACCGACTTGCTTCGCTTGGGCTCACTAAAAAAAAGCGACAAGCTGATTGACCTAGAGGATGCGGAACTCTCCTTCATCTCCCCTTCCCAGAAGGGAGATCAGATTTCCATTGGCAGCATGGTGACATTCACCCAGGCCTTGGAGAGCGATCTGATTCCCGATTCCCTGAAGGAAGCGCTCATGTTCATGGGATCCCTTCCCAAGCGGAACATGGCCACCATCGGGGGAAATGTGATGTGCCTTAGCTCCTGTTCGTACCTGATTCCCACGTTGGCCGCATATGATGCCCAGCTGCTCTTTTCTGAAGAGGGGGAGATCCCGCATTGCATCGACATGGACACCTATTTGGCCGGGCCACATCTCTGGGAGGAGAAGCTGCTACTCTCACTGTGCCTCAATCCCACGCGTAAGGTGCTTTCCAAGCGGTTCTCATCCCCTTGGGAGGGGCATGCCGCGGTGACACTTTCCCTGGGAGGGGGGGATGGCAAGCTGCGCATGGCTGCCGCAATCCACGGAAGCGGGATCCAGACGCTTGAAAAGAGCAGGAAGGTGCTTGAAAAAGGGGGTTCCCGCAACGATTTCCATGAGGAGCTTTCTGGAGAAATCAGGGCGGAGAGTGATGTGACAGGGAGCGAGGCCTATAAGCGCTACCTCGTTGAAGAGGGACTATGGTCCTTGTGGGAGAGGATGGGGAGAAATTGCGAATGAAACGTATCACGCTTACGGTAAACGGTCAGAAGATGACCCTCGGTGTCTCCCAGGGGGAGACGCTCAGGGAGCTTCTTGTCAGGCTCGGGCATGTGTGTGTGCGATCCAGCGACGACAGGGAGGGTTTTTGTGGGAGCGATACGGTCCTTTTGGACGAGAAGCCGGTATACAGCAACCTGATGCTGGCCATGCAGGCTGATGGCAAAGTCATCCGCACTCCCGACAGCCTTGGTGACAGCCGCCATCTCTCCTATGTGCAGAAGGCGATGATTGATGCGGGAGTCGTCCAGAGCGCCTACAATGCGCCTGCTGCCGCCTTGCTGATAACCTGGCTTTTGGAACATCATCCCCATCCTACCCGTAACCAGGTGCGCGATGCCCTCAGTGGCATTTTCATCCGTGATGCGGGGTATGAGCCCTACTATGAGGCGGTGCGCCTTGCCGTGCAGCTGCGTGACAAGGGCTCCTACCAGGAGGAGACAGCCCCCAGCTATCGGAAGGATTTGCATTTCATCGGCAAGCCGATGGGAAAGATTGACGGGCCGCAGCTGGTTGCAGGAGAGCGCTCCTTTGTCGAGGACCGCGTGGGAGGGGAGAAGCCATGGAGCCTCTATGTGCTTCCCAGTCCCTATGCCTCCGCCATGATCAAGTCGATTGACATCTCCAAGGCGCAAGAGGTCCCCGGGGTGGCTGCCATTATCACTGCGGCCAACTGCCCGGATGTCTACTACATGCAGGCGGGGCAGGGAAATCCTGAGCCAAGCCCTCATGACAGGCGCCTTTTCAACTGGCATGTGCGGTTTGTCGGAGACCGGGTCGCCGCGGTGGTTGCCAGGGATATGGAGACTGCCAAAAAGGCGGCACAGTTGATTAAGGTTGAGTACCAAGTCCTCAAACCTGTCTTCACGGTGGAGGAGGCGATGGCAGAAGGTGCGCCGCTTGTCCACAACGGGATTGTCGAGTATCGCTCAGGTGCTCCCGCAAATCTTACCGAGTACAACAGGAGCGCAGATCCGAAGGACGGGAATGTCATCTATCAATTCCCTCTTCATGGGGATATCCGCCACAATATCGCCTGCCAGGCCCATGGCGCAATCGGGGATGTGGAGAAGGGGTTTGCCGAGGCGGATTGCGTGGTGGAGGAGACCTACCAGACAAGCCAGGTGCAATGTACTCCGCTTGAGCCCCACACCTGCTATGCGCTGGTCAACAATGGAAGGCTTGAGATTCATGCCTCCACCCAGGTCCCTTATCATGTGCGGCGGATTGTCGCATGGGTCACGGGGCTTGATGAGAACAAGATCCATGTGATTAAGGAGCATGTCGGTGGTGGCTATGGCTCGAAGCAGGATATCCTGATCGAGGACCTTGTGGGGTATGCCACATGGATTACCGGAAAGCCGATTTTCTACCAGCATACGCGTCATGACGAGTTCACCAACTGCTCGACCCGCCATCCCATGCGGGTCCATGTGAAGATGGGGGCGAAAAAGGATGGAACGATCACTGCCGTCTGGATGGACGTCAGGGCCAACACCGGTCCTTATGGCAACCATGCGCTCACCGTGCCGATGAACTCGTGCTCCAAGACGCTCCCCCTTCTAAAGGTGGACAACATGAAGTTCGATGTGGTCACCTACTACACCAACATCCCTCCCACCGGTGCCTATCAGGGATACGGTTCTCCGAAAGGGACCTACGGGCTAATGATGTGCATGGCAAAGCTTGCCTCGAAGCTGGGCGTGGACTTTCTGGAGATGGCGAAGAAGAACCATGTGGAAGAGGGGTACATGCTGGAGATCCTCAAGGGGCTCGGAGAGGGAAGGGAGGGCAATGTCGTGCCTGTCGGTTCCTGCGGACTTGGGGAGGCTCTTGACCTTGGCGCCAGGATGATTGATTGGGGCAAGAAGGAGACGATGGAGGATTCCGACTGGAAAGTGGGCAAGGGATTTGCCATGATCCAGCAGGGAAGTGGTCTTCCGGGACTCGACCAGGCGAACGCATGGGCAAAACTGCTTACTGATGGCACGTTTGAGATTTTCAGCGGTGGTGCCGACTTGGGGACCGGGCTTGACACCATCAGCGCCAAGGTGATGA
>CAVESN010000011.1:22638-30488 GCA_963618365.1 Bacteroides uniformis
GACCGTCCACGTGCCGCTTGAGAAGGTGACTGTCACCAGCGGGGATACCGACAGCTGCACCTTCGATACGGGAGCCTATGCCTCCAGCGGCACCTTCTTCAGCGGCAATGCCTCTCTTGCCGCCGCCAAGGATTTGAAGAGGGCGATCCTCAATGAGGCCGCAGGGCAGATGGGAGAGAAGGTTGAGGATCTGGATCTCCGCTTTCCGGGTGAGGTTTTTTCCAGAAAGACGGGGAAATCCATCTCCTACGCCAAGCTCAGCCATGATGCGCTAAGCGGGACGGGAAGCGGGCAGCTGATGGGAAAGGGAAGCTTCACCACCAAGGCAAGCGCGGTTCCCTATGGCGCCCATTTCGCCCAGGTCGCCGTCAACGTGAAGACAGGAGAGGTGAAGGTGCAGAAGTTCTACGCCATCCAGGATGCGGGGACTCCGATCAATCCGGAGCTTGCCCGTGGGCAGATGTTCGGCGCTGTGATGAAGTCAATCGGACATTCGCTCTACGAGGAGATGAAGCTGGATGGGAAGGGGAGGTGCCTCAACGCCAACATGACCGACTATGGAGTTCCGATGATCTGGGAGGCGCCGGAGGATTTTCGGTGCATCATGCTGGATGTGCACGATGCCTACGGGCCGTTCGGCGCCAAGTCAATCAGCGAGATTGCCACCAACGGTGCTGCCCCTGCAATAGGGATTGCCATCCATGACGCATGCGGAGTCTGGATCCGCTCCTGGCCTTTCACTCCCGAGAAGATCCTTCGGGAGCTGGGGAGGATCAAATGATGGTTGCAACAGGATGCAACAACAATACTGTACAGACTGGCCTGCCCATGCTACGATTTGGGCGTCAGCGGGAGGAACGCACATGAAAGAGAGTTGCACCATCGAGCAGATGCTTGGAGCCTTGAGAGGTTTGGATACCAGGAACATGTACCTCAAGGATTTCTTTTGGACTTGGGACAAGACGGATGATGAGATCCATGCGGTTTTTCAGGTTGCCAATATCCTGAGGGCCATGCGCGAGAAGAACATCTCCTCGAGAGTCTTCGACAGCGGACTTGGCATCAGCGTCTTCCGCGACAACTCCACCCGCACCCGCTTCAGCTTCGCAAGCGCATGCAACTTGCTGGGTTTGACAGTTCAGGACCTGGATGAGAAGAAGAGTCAGATCGCCCATGGCGAGACAGTGCGCGAGACTGCCAACATGGTCTCTTTCATGGCTGACGTGATCGGAATCAGGGATGATATGTATATCGGCAAGGGGCATGCCTACCAGAAGACAGTCGCCGATGCGGTCGAGGAAGGATACCGAGACGGAGTGCTCGAGCAGCGGCCGACCATCGTCAACCTGCAATGCGACGTCGACCATCCCACTCAGAGCATGGCCGACATCATGAGTGTCATCAACTACTTCGGCGGCGAGAAGAACCTCAAAGGGAAGAAGGTCGCCATGACATGGGCCTACAGCCCCTCCTATGGTAAGCCTCTTTCGGTGCCCCAAGGTGTTATCGGGCTCTTTACCCGCTTCGGCATGGATGTCGTACTTGCCCATCCACAGGGGTATGACGTGATGCCGGAGTGCGAGAAGGTGGCCTGTGAGAATGCGAAGAAGTATGGCGGTTCCTTCAAGAAGGTGAGCACGATGGAGGAGGCATTCAAGGATGCCGACATCGTCTATCCGAAGTCATGGGCTCCTTTTGCGGTGATGCAGGAGAGGACCAAGATTGTCGAGACGGGAGACCAGAAAGCTCTATCCGACCTTGAGGCGCGATGCCTTAGCAACAACGCCAAGTTCAAGAACTGGACATGCACCGAGAGCCTTATGAAAAGCACGAAGGATGGCAAGGCGCTTTACCTCCATTGCCTTCCTGCCGACATAACCGGCGTCTCCTGCAAGGAGGGAGAGGTCGAGGCCTCCGTCTTCAACCGCTACCTGACTCCGCTGTACAAGGAGGCTTCCTACAAGCCCTATGTGATTGCGGCAATGATCATGCTTCAGAGGTTCAAGGATCCCGCCGCGACGCTTGAAGCGCTCTTGAGGAAAAACCAGCAGAGGGTTGCCCTGTAGCAAAAAGAGTGGCGAGTACGGACAAGGCCCGGGTTCCCGGGCCTTTCCTATTGTAGCCAGAGGCGAAGCAGGTTGCCGAGTCCTCCTTCCGAGGCAAGGCCGGTGACAAGTGTCGCCTCTCTCTGCACTTCAAGGGGTGCGTTTTTCATGGCGACGCTCGTGCCTGCGGTGTGAAACATGTCGATGTCATTGAAGTAGTCCCCGAAGACCACTGTGGATGCCACCTCGGTGTGGTAGTGTTCGGCAAGGACTTTGACCGCTTTTCCCTTGCCGATTCCCTTTGTCTGGATTTCCAGGTAGAAGGGGGATGAGAGCATGATGTCGAGCACATTCCCGAAGAGGGAGATGAGCCTCTTTTGCATTTTTTCCATCAATTCCTTTTTTTCTTGAATGGCAAGCAGCTTGTAGACGGTGGTGGAGGGGCTCAGGATGGCATCTTCAATGGAAGGGAAGAGTCTTCCCTTGCAGGACACCTTCTCCTCAAAGTTTTCCCATTTGCCTTGCTTCTCCTTGTACCAGGCTTCCTCTCCGAATTGGAAGATCGAGACGCCGGGGAACTTCCGGATCTCCGAGAGAACCTGAAGCGCCAATTGCTTCTCTACAGGATGGCCGAAGAGCTTGTTCCCTTTCTCGTCAAGCACGAGCGCGCCGCTGAAGCAGCCCATGGGTCCCTCTATCCCGCATGAACTTTGTATCGGGCGGATGCCGTCCGGTCCCCTCCCGCTGACAAGAGCCACAGGAATGCCAAGGGAGATGGCTTTCCGCAGCATCTCCTTGTTGATTTGGGGAATCCCGGTGCGGTTTTCCCCAATCAATGTTCCATCGATATCGGTGCAGATGAGGGTGATGTTCATGTCATGGTTATAGCAAACCGATTCGGCAAACTCAATCGGCTACAGAAACCAGTCTTCCGATGTTGTTTCCCTCAGCACATGGTACCTCTTCCCCTTTTCTAGAGAGGAGGCAAAGAGGAGATAGAGCGTTGCCCCGGTTTCTTCACAAAGCCAACACGCAGAGGGAGAGAATGGCAAAAAGGGAGATGAGCTTGGGATGGGAAGGGGAAAAATTCACTTTTTCTTTTTCCCGGGGTGAGAAGAGGGAGGAGACAATCTCCTTTACCTTCATCCCTTTGTGGGGAACCTCGTAGGTTCCCAGGAGAGAAAGCGTCAGGGAAAGCATCCGGAAGAATCCCAGATGAAGGGGAGGAAGGAGCACCACGAGGCTTTGGCTGAGTGTCACCATGCAAATCAGGCGTAGCCCCTTTTGCAGGGAGGAGTAGAGGGAGAGTGTCCCCAAGCTGAAAGGGCCCCAGCTCCAGAGGATGGTTCCTGTCGGGGTAAAGAGGGAGAGAAAGAGTAGCGAGCAGAGCAGCATGAGGGGGTAGGCAAGCCGTATACGTTTTCCTGCCGCCTTTTGCGCCATAAGAAGGAGTAGCCAAACAGAGGCGAGCTTCTTGGGCTCTTTCTCGAAGAGAAGGAGAAGCAATGTGGCAAGCAGCAGGAAAAAGGGAAGGGGATGCCCTTTCTTGTCGGGAAGGGAGGGAAGAGCCCTTTCTGAGGGGAAGAGCCCATGGGAATGGCAGCTGTTTGCGAGAATTGCGAGGATAAGGGAACTGGCAAATCCTATTGCACACAGTAGTGGTGCTACAAGCCAGATGGAGGTTCCGTATACCAATAAGGAGGCTGTTCCTATCTGGGCAAGGTTTGAGGATAGGGCACCCAGGACGGAAATGCCCAAGAGCGAGATGTGCCCTCTAGCCAGAGAACCAATTCCTTTCATCATCACTGCGCTGGCAAACCCTCCGCAAAGGGAGATGAGGGCAATCGGACTGAAGAGCGTACCACCTACGCACAGCGAACCAATACCTTTCAGAAGGACAACCAGCAGGTAGCTTTTCCAATCCCATGTGGAAAGAATCAGGAGCAGGGGGAGGTTGGCAAGCCCCAGCTTGCAGAAGGGAAGAGGTTTGGGAATAAGGTACTCCGCCATGCTGAAAAGAAGGCAGAGACTGGCGACCGAGCAGATCTCGCTCTCACGTCGTAACATCATCCACCTCCTCTTTCCCTTCTATGGTCACGAGCACTTCATTGGGGAGGCATGCGCAAAAGCTTCCTCCCTTCCCAAGCGGAGCATGGCGTACGCAATCCTGCCCCTGGCAGGGGCTGGAGAGGAAAACCACCTTGTGGTCCTTGATGCGGATGAGACTCTCCCCCAGTGGGCCAGACACATAAATTTCCCGATCTTGTGAGAGGGGGTATTTCGCTTCCCCTTCCCTGCTTTGGATGTACACGGTCTCACCCCCTCCTTGGGGGAGAAGCATGGAGAGGAGGATGATGACGCCAAGGGAGAGCAAAATGGAGAGCGTATCGAGGATCCAGGTGCTTTTGTGCATAGGGCAAGTATGGATGGGCAAACGAAGTGTTGCAAGCGAGAGGGAGTATTGTGTTGTTTGTGTGGAGAATAAGTGTTAGTATTGATGGAAAAGATGGAGAATAAAGCCTTCCCCTTGTGAGAATGATGGAAAGGCCCAAAAGTAACTTTATGAGACTCATCTATCTGTGCGATGCGGATACGACGATGCGGGAGGACCTGAAGAGGTTCCTGGAGATGTACGAGTTCGAGGTTGAGGCATTTTCTGAGCTGCATGTCCTGCAGGGTACCATCTCCAAGAAGATCCCCGACTTGCTGCTGTTGGATGTCACCTATCCTGACGGAGGGGACGGGTTCAGCTTCGTGAAGAAGCTCAAGCAGAACTATGGCTTTCCTGTCTTCTTCGTCACCGACCGCGTTCGGGAGAGCGACCGGATTCTCGGATTCGAGCTCGGATGTGACGATTATGTGTGCAAGCCATACTCCTCCAAGGAACTGGAGCTTCGCATCGAGGCGTTGTTCCGCCGCATCGAGCGGCTCCAGAAAGGTTCCAGCGAAGGGTCCCAGTGGAGGCTGGACAACTCGGTGCTGACCATGGATAAGACAAGCCACCAGTTCTCCATCGACGGTTCTGTCATTCCCCTTACTGCGGCCGAGTGGCGGATCATGAGCTACTTGGTGGCCAATTCGGGGAACCTGATTACCCGCGGCCAGATTTTGGAGCAGTGCTTTGACTACAGCTTCGATATTTCCGACCGTATCGTCGACACCCATGTGAAGAATATCCGGTTGAAGATTGGTGCTCTTGGTTCCCAATGGATTGAGACGGTTCGCGGATACGGGTACCGCTTCAGCGGCCAGGGAATGGGATCGGTAAGTTTGGGAAAGGAAATAGTTGCGGAGGAGAAGCATCATGGCTGATGAGAAGAAGCTGATCTACATTGTCGAGGACCATGACATGATCCGTGAGAGCGTGAAGCAGTACCTCCTGCTCTCCGGCTACCTGGTGGAAGGTTATTCAACCATTGCCTCCGAACGGGAGGCGATCAGGAAGAAGACTCCTGACTTGCTCATACAGGATGTGATGCTGCCTGACGGGGATGGCTTTCTCTTCGTGAAGGACCTGCACAAGAATGCGGAAGTGCCGGTGATTTTCATGACCGCCAGGGTGGAGGAGAGTGACAAGATCCTCGGCTTTGAGCTTGGCGCTGATGACTACATCACCAAGCCATTCTCCCCGAAGGAGCTGGTCATGCGGGTAAAGGCTGTCCTGCGAAGAAAAGTGGGTGGGGATGTGAGACCGACCGTGGAGAAGAAGGACGGCCACTTCGTCATCCAGGAGCATGCGATGGAGTGGGACGAGAAAGACCATAGGCTTGAGGTTGACGGTAGGAGCGTGGTGCTTACCAGCGCCGAGTGGCGGATTCTTGCGTTCCTCATCTATCATGCGCCCGACCTGGTAGCCCGAAGCCAGATTCTGGAGAGCTGCTTCGACTACTCGCTTGACTCCTATGACCGTATCGTCGACACCCATATCAAGAACATCCGCTCAAAGCTTGGCGAGGGACCGTGGATTGAGACGGTGCGTGGCTACGGTTACCGTTTTTCCGGACACCGCCCGTAAGATGCACAAGCTTTTCGTCCGGATCTTTTCCTGCTTCGTCCTTGTCATCGCCCTCATCATGGGCTTGCTCGCCTTTGCTTTTGCCGGAAGCGGCTTTATCCAGGCGATGCGGTGGAGGGAGGAGATTTTCGAGGAGTATGTTGATGCCTTCTCCTTTGAATTGGATACGTATGCTTCCTATGGTATCTTCTCCAACGAACGGCTTGAGGTGCCCCTCCTGGGAGCCGCCGACGACAGGGTCAGCTCTCTTTTGCTCCGGGACCCGGAAGGGAATCTGAAGATTGCCTATGGCAAGCCGCAAGGAAGGGAGGCTAGACTGAAGGTGATGGGGGGCGCACCTTTCCAGGAAGCCCGAATCAAAGCACCCGTAGCCACCATCTTTATCACCCAGACTTTTGATGGCATCAACCTAAAGCACACCACCCAGGTGGAGCGTCAGCCAAGGGAAAAGCGGAATCTCTTACTTCCTTCCACTCAGGAGGGAGGCACTATCGCAGGTACCATTGAAGTGGTTGTCAACGGAACCAAGGTGGGTTCGCTCGACATCCTTACCTTCTCCCCCATGGGGTACCGCCCCATCGTCTCCCTTCTCAAAGGAATCATGCGGCCATTGGTTTGGTCCATGGCAATCGCGGCAATATTTGCGTTGCTGCTCTCCCTGGGAGTGAGCAAACGGATACAGGCTTACACGGTGGAGGTCCGAGATGCCTTGGAAGCAATCTCCCATGGAAAGCACGGGGTCATGCTTCCCAAGACTTCCGTCATCGAAAACCTCTCAATCGCCCAATCAATTAGGGACCTCGACAGGCAGCTTGAGCAAAGCGACCACTCCCGCAGGGAATGGCTCAACTCGATCAGCCATGATCTGGCAACCCCGGTCACCAGTCTGAAGCTTGCACTGGATGGAATGGCGGAGGGGGTCTTTCCCATAACGCTTGAGGCAATTAAAAAGATGCAAGGGGAAGTGGATGACCTCGCTGACAAGACAAGCCGGATGGCATACTATGCCAACCTGCTCAATCCCCAAAACACCATAGTATGGAATCAGTTCCCCATCCGTTCTTTCGTGGAAGAAGTGCAACTAGCTCTTCCCGCCTCCATACGGGAGAGGACTCTCTTCACCCTGAAAGGAGAAATCCTTGTGGGAGACAGGGAAATGCTTGAAGAAGGGCTCAAGGAACTGATTAAGAATGCATCACAATCGACAAAGGGTGAGATTGCCGTCACTGTTAAGCCGGGAAGCATCACTGTCATGAACGAAGGAAAGATTGCAGAGGGAGTGGATTTCTTTGAGCCTTGGGTCAAGGGTGACAAGAGCAGAACGGGCACAGGGAAAGGGAACGGACTTGGGCTCCCCATTGTGGGGGAGATTATGCATCTGCACCATGGGGAGGCATACCTTGAGCAGGCAGGAGAACATGTACTTGCCTCCCTTGCATGGAGAAGTGTATAAATATGCACGACTGGCACCCACACCTCAAAAATTTGAGCGGAATCAAAGAAATCTTAAGAAATCAGAAAGACTGACAAAAAGGAAAAGTGTGTCAGGCATTCCTTCACAAAGGAAATAAAAACGGCAAAACAGAACATTTGATAAATAAAATTTCCATTGAAACGATAAACAAACATTAAATTCACATAAAACAAACACACTAATTCATGGTTTCCTCATGTTTAATTCATCATTCTTCCACGTATGCTATCCATACTGAATTTAAAATTAATTCTCACGCAAAAATGGAGATTTACGTATGAAGAAAGCTATTGTGTTGAGCACCGCATTGCTGCTG
>CAVESN010000012.1:0-5517 GCA_963618365.1 Bacteroides uniformis
CTGCTTTCCCATACCCCTACTGTCCAACTTACCCACAACTATGCCTCAAGCCTCTTTTTATTTTCATATTTCCAGAAGTTTACAAACTGTCCGTTTTTCTCTCTTTTCTTTTTCAAAAGTAGACACGTGGCTCTATTTGTCTTGTGCAAGACAAGTTGCTTGGATGTTTTCTTCGAAGCCTGATTGGTCGCCTTCAAACAAGTCTCAAGAGATTCCTCCCTTGATGGAATTTCAGGCTTCTTGTCCCCAAATGGGGTTCCGCCTTTTCCTTCCCGTCATCCTGGATCCGAAGTGATATGGTTGCAACTTTATTGAAGAACATGGGACTATGTGGAGCGGTATTGTGCTTGCATCTTATTTGTTATTTGCCAATACCATGGAGAATGCTTTATAGTGTGTCACGTTAAGGGAGTTTAGCCATGTGGAAACGAATGATGACCCTCGCCGCAATTGCCTTGTTTGGTATTGCATCCATCTTCGCCTTGGAAGAGGAGCCTCCGTATGTGGCTCTCGGACTTGGCGGGAGCGTCTCCCTCTCCATTCCGCTTGAGGAGAATGCGGCAACAAATCTCCATCCGGCGCTTGAGGCCCGTGCGAGAGTCATGTGGTTCGACTTCGCCCTGGTCGCCGACTACACCAGGCTTTCCGATGGGTATAACGAGTATTCCACCTTCCTCGGCATTGGTCTTTGCAACCGCGATGCGAGAAAGCTTCGAGTAGGCCTTGAAATCGGACCCCGTTTCCGTTGGATTTTGAAGGATGGAGATGATTCGAGCAAATATTATTTGGATACCGACAAAAACCCTGTTGTCCAGGTTGATGACTTGGATTGTTTTGCCAACTCTCCGGTGGCCTACCGGTTGACCGTGGACTATCTGCTTGCCTCGAACGTGGCGCTCGGGTGTTTCTATCAAGTGGACACCGATTACCGCTTCGAGCGCTGGGAGCGGGTTGTCGACTTGTTTTCTTGTGATTGGGAGACCGGCCGCCTTGGCGTCTCCTGCCTTTATTTCTTTGATTTGGGAGGAAAGAGAAAATGAAACGGATGGTTTCACTTCTGCTGGTTCTGGTGCTGGTCTCATCTTCTGTTTTCGCAGAGATTGTGGATTTTCAGATTGGCGCTGCGGTTCTGTACAATGTGGATGCGGACCACATCCAGGATGACAGTGACGGGTTTCTGGACATTGGCAACTACAACTTCGGTCTCGATGCCCGTGTCAAGGCATTGGTTCTGGAGGGAACCGCCTTGTTTACCTACAACGGGAAGACGAATGCCGAGATTGAGAACGAGAACAGCGAGCGCTATCACGAGACCTCGTTTCTGATGACGGGGGGAGTCGCATTCGACATGGTTGACACCTTCCGCCTTGGCTTTGGCGTAGGTCCGAGAATCCGGGTGCTTTCCAGAAACGGCAGCAACTATGTCCTTGGTGCGGACAACAAGCTCATCAAGGATCCCTCCGGTGGAGACATCTGGAAATTTGCTCCCTTCACCTACCGCCTTACCGTGGACATCCTCTTGAAGCCGGTGACCCTCGGTGAGAGCTATATGGTGGGAACCGACTTCACAATGGACGAGCATAACGTCGCCGACTTGTTCGATGTCAGCTGGAAGAGCGGGAAGTTCGGGCTTTCGGCCATGTTCAACTGGTGATGTTCGTTTGGCAGCTTGGTGAGCCTCGTTCCTTTCGGGATGGGGCTTTTTTCTGTGTGGTTATCAATAGGGCCGGTGAAACGGAATTGCTCGTTGGGTCAGCCTTTCTCTTGTGAATGCATTCTTTTCTTGCATCTGAAATATTAGCGTGCTAGTATCCTTGTAAAGGAGTACCACCATGAAGATGACATTTCGTTGGTACGGCAGCAAGGCCGATACCATTTCGTTGAATCAGATCAGGCAGATTTCCTATGTGAAGGGAATCATCTCCACCCTCTATGACCTTCCTGCGGGAGAGGTGTGGAGCAGGGAGCGCATCCATGCGTTGAAGAGCGAGGTCGAGGCGGAGGATTTGACTCTTGACGGCATCGAGAGCGTCAACATCCATGACGACATCAAAATCGGTCTTCCCTCCCGCGACAAGTACATCGACAACTACATCAAGACACTTGAGGCGCTTGGCGAGGAGGACATCCATGTGGTGTGCTACAACTTCATGCCGGTCTTCGACTGGACGCGCACCGACCTACGCAAGCCGCGGCCCGATGGTTCCACGGTCATGGCGTATGACCAGAAGTACATCGAAGGCAAGGACCCCAAGACGTTCGCTGACGAAATCCGCAAGAACTCCCAGGGCCATGACATGCCGGGATGGGAGCCGGAGAGGTTGTCCCATGTCCTGGATCTTTTTGAGGCATACAAGGATGTGGACGAACAGAAGTTGTTCGACAACATGGTCTACTTCCTCAAGGCAATCGGACCTGTGTGTGAGAAGTATGACATCAAGATGGCGGTCCATCCGGATGATCCCGCATGGCCTGTGTTCGGGCTTCCCCGCATTGTCCGCAGCAAGGAGACCATCGCCAAGATCTTGAAAGCGGTCGACAAGCCTTACAATGGTTTGACATTCTGCGCCGGAAGTCTTGGCACCAATCCCAAGAACGACCTTCCTGGAATCATCCGTGCTTTCCCGGGGCGCATCCATTTCGCACACGTGCGCAACCTCCATCACTTCGCTCCCGGCGTCTTCGAGGAGGCAACCCACCTCTCCAGCGACGGATCGTTCGACCTGTATGAAATCTGCAAGGCGCTTTATGACATCCATTTCGATGGCCCGATCAGACCGGATCACGGCCGCAACCTTTGGGGCGAGCAATGCATGCCGGGCTACGGCTTGTATGACAGGGCGCTCGGAGCAGCCTATATCTGCGGGCTTTGGGAAGCCATCGAGAAGGGAAATCGATGAGTCTTACGCGTAGTGGCCAGATCTACCAGGAGCTGAGGGAGGATATCCTTTCATTGAAGCTTGCCCCTGGCACCGAGCTCAACTTGCAGGAAATTGCCGACCGTCTCCTGGTTTCCAAAAGCCCGGTTCGGGACGCGCTCCAGCTTCTTAAGGGGGAGGGTCTGGTCGATATCTGGCCGCAAAGCGGGACGAGGGTCAGCCTGATTGACCTCTCGCAAGTGGAGGTGGAGAGGCTGCTACGCCTCTCCCTGGAGCAAGTGGCGGTTCGTCATTTCTGCAAGAAGCCGAACGAACGGACAATCGTCCAGATGCGCTTTCTCATCGAAGAGCAGCGCTGGGCCGCGGGTCAAGGCTCGTACTCAAACTTCCTGCAGTTCGACGACTCCTTCCACCAGCAGATTTTTCTCGGTTGCGGACTAGACAGGTTCTGGAACCTCATCCAGGCCCAATCAGGAAACTATCAAAGAATCCGCATGCTCAGCTTCGAGGAGCCGGATGTGCTTTCGGGGATTCTGGATTCCCACAAGAAACTTTTGGCCGCGCTTGAGGCCAAGAGCCTTGACGAGGCGCTTCGCATCGAGAGCGTGCATGTGCGGAAACTGGATGAGGAGAGGGTGGCTCTCATGGAACGTTATCCCCGCTATTTTACCGATACCAAACGAACATAAGGAGAATGAAGATGCATTTGACTACAAAGGGATTGGAAGAGAGAAGCGCTTGGACCGAAAAAGGGTACAAGCTTCCATCGTTTGACAGAAAGGCAATGATTGCGAAGACCAAGGAGAACCCCATCTGGATTCATTTTGGTGCGGGAAACATCTTCCGTGGCTTCCATGCCATGCTGATGCAGAGGTTGCTGGAATCCGGGCTTGCTGACCGTGGCATCATTGTGGGAGAGGGGTTCGACTATGCCATCATCGATGACATCTACCGCCCCCACGATGATCTTTCCCTGCTTGTCACGCTCAAGGCTGACGGCTCGATAGAGAAAGAGGTGGTCGCCTCGGTTGCCGAGGCTCTCAGGTGCGACAAATGCTTTGCACAGGAGTGGGCGCTCTTTCAGAAGTACTTTGCCAGCCCCAGCCTCCAGCTGGTCACCTTCACCATCACCGAGAAGGGGTATTCCCTGAAGGGAAAGGATGGCTCCTACTTCCCGTTCGTGCAGAACGATATCAAGAACGGACCTGATGGAGAGCTTGGAAGCATGATGAGCAAGCTTGCCAGCCTGATGTACACACGCTATCAGAAGTGCGGAAAGCCGCTTGCCCTGGTATCCACGGACAATTGCTCCCACAACGGGGAGAAGCTCTTTAGCGCTTTGACCGCCATCGCGAAGGAGTGGGTCTCTGGCGGGTATTGCGAGAAGGGATTTGTCGAATACCTTGAGCATGAAGTCACTTTCCCGTGGTCGATGATTGACAAGATCACCCCCAGGCCGGACGGAAAAGTCAAAGCGATGCTTGAAGCGGACGGATTCGAGGACACCGAGGTCGTGGTGACGGAAAAGCACACCTACATCGCGCCGTTCGTCAATGCGGAGCAACCCCAGTACCTTGTCATCGAGAACCAGTTCCCGGCCGGTCTCCCCGCACTAGAGAAGGTTGGCGTCTACCTCACCGACCGCGACACGGTGAACAAGGTGGAGCGGATGAAGGTGTGCACCTGTCTCAACCCGCTCCATACCGCCCTCGCCATCTACGGATGCCTTCTTGGCTACACGCTGATTGCCGATGAGATGAAGGATCCCCAGCTTTCCTCGATGGTCCGCATCCTTGGTTACAAGGAGGGTATGCCGGTGGTCACCAATCCAGGCATTCTGGACCCGAAGGCTTTCATCGACGAAGTAGTAGAGAAGCGTGTACCCAACCCGTTCATGCCGGATACCCCGCAGCGTATCGCCACCGATACCAGCCAGAAGCTTGCCATCCGCTTCGGTGAGACCATCAAGGCCTATCAGGCAAGTTCTTCCCTCAAGCTGGATGACCTGGAGATTATCCCGCTTGTCTTTGCGGGTTGGTGCCGCTATCTGATGGCGATTGACGACGAGGGAAAGAGTTTCACTCCTTCCAGTGATCCCCGCCTTGAGGAGGTGAGCGCATATCTCAAGGATGTCAAGCTTGGAGACAAGGGGCCGTTTGAAGCAATCCTCCATCCGATTCTCAGTGATGCGACACTCTTCGGAGTAGACCTCGAGAAAGCGGGGCTTGCCGAGAAGGTATCCTCGTATTTCTCCGAGCTGGTCTCTGCAGTGGGGGCTGTGCGCAAGACGCTGGTCAAATACGTGAAATAACTGAACGTTGATTCGGGAAAGGCAGGGCGAAAGTCCTGCCTTTCCTTTATGAGAAGGCGATGGTCTTCGTCTTGTTCTGTTTCCGGTAGAGGGAGGGGGAGAGCCCCGCATAGCGCCGGAAAATCCTGTTGAATTGGGAGAAGCTGGCAAATCCGCACGACTCTGAGATCTCTTGGATTCCGTCACTAGAGGAGAGCAGTTTCTCCTCTGCGTTCTTCACCCTGGTCTGCTGGATGAACTCGACAAGTCCATAGCCGGAAATCTCCTTGAATTTTCTGGAGAGGTAGCTTGGTGAGATGAAGAACAGGTCCGAGAGCTTCTGTAGGG
>CAVESN010000012.1:5527-30327 GCA_963618365.1 Bacteroides uniformis
TCTGTAGGGAGAGCGGCTCGGGGTAGTGCTTGTGGATGTAGTTCGCCACCGAGTACATCTTGTGGGTGATCGTGTCGAACTCCTGGTTCTGGTATTCGTTCAGCGGTGCGTCCTCCACAATCCTGTAGAGGAACATGAAAAACTGGGAGATGACAAACGGCGTGGCCGCATCCCCGTGCTCGTTGTATTCGAGAAATGCGTCCCTGATGAGCATCAAGTCCCGCATGGTCGTCTTCAAGGGAAGACGGTAGATGGGGACTTCCGCATTGAAGAGCGCATCAAGCTTATGCTTGAATGGGCCGAGCCGTGGAATGTCGGGAAGGGAGAAGGAGATGAGAAACCTCCGCACAGTGGTCTCGCCATAGGTCCCCTTGTGGAGCCTTCCTGGCTTGAGGAAGATGATGTCTCCCTCGTTGATTGAGTAGTACTGCCCCTCCACGAAGTATCCCGTGTCATGGTCAAGGAGGATGTAAATCTCATAGAACTTGTGGAAATGCTGGAACTCCATCGACTTCTGCTTCGTCCGAACATCGCTGCTCATGGTAAGGAAGAAGGGGGAGCCTTCCGCTCCCGCAGAGAAAATCACACGGTTCTGAAAGAGATGCACATCTTCAAACATGCCCTTATGGTCGCCCCAATCGGGCATGTTTGCAACCCTTTCACGCTTCAACATCCTCTTGTATGATGCAGGGGCGCGTATTCATGCTTCGTGGCGTCACGGAAATCCCCTCAAGGGTGATCTTTTTTCCATGGCGGACAAACAGGCCATACGCCGGTAGGTCGCCGAATGCGTTGCTTTCGGGGTACTCGCGGATATTCTCGTGGATCTGGGGGAGCACATGCACATCCTCCTCGTCATCGCGGTAGACGCATCGCAAATCCCTGATGGTGATATCCTCGACCTTCCTGACGAACTCCGTGCCCTCCTCGGTGTGCTTGAATCCGGTTATCAGGCTGGGAATTTCTGCACCCACGGCATCGACATGCTCGATCAATACATGCTCTATGGTTCCGCCATGCCTGCGTTTTTGGAACGCCTCCTGGCTTTCGAACCCGTCGCAGTTGCGCATGTTCAGGCAGATGAAGATGGGGCAGCACACATTCTCCATGTGGATGTTCCTGATGGTGATGTCACGCACATTGCCTCCATCGGCTGATTCAATGGCGATGCCACTGGTGGAACCGGGATAGATGTCGGGAAGCATGAAGGTGCAATCCTCGACGACGACATCCTCAATGTCATAGTACGTTCCCGTGCCGAACTTGAGCGAGTTCATGACCGTGAGCACCGTGCAGTCCTTGATCCTGACATGCTTTGTCGGACCCATGGTGTAATCGTCTAGGACTGCGAATCTGCCGTCATGGTTGTTCTTCTTCGGCGCCTTGAGGCAAAGCCCGTCGTCGGCGCAGGAGACAAAGCAATGTTCGATGTCGACATGCTCGCAACTGGTGATGTCGATGCCATCGGTGTTGGCCACATGCCTGTTGTCATCGATGACCACATCCTTCACGACGAGGTGCTTGCTCGCTTCCAGGTTCAATGACCACTCGAATGCGCTTTGGATGATCACGTTCTCGATGCGCACATGCTCGCTCTTGCGGATCCATACGTGGTCGACAGGGCGGGCTATTGGCGGGAGGTCCTCTCCATATTCGTCAATCGCATAGCGGATGCGCCTGCGGTAGGCGTAGCGCAGCGAATCCACCGGATATCCCATGGGATCGTAGAGCACGGGAGGCAGCTTGATGACCTTCAGCGGGTCAAGCAGCGGGGCAGACTCGGGGAGATAGACGAAGTATTCTCCGTTTCCGATGATCCTTCCCCCTCCGGTGATTGTCACGTTCTTGGCGCCGATACAACCGACAAACATGTTGTGGAAGCGGGTGAGGTCCTTGCTTGCCGAGATGGCCGCATCGGTGGCTATGAACAAAGTCACGCCGCTGGGGATGTCGAGGGTTCCCACGCAATAGATGCCGCCTTGCACCAACACGGTTCCTCCTCCATGGGAGACCACATCATCGAATGCGGCATAGAAGGCGCTCGTGGAGATGAACCGCCCGTTGGGAGTCGCCCCATAGGTGCGCACATCCACGACATATCCCTCCGGGAGCGGCATGGGATGGATGTAGGAGGAGAAGGGAAGCGCATCATAGTAGTCCCCATCATACACGACTCCGTGATCCGGATAGGTCGGCGTATCTCTCAGGAAAGAGATGTAGTGCACCCCATCCTTAGTTGCCGCCATCACGATGGATCCCGCACTCTGGTAGAAAAGGAAGATAAAACCGCTTGTGGGGTCTTTGGCGAGGGACGGCTCCCATGCCTTGCCGTCGGATGAGGGGATGCGATTGGTCTCCAGCTCGAGCTTGATGTGTCTGCCTCCCTTTGTCGCCACAATGTTCCCTTGCTGGGAAGCGACGGCATACACCTCTCCTGTTTCGAGGAGAATGCTCGATTGAGGTTCTCTCGGCGTTACCCCCTGGAGGGAAGGAGAAGACCACGCCTGGAATTCCCGTGTGTGGATTTCGATGGGTGTGTCACCCTCCTTCGTGTGCTGGATGCAGGTGAGTGTGCAAGCTCCCTCCTCGTCTATGGTGGCGTTTGGATGGGAATAGGAAGCTGAGTCTGTTTTCTTAAGAATTACCGGTGCTTTGAACAAGTCAAAACGATACTGCATGGTTGCTCCTTTTTGTGATAACTTGTGTCCTTTTTTACCCAACTTGCACTTGCTGTCAATTCCAAAATGACAAGATATACAATATATCTGTTTAATCTGACAAAATTTGTGCAATTGTTGCAAATTTTATCCGTGGAAGAAATATGGTATATATAGTTGTTTTGACAAAAAATGCAATAAATAGTACCAAAGCGGGAAAAAAGGCATATATCTTTCTTGCCATCTCTCCCCTATTGTAGAACTGACTGGAAACAAGGAGGTTTCATGAGGTTGTCACGTAGTTCATCCAAACTGGCAAATACGCAGAGATGGGCGCTTTTCTTTTGCGCTCCCAACATTATCCTGTTTGTCGTATTCTTTCTTGTTCCCGCCATCATGGGAGTCTCGTATTCCTTCACCGATTTCAACGGGCTGAACCGCATGAACTTCGTTGGGTTGGCGAACTATCAGCGGCTCTTCAAGGATGTCGAGTACTACCTTGTGCTGCTGAATACCATTAAATACACCATCATCAACGTCCCTATCGGATACTTTGTCGCATTGCTTCTGGCATTGATCTTGTGTGATGACACTTTCAAGGGAAGCTCGATGACTCGTGTCCTGGTCTACTGGCCGACGTTGCTTTCCTCCATCATGGTGGGGATTACCTGGAAGTGGCTCTTCAGCGAGACCTACGGAGCGGTCAACTTCATGCTTCTCCAGGCGGGCTTTCCCGCAGTCAAGTGGTTCACCAATCCTCGCAGTGCGTTTGCCACCGTCATCGTTGCCAGCGCCTGGTCGGGTTGTGGCACCAATATGCTGATTTTCATCGGTGGGTTGAAGCAGATTCCCACCGAGCTCTATGAGGCTGCCCGCATTGACGGCGCTTCCCCAGTGCAACGGTTTTTCACCATCACGATGCCATCTCTCAAGCCGGTATCCTTCATGGTGGTCCTTTTGCTGATCGTGAACTCCTTCAAGGTCTTCGCCATGCCGCTCACCCTTACCAACGGTGGACCGGGTACGGCAACAACTTTCATGATCCAATACATCTACGAGACGGGCTTTGACCGGATGAATGTCGGTTTCTCCAGCGCTGTCTCCATGACGATGTTCGTTCTGCTGATGATAGTTTCCTGGGTGCAGACTAAACACAATGCAAGAAGCGAGAGGGGGTAAGAGATATGAAACGCAAGCAAATCCATACGCTCCAGTCGGTTCTCGCGCTTCTTTTCGCCGTTGTCTGGGCTTTCCCTGTGCTCTGGCTGGTCCTAAGCGCCTTCAAGCCGGAGGCGGAGCTTTTCAGCTACCCGCTTCATCTGTTCCCGCGTGCTGCCACGCTGGCCAATTTCCGCAAGTCGATTGTTGCTTTTGACTTTCTCACCTATACAATGAACTCAATCTATGTTGCCGTCATCGCCACAATCTTCACTTTGGTGTTTTCCAGCATGAGCGGGTTCGCCTTGGCGAAATACCGTGCGAAGTGGCTCTCCTTCTTCTTCCTCTGCCTGCTTGCCACCACCATGCTGCCGACTGAAATTATCATGAGTCCCATGTTCTCGGTGATTTTCGCTCTCGGGCTGTACAATACCCTCTGGGCATGCATTCTCCCTGTCATTGGAAACATGACTGGCATCTTCCTGATGCGCCAGTTTTTCATCACGGTTCCCGACGACCTCATCGAGGCGGCTCGGATTGATGGTGCGAACGAGGGGTATATCTTCTCGCGCATCATGTTCCCCTTGTGCAAGAGCCAGCTCGCCATCCTTGCAATCTTCTCGTTCCGATGGAGATGGAACGACTATATCCATCCGCTCATCTCCCTCTACTCGAAAGAGAAGTACACCTTGCAGCTTGCGCTCAGGACAATCAGCAATTCCGATTCAGTTTCACTGGATTGGTCGTTGCTTCTGGGCAGCTCTGTGTTGACGATGCTGCCTGTGCTCGTGGTCTTTGTCATCTTCAACAAGAAGATCATGAACGGCAACATTTCAAGTGGTTTGAAAGGTTGAGAAAACCAAGCAAAACATTCAAAGGAGAAAAACACTCATGAAACGGATGTACATGGCCGGCATGGTCTTGCTGGCAGTGATGGGATTGTCCGCAGCCGGACAATCGGAGGGCGGTGCGAAAGCCACGGGGAAACCGGTCGAGCTGGAGATTCTGGTTTCGGGAGACACGACCGAGGGCGCGCCCATGCAGAAAGCCGCCGAACGGTTCAACGAGGCGTACAAGGACAAGGGTATCCAGGTCACGGTGAATGAAATCGCCTATTCCGACCTTGCCACCCAGATCAACAACCGCTCCAGGGCCAGACAGCTGCCTGCCTTGGTGAAGAACACCACTGCGACACTGGACCAGTTCGTCGATCTCTACTATCCGCTGGATGAGACGGGTCTCAAGCCTGCTGATTTCGCCATGAACTACAGCGAGCGTGGCGGAAAGTTCATCGCCACCATTTTGAATGTAACCTCCGTCGGCATGGTCATCAACAAGAGCGCCTGGGACAAGGCGGGGGTCACCTACCCGACATCGGAGGAGAACCGCTGGAAGTGGGACGAGTTCGTTGCCAAGGTGAAAGAGGTCCAGAAGAAGACCGGCATCGAATATGGATTTGGCATTGACTTCTCGCAGCAGCGCATCATGAACATCCTCTACACGTTCGGCATGCGCATGGTGGATCCTGCCGATTCGAAGCACCTGACTTTCCGCAGCCCCGAGACCAAGAGGGGATTGGAGTTCATCCTCGGCCTGTACAAGGATGGCGTCAGCCCGGTGACCATGGGGACCGGTATCGACAATGCGCAGAACACCTTCAAGACCGGCAGGCTTGCCGCCCAGTATGGCGGAAACTGGTCGCTCATGAACTACAAGAACGGAATCACCGATTTCGAGTGGACTCCGGTGCTCATGCCCTACGAGAGCGTGAAGAGCACCTGTCTTGGCGGCAACATGCTGAGCATCTTCTCCGGAACAGGAAAGGAGAAGGAGGCAATCGAGTTCCTCAAGTGGTTCTACACCCCGGAGAACTACAAGGAGTACCTCTACGATGCGAACTACCTTTCCGGTCTCAAGACAATTGATGTGGAGTACAAGCTCCCCGAGCTGGCCAACTACCAAGAGGAGATCAAGGTCTCGGACAATGTCTCCAACGAGGACCTTATCATGAACATCGAGCATACCGGATCCTCCTATGGCAACACCATCCGCTCCAACCTTGCAAAGGCAATTGCGGGTGAGATTAATGTTGATCAGCTGATGGACCGTGTGGTTCAGGACATCCTGAGCGCATACCCCGACATGCACGAGTAATCCAACCCAATGGGAAAAAGGCCGTTCCGCCTATGAAGGAGGGAACGGCCTTTCCTATTGCTCCAGCCACAGGATTTCATGCGGTCCCATCTCGAATCCCCATCCGGGTACCACCTCCCTCTTAGTGAAGATGTCTCGGTATGTGCCTGTGAAATAGGTGAAGGAGACATGCTCCGTTTCGTCGGAGAAGTTTGAGACGCAGAGCAAGGTTTTCCCGTTTTTCTCTCTCTTGAGGGCGAATACATGGTTGTTGTGGGCATCCCAGGTGGAGACGTATGCGTCCGCATCAAAGGTGATTTGCCCAGCTCTTACGCTTCGTAGCTCCAAAAGCGTGTCCCAGATTCGTTTTTGTACTGTTCCCGCTTCGCTTCTCCTTTTTGCCTTCTTGTGGTCAAAGGGGATGCGGTGCACGTTCCTGCTGTCATCTCTTCTCAGTGGATCTTGTTTGAAGGTGTAGTCGTTGAGCTGTCCGATTTCGTCTCCACTTGCAATCATGGGCACTCCAGAAAGCGCGAAGAGCGTGCCGTAGAGCAGCTTGAATCGCAAGAAGGCTCTTTCCTTATCCTCTTTGGTTTCTGCGCTTTCGAATCCGACAAGGCTGGCGGTGGTTCCGCAACTTCTGGCATCAAGCGTCTGCGGGTCGAAATTGTACAGCTCCCCCCTTGCGTAGCTAGCCGGATACTCACCCTTGAAGAAGCGGTAAAGGAAGATCTTGTGCTTCTTTGGGTCGATGTGCAAGGCTCTCTCCTCTTCTTCGTCCAAACCCCACCCGATATCGTCGTGGCAGCGTAGGTAGTTGAGGAACCTGCAATGGGGGGGAAGGGAAAGCAGGGTTTCCGTTTGCCTTCTCAGAAGCCGGACATCCTGGCTTGCCAGCGAGGACCAGAGGTTCACCATTGACGAGACGCCATACAGGAGATGGCATTCGGGCTTTGTCCTGGTTCCGAAATAGGAGGCGATTTCGCGTGGGGCCATGACCACCTCCCCCTTGAGGATGATGCCGGGACAGACAATTTCGCTTGCGAGGCGGAAAATCCTTGCGATGGTGTGGACCTGGGGCAGGTTCCTGGATGGGGTGCCAAGCTCCTTCCATATGTAGGGAAGCGCATCAAGGCGGAAGACATCCACGCCCATGTTGGCAAGGTGCAGCATGGCGCTGACCATCTCGATGAGGACCACGGGATTGTGGTAGTTCAAATCCCACTGGAAGGGGTAGAAGGAGGAGAGCACCCATTTCTTCATCTCCCCGCAAAAGACGAAGTTGCCCGGGGCGGTGGAGGGAAAGACCTCGGGAACATGCTTCTCGTATTGGTCAGGCCAGGTTCGGTCGCTATAGCATTGGTACCTTTGCTGATACTTCTTTTCTCCTTGTTTTGCCCTCTGCGCCCAAGCGTGGGTCGAGGAGGTGTGGTTGAGCACGAAGTCAAGGCAAAGCGCTATGCCGTGGTGGTGCAAGGTTTCGGTTAAATGGATGAAATCCTCGTTTGTGCCGAAGGCAGGGTCAATCGTCCCATAGTCATCAACTGCATATCCTCCGTCATTTTCCCCTTGTGGCTTCTTGAGGATCGGCATGAGATGGAGGTAGGTGATTCCTATCTCCTCAAGGTAGGGGATTCTTTTCTCAAGTTGCCGCAAGTTTCCGGCGAACAAGTGGGTGTACATGGTCATTCCCACCATGGTGCGGGAGAGAAACCAGTCTGGATCCTCTTTTCGCTTCTCATCCAGTTTCTTGAGGTTTTGCGATCTCTTAAGCCAGGCGGTGGCCATCCTTTCCACCAGGTTTGTGAGAATGGCACGATCCGGCCCGTAGAGGCTACCTAGGAGCGATGCAAGTTCTTCCTGGCGCTCCCTGAGCCTTGTGTGGAAGGGTGTCTCTTGTGTTTCCATCGGCCCAAGTGTAGCAGAGAGCGTGCAATAAATCTATGTTAAACGTTTGACATATTGAAAAACCGCCCCCATACTTACTTGTGACGGCAGGAATGCCTGCCCATGAAGAGAAAAAGGAGAGGAAAATGAAGAAATCTTGTCTTGCCCTGACTGCTTTGCTTGTCTCGGTGGGAAGTCTCGCCGCCCAAGGTGCGAAAGAGAGTTCCCAGGATTTTCGTGCGTCAAAACCGATTCCGGTGGAGATGTGGTACCAGGCGCTCCATAGCGAGGTCGGGCCGCTGCCCAAGGATTGGGCGGGGTACCAGCGTATCCGCGAGCAGCTCAACATCGACCTTACCTGCAACTCGCTTCCCACGAATCCCGCCGATCAGGATATGAAGATTCAGGCTGCGGCCGCGGCTGACCAGCTTCCCGATTTCTTCGCCACGGGGCGCGAGGTCTTCCTCAATCTGGTTCGCGACGGCATGGTTGCCGATGTCACCGATCTGTACCAGTTCATGCCCAACCGGGTTGCGAACCAATTCGATGAGGATGCGATTGCCTACTCCACGGTGAATGGAAGAAGCTATGGTTTTGCGACTCCCAGCTCAATTAGCCGCAACGAGGGTCTTCTGATCCGTAAAGACTGGCTGGACAACCTCGGGCTGAAGGCGCCGACGACGCTGGATGAGCTGTATGAGGTAATGCGCGCATTCACGTTCGATGATCCGGATGGAAACGGAAGGAAGGATACCTATGGGTTTGGCGCCTTTGTCCAGACGAACACCTACGAGAGCTATCCCGGTCGTCGCTTCGAGCCCATCATGGGCGCGTTCGGCGTGGAAGGGTGCTGGGACATGCATGAGAGCTCGTTCGGGCTCATGATCCATAAGCCTGAGTTCTATGACTTCATGGTCTTCATGCGCAAGTGCATCGCCGACGGCCTCGTGGATCCCAACTGGATGGCGTACAAGAAGGATGATTTCCGTGCGGCATGGAAGCAGGGCAAGTTCGGTGTCTTCCGCGAGCAATATGCGGCATATTCCGCCATGAACAACTATGCGCCGTTTGACGCGAACTTCCCGGACGGTGACTTCATTATCGCCGATGCGCCCATCGGAAAGCAGGGAAAGAGCTCCATCGGGCCTGAAGTGCCGCAGAAGAGGATTCTCTGCATCAGCTCCAAGAGCGCCGACAAGGGGGAGGCGATTGCAAAGATGCTTGAATGGTTCAACACGGGAGAGGGGTACCATCTCCTTGGATGGGGCGTCGAGGGGGTGAACTACACGATGAAGGACGGATTGCACTACAACATCCCCGGCGATCTGGGATACGAGGGGCCGATCGGGCAGACCTACACCCAGCTGGGGAATCTTGCCTACAACTATGACGAGCAGAACCCGAGCGACATCTACCAGGCACCTACCTCGCACAAGACTATGAACACCCATGACGTGCTGGTGCAGATGCAGTCGAAGAAGTGGACTTCCACTCCCGGGCAGGGGCTGATGCCGAATCCGAGCACCGACCTGAAGTCCTTCTACGAGCACTCGCTTGCACAGTTCCTCTCGGGCAACACCGAGCTTACTGCCGATGCCTGGGCCAAGTTCATCAAGCAATTCGACGAGATGGGCGGCAAGGCGTGGGAAGCGCAGGGGTACGAATTCGCAAAAGCGAACAACTACCTGCAAAAATAAGCGATACTGGAGAAGAGAAGGGACCGGATGGCATTTGCGTCCGGTCTTTTATAAGGAGTGGGTATGGTCAGCAAAATAGAGTTTCCCCTTGCAAGTCCCGAGTCGCAAGGAGTCAGGAAAGAGGTGATTGCAAAGGCTTTGCGTTTACTTGGGGACAAGCAGATTCCCTTGCACAGCTTCCTGGTTGTCCGCCATGGAAAACTGATTTGCGAAGTGTATGGCAGGCCGTTTGGGCGCTCTACGCTCCATAGGCTCTACTCTTCGACCAAGAGCTTTGTCGCATTGGGTGTGGGAGTCCTTTTGCAGGAGGGAAAAATCAATCTTGACGACTCGATTTGCGACTACTTTCCCGAGATGCTCCCTTCACCGGTTCCCGACCAAATCCGACGCATGACGATACGGAACATGTTGATGATGGAGAGCTGCCATGCATCGACCACCTACAAGTTCGGCTCCAGTTTTCCCCGGGACTCCTCCACCTGGCATCATGACTGGGTTCGCTCGTTCTTTCAGGAGAAGCCGGATCATGACCCCGGAAGCGTGTTCATGTATGACACCAGCGCGCCACATGTGCTTGGCGCCCTGTGCGAGAAGCTGAGTGGCAAGAGCCTTTCCGAGTTTCTGCTGGATGCATTCCTGGAGGGAATCGGTGTGAGCAGGCAAACCTATTGCCTCAAGGATCCAGTTGGCGTCTCAATTGGCGGCAGCGGGATGATGATGCGGCCACTGGATGTGATGCGCACCCTCTCTTTCATCGCGAAGGGGGGTATGGGCGTCATCCCCTCCTCCTATCTCAAGGAGGCGACAAGCCCGCTATGTGACACCAGTGCCAACTACTTCGACTCCTCGTATGGGTATGGCTACTATTTCTGGAGGACGAGCCATGACGGATGGTCCATGCAGGGATTGGGAGGACAGCTTGCCATCGCGCTGCCTGACAAAGAGATGCTGTTCGTGACGAATGCGGACACCATCGACATCCCCGGCGCTGACCAATACCTGAAGGATGCCATATGGAACATCGCAGAGAGTGCAGTGGATTATCCCTTAAAGGAGAGTGAGGGAAGCTTGGAAGATGTGGACCTTCCCTCCCTTGTTTGCGCGCTCGAGCCAAGAACCATCCAAGGATCGTACTGCTTCCCGAACAATTCGATCGGAATCGCCTGCTTGAAGTGCACGATAGGAAAGGAGGAAGGAAGGTTGGAGGTGCAAAAGGAGGATGGCCGCCAATATGCAATCTCTTTCGGTATCGGGCACAACATAATTCACCCCTTTCCTTCCCGTCCCTCCATTTCCCCGGTTGCCTGTAGCGGTGGGTGGATGACAGACGGCACATTCCGCATCTGGGTGCAATTTTTGGGAGAGAACCAGGGGAACTGGAAAGCCCAGCTCTCCTTCACGGAAGGGCGGGTGACCATGCTCGCCAAGCTTACCGGGGAATTGGAGTTCCATGGCATGAGCGGAGTGTGCTCGGGAGAAGCCAAATGACGACTATCCGTGACGTGGCGCTGAGGGCGGGGCTCTCGGTGAACACGGTCTCAAGGGTGCTCAACAAGAGGGGATACCTGAGCGAAGAGACCGTCAGGAAAGTCCATCAGGCGATTGAGGAGCTTGATTACCATCCAAGCGCGATAGCCCGTGCATTGGTGAAGCGGCAAACCATGCTGATTGGAGTGATCGTCCCCTCCATTGCCAATCCTTTCTTCGCCGCTTTTCTTGATGCGCTTGAGCGGGAAGCGGCAAGGAAGAGCTACCGGCTTGTTGTATGCAACTCCCTCAGGGACAACACAAAGGAACGGGAATATATCGATTCCCTCCGCTCGAACAATGTCGCGGGGATTGTGATTAGCTCCCGCAGCGACTCTCTGGGCGAGGCTCTGGGCGGTATGCCTGCGGTGACGCTGGAAAGGGTTATCTCCGAAGAAATTCCCGCCGTCATGTGCGACAACTATGGGGGAGGAAAAATTGCTACGCAGCACCTGATTTCCCTTGGGTGTCGCCATATTGCCATCATCACGGGATCGCTTGAGCTTGACTTGCCAGCCAACAACCGACTCAAAGCATTTCAGGATGTCATGCGGTGCGCATCCCTTGAGCCCTGGGTCTACACGTATGATGAAGAGACTTTCTTTTCTGATTCCTATGAAGAGACCATCGACCGGATCTTTTACGAGCATCCCGATGTGGACGGTATCTTTGCCACAAGCGATGTAATCGGAGCCCAGGTGATCCAGTATTGTTTCTTGCACCAGATTCCTGTGCCCCGGAAGGTGAAGGTGGTCGGATTTGATGACACGATGCCTTCCGGTCTCACTACTCCCGCCCTTTCCACCATCTCCCAGCCGGTAGGTGCGATGGCCGCTACGGCTCTGAAGGTGCTTGAGGCTGAGATAGGGGGAGAGAAGCAATCGGGAAACAGGATGCTTCCCGTTTCGTTGGTCGCAAGAGGGTCTGCGTGAGCGGTTATCCCTGGCTTTGCTGCTCGAGGCTCCTAAAGGTGATCAGCGGCAGTCTTGCCTTGCCAAGATAGTGGTTGACCTCCTCGTAGAGGACGGGACGTAGCTGGTCGGTGATGTATTGCCCCTCGAATCGCCCCTGGTCGGTAATCGGATCCTTGCTCTCCAGCCAGACCAGATAGCGTAGCTGGAGCGAGAAGCAAGCCACTGCCTTTCCGTCCTGCTCCTGGCTGATAGTGAAATCGACTGAATAGAGGCTCGTAATCTGATCCCCGTTCTTCTGCGGGTTCGTCTCGCTCTTGCGGTGCATGGCGAATTTGAGCGGAATGCCCTGTTTGGGAGGGTTTTGCAACTTGCATTCGGCTCCGGCCAAACGGAAATCCAATAAATCCATATCTCTTTCTCCTCTGATGGGGGAAGTATATCCTTTTTTTGCGTGATGCGCACCTACTTGTCTTATCGGGGCAAGGAGGGTAGTCTCACAGTATGCTTCATACCATTTCATCCTGCATGCGTGCCTTTTTCATCTCCCTCGTTGTCTACTTCGTGCTCTTCTTTTTTGCTCCCGTTTTGAGCGATACTTACTTGGGCATTAGCTTCAAGTCCATGCGTTCCACCTTGGAGGGGGAAATGGCATCGCTCCTTGCCGAGAGGAGGGATGTTTTGTCCACCCTTTCGCCCGCACAGCTGCAAGATGAGGTGGCGCAGGTGATGGAGAATAGCGGTTCCTACACGAATGGGCAGATGCAAAGGGCAAAGGAGCTGCTCTCCCGCCCGGAGGTGTCAAGCGCCTTCCAGCAAGGTGTGCAAAAAGGGGGAGCCTTTCTCCATCAAGCGGCCAGGCTTTTGCTTGAGGAGCTGGAATGAGACTGACGTTTCTCGGTACCGGCACAAGTCATGGCATACCTGTTCCCGGGTGCACGTGCGGTGTGTGCCGTTCGGCCGATCCCCATGACAAGCGGCTGCGCAGCTCGATCCTGCTCGAGAAGGAGGGAAGAACCCTTGTCGTGGACACCGGGCCTGAATTCCGCCTTCAAGCGCTTCGCGCCAGGATTATGCATGTCGATGGAGTCCTGTATACCCACAGCCATGCCGACCACTTCAACGGGATGGATGATTTGCGTGCCTACTCAGCAAACGGTCCGGTGGATGTGTACGGCAACGTGTTGGCGGTGGAGCATATGCATCGTTGTTTCGGCTATGCCTTCCAAGCTCCTCTTTTGGATGGGCTTCCCCATCTTGTATCCCATGTGCTCAAGCCGTATGTAGCAGTCTCCATCGCCGGGTTTAGGGTGACTCCGATACCCCTTATGCATGGGAAGATGGAGATCTTCGGCTATCGTATAGACGATTTGGTCTATGCAACCGATCTCAGCGCAATTCCCCCTTCCTCACGCCCTTTCATGGAGCATGCCAAGGTGTTGGTGCTCGATGCGCTCAGGAAGGCGGAGCATCCCACCCACCTCAGCATTGCGCAAGCGGTAAGGGAGTCTCGTTTGCTGGGCGCAAGTTCGACCTATCTGATCCATTTTTGCCATGATGTGAGCCATAAGGAGCTGGTCTCTTCTCTTCCGCTACACATCCATCCGGCGTATGATACCCTGTGTGTGGAGGTCTAGCTGTGGATACCCGGAAAAAACTGTATATTATCGATGGATACGCCCAGATTTACCGCTCCTATTTCGCCATGATGAACAGCCCGCTGCGCGACGGGGAGGGAAGGAACGTCTCCTCTGTCTACGGCTTTTTCAAGGCGTTGGGCAAGATTCTTCGCGAGTACACGCCCGACTATCTTGCCGTCGCCATGGATAGCCATGGCCCCACCTTCCGCCATGAGCTGTATGCTCCTTACAAGCAGAACAGGCAGAAAGCTCCTGAGGACCTCCATGCGCAGGTGCCTGTCATTTGTTCGCTGCTGGATGCCATGGGAGTCTCCCATCTTTCCAAGGATGGCTTTGAGGCTGACGACTTGATTGCCTCCTTGTGCGACCAGGCGAAGCAAAGGGATGTCGATGTGGTGATCTTCACGGGCGACAAGGACCTTTTGCAGCTGGTGGACGAGCATGTCTCTTCCTTGCGCCCCCCGAAGCCGAAGACGAACGCCTACCGGCTTTTCGGTCCCAACGAAGTCTTTGAGGAGTTCGGTGTCCGTCCCGACCAGATTGGTGACTATCTCTGCCTTCTCGGGGATGCGAGCGACAACGTTCCCGGGGTGGACGGCATCGGTCCCAAGGGAGCTGTCAAGCTGCTGGGGCAATACGGTACGCTGGAGGGGATTTATGCCCATCTCGACGAAGTAAGCAAGGGGGTGAAGGCAAAGCTTGAGGCCGCGAAGGACCATATGGATTTGACACGAAAGCTCATTGCCCTTTGCCATGATGCAGTCACCATAGACTCTTTCGACACATCCTTCGGCACCGGCTCCTACCACTATGATGCGGTGGCGAAGATGTTCGATGCGATGAAACTGCCAAGCCTCGTGAAGGAGATGCACTCTCTTATGGGAGAAGAGAAAAACGTGATTGCTTCTCCCCCAGAGGCGAGGAAAGGGGTCTATGTGGGGACGCGGGACCTAGTCCTTGTTGAGTCTCTTTTCAGGGAAGCTCTGGCGCAAAGCCAGATTCTCGCATTCGATACTGAGACGGACAGCACTGATGACATGCAGGCCCGTTTGCTCGGTTTCTCCTTCACATGGATCGAGCAGAAGGGGTGGTATGTGCCGGTGGAAGGGAAAAACCGGACGGAGGTGCGTTCTTTGCTCTCACGTTGGCTTCCCCGCTTCAAGATTGTCGGCCAGAACTGCAAGTACGACCAGAAGGTGCTTGAACGCTTCGGCGTGCCTTCCTATCCGGTTTTCTTTGACACGATGGTGGCTGCATGGCTTCTGGACAGCGCGGGACACGTGTTCAACTTGGACTACCTTGCCGACCGCTATCTGAACTACAAGACAATCCATTATGACGATGCCATACCGCAGGGGAAGCACATCAGCGACATTCCCCTGGAAGAGGCGGCTGCCTACAGCGGAGAGGACAGCGACCTTGCGCTGCGCCTTTACCATCTCTTTTTGCCCATGCTGGAGCAAAAGGGGTTGAACGTGCTGATGCACGAGGTGGAGATGCCGCTTCTCTCACTCTTGGCCCAAATGGAGATGGAGGGAATCGGGGTGGATGTCTCTCGGCTTGAGGCATTGAAGGGCGAGTTCGAAGCGATGATCCGGACCGAGGAAGACGAAATTTTCCGGCTGGCCGGAAAGCAATTCAACCTCAACTCCCCCAGCCAGCTTTCGCAAGTGCTTTTCTCGGATTTGCAGATTGAGCCAGGGGTAAAGAACCGCACCGGTTTCTCCACTGCAAGCGATGTGCTCACCAAGAGGTCCGATGCCCATCCGATTATCCCCCACATCCTTGTATGGCGGCAGATCAGCAAGCTCAAGAACACCTACTTGGATACGCTTTGCGGCATGGTCAATCCTTTTACGGGCCGCATCCACCCCCATTTCTTGCAAACAGGGACGGAGACGGGGAGGCTTGCTTGCAACAACCCCAACTTGCAGAACATTCCCGTCAAGAGCGAGGAGGGGCGCAAGATCCGTTCCAGTTTCGTCTCACGTGACGGTTTCCTCTTCCTTTCTGCGGACTACGCCCAGATTGAGCTGGTTGTCCTCGCCCACCTTGCCCAGGACAAGGAGCTGATGGAGGCGTTCCGCCAAGGGGAGGACATCCATCGTTCTACTGCGGCGAAGGTGTTCGGCGTTTTCCCCGAGTTTGTAACCCCCGAGGAGCGGCGTATCGCCAAGACTATCAACTTCGGTGTGGTCTACGGTATCAGTCCCCACAGTCTCAGCGAGGATCTCCATATCACCCACACTCAGGCGAAAAAGTTCATTGACGACTATTTCGCCACATACAGCGGAGTTGCCGCCTATATCAAGAAGGTGGAGGATGAAGCTTCGCGTAGCGGGGTCGTCACCACGCTTTTGGGCCACCAAAGGCAAATCAGGGAGGTTGCAAGCGCCAACCGTACCGAGCGGGCGAAGGCGCTGCGCATTGCAGTCAATACCACCGTCCAGGGATCTGCGAGCGATATCGTCAAGCTTGCCATGCTGAAAGTCTCCCGTGCCATGAGAGAGGCGCAAGTGAAGAGCAAGCTGCTTCTGCAAATCCATGATGAGCTCATATTCGAGGTTCCCGAGCAGGAGAAGGAGTTGATGCAGATTCTGGTGCGCACATCCATGGAGCAGGCCATCTCCCTTTCCGTTCCGCTGAGAGTCAGCATAGAGACTGCCCGCACTTGGGGGGAGATGCATTGATGGTGGTGGGGCTGACCGGCAAGGCTTGTAGCGGCAAAAACGTGGTTTGCGATATGCTCTTTCGAATGGCCCGATGGAGGTGCATCGATGTCGACAAGCTTGGATGGCCTGTGCTTGAGGAATCGAAAAAGGAGCTTGTTGCCCTTTTCGGGCCTGGGTGCGTGACCCCTTTGGGGAAGGTTGACCACAAGGTGATCCGGGAGGCTGTCTTCAAGGATTCCACGTTGCGCACAGCTCTTGAGCAGATTACCCATCCACGTATTGTCCAAATGTGCCACCGCCTGACAGAAGAGGCAGAAAAAGAGGGTGAGAAAGTGGTGGTTTGGAATGCACCGCTCCTACAGCGGGCGCGTCTGGATGAGGAGTGTGATGTGGTGATTTTTGTCGATGCTTCCCCCGCGGTCCGCTTTCAGCGCGCCAGATGGCGGGACGGAATGGACTTCTCCCAATTCCAAAGGCGAGAGGAGAGCCAGAGGGATATCGATTTCCATACCATTTCACCCCGTGCAAAACTGTTGGTGATTGAGAACAATGGTGATGAAATGTCGCTTCATCGACAAGTTGCCAAGTGTTGTGCTAAGATAGCTTTGTTACGGAAGGGCTTTTGATGAAACAAAGTGGTCGTGTGGTGCTTTTGACGGTTTTGTCGGTGTGCACTTTGGGTGTGTTCGCCTTGCTGTGGACTACTCGTCCTGACGTGCACAACGAAATGATAGAGGTTGCCCGTAAACGGCAGATGCTGCCCCTTTTTGAAGTGGAGAAGCCGGCACGGCTTGAGAGGACTGAAGCGCAAGAGCGGCAGAAAGAGGCAGACGAGCTCTATCCCTACATCCAGCAAAAAATGCTTGCAGATCAGGCTGTGAGCGATACGCTGGTGAGTCAGTTGAACGCCGAGATTGACGCAAGGGTGGAAGCTGCCATTTCCGCGCGGCTCAATGATGCGGTAGAGGCAAGCCTTGCAAGCTACAAGGAAGAAGTTGCTTCCCAGCTTGCAGCGTTAAAGTCGTGGACCGAGGAGGAGATTCAGGCTAGGCTGGAATCGTATGTCCCCCAGGCTGTCGAATCCTTGATTCCCCGGATCATGCCGGTCGTGGTAGCAGAGTTCGAGGCGAATAAGCAGGAATATATCGCACGCCTTGCTAATGACCTAGGTCCGAGCATGGAGATTGTCGCCGAGGATATGGTGGAGTCCCAGCGTGAAAGTATCGTTACCGAAGCGGTGGGGAAGGCGCTTGACGAGTTCGAACGGGATTTGGAGAGAGGTCTCCACCAGATTCCTTCCTCCGGACAACAAGCTTCTGAGGAATCTCCCCAAAAGAGTATTATCACTGCGCCCAATTTCGAGATCCACGAAAATCCAACCCTGCTGGATGAGGATGAGTATAACTCTGAGCGTGATGCTACGCGCGCACGCCTGCTCCAGCAAGTGGCTGACGTGCTTGAGCAGTAAAACAGGGCAAGACAACCCGGCATCGTGCGCTATGGCGATGTGACTAAGAGCATGTGCTTGCATAAGAGAATCTGTCGAAAGCCATCAACTATTTAGGTCCATACCCTTCTTGCACGAATCATGGAGAAGTTGGGAGTGTGGATGGAGGGTGTCCTTCCTGCTACTCGTACTTCGGGTCATGATAATGGCGAATCTCTCCCTCAAGGGTGCGGAAAGTCCATGTTCCGTCCGGGGTGTGGCTTTCTATGTAGTTTCCCTCAAGAGGGACTTTGCCACCTCCGTGGGGGAGGTCCGACACATAGACGGGCATGGCGAGGCCGCTGAGCCGTTTTCGGAGTTCTTTTTCAATTGCCATCCCCTTTTCCAGGGGAACTCGGAAGTAGTCGGTTCCTTCGACGAGGTCTCCCTGAAAGAGGTAATAGGGCTTGATGCGAGAAGCCAGAAGCTTGTTGCAAAGCTCTTCCAAGATGTCGGGGTCGTCGTTGACTCCCCTGAGGAGTACCGATTGGTTCATGGCAGGGATTCCATGGTCGACAAACTTGGCCACAGCCTCCCTTGCCTCCTTTGTCAGTTCCCTGGGGTGGTTGAATTGCACCATCAGGTAAAAGGCCGCGCTCTTGTGGCTGGTGATTACTTGCATGAGATGGTCGGTGATTCTCTGGGGGTTGGTGACAGGCACCCGGGTGCAGAGCCGGATGATCAGGTCGGGGCGAAAAGTGCGGAAAATGGCCAGCATTTCATCAATTTGCCCGTCGGAGAGTGTCATCATGTCCCCACCGGTAAGGAGAATCTCCTTCACTTCCCGATGTTCCTTGAGGTACGACGCGGCTTGCTCTATCTCCTCTTTGGAGGCGGGGCCGTGCATGGTGCCGGTGAATCGGCGTCTGAAGCAATGCCGGCAATAGGTGGCGCAGTAGTCGGTGACAAGGAATGCGACACGGTTTGGGTAGCGGTGGATCAAACGTTCGGTTATGGAGTGGGAGACCTCCTCCAATGGGTCGATATCCTCCCAGGAGCGTGCTTGGTATTCATGAATCGACGGTACCACCTGGCGTCTAATGGGATCGTTCGGGTCTTTTGGGTCTATCAAGTTGCAATAATAGTCGGTGACAAGGAGGGGAAGATGGCCCTCTTGCTGGAAAGCTTTCTCCTCTTCCGTCAAATCCAGTCTTTCTTTGAGTTCCTCGAGGGTGCGGATGGTTCTCATGCCGTTTGTTGTACTTGAAAGGGGGAAAGTTTGCAACTGAAGGGAAATGTGGTATAGTCTGCCTCATGGCCACACCCAAGAAAAGCTTGAAAGGCTACTATCTGACCACATTTCTCATTGGCCTTGGTTTTTTCACCGTCGGGCTGATGGATCCGCTTTACGATACGTTCGTCCCTGTCTTCCTGCTGCGCTATATCAAGAGCCATGCACTGGTGGGCAGCATCATGACCTTGGACAACATCCTGGCAGTCTTCCTGATACCCGTGTTCAGCTCGATGAGCGACCGGACCCGCACCCCCATCGGCAGGCGCATGCCTTTCATCATCACCTGTCTTCCCGTGACTGCTTTGGCCTTCGGCCTCATTCCTTATGCGGCCTTGTTCCATCTTTATGCGCTCATCTTGCTTCTTTGCGTACTCAACTTGTTCAAGCAGGCTGCTCGTGGACCCATTATCGCATTGATGCCGGACATGGTTCCCGGGGATCTTCGCAGCGAGGCAAACGGAGTGATCAATACCATGGGAGGGGTTGCCGCCATTGTAGGCACCATAGGGCTTGCAAGGTTGATGGACATCCCCATCAGTGTGCCTGGCTTTTCTGAACCGCAAAAGGATGTGCTTGCATTCCCCATCGCCACTCTCTTCGTGCTTGTCGCCACCATATTGCTTTTCCTTTTCGTCAAGGAGAAGAACGGAAAGGGAGGGGAAGAGGAGAATACGCAGAGCGAGCCGCTTCTTCGTTCGATCTGGGTAATCCTCCATGAGAAGAACAAGAGCGCGCTTTTCATCCTTCTCTCGTTGTTCCTCTGGTTTTTGGCGTATCAGGGCATTCTCCCCTTTATCGGAGCCTATAGCGTGAGGGAGCTGGGAACTAGCGGAGGGTCTGCAAGCATTGCGGCAGGAATGGTCGGTATCGCCTATGCAATCTTTGCCATCCCTTCCGGGCGTCTTGCGCACAAGAAGGGAAGAGGCAACACCATCCGTGTAAGCTTGCTTCTCCTGGTTGCAACCCTCGTGCTTGTCTATTTCCATGAACCGGTCTCCCGTTCCTGGACTATGAAGGCGAGGCTTTTCTCCTTTTGGGCGTTGATGTTCCTCTTCGGAGTGTTCTGGGTGGCTGTGGTCACCAATAGCTTCCCCATGTTGTGGCAGATGTCAAGCTATGAGACGGTCGGAGTCTATACAGGCCTTTACTACTTTTTCAACCAGCTCGCCTCGATTCTCGCTCCTCCCGTTACGGGAGGACTTATCGACCTTTTCGGATATCGCTCGATATTCCTGTTCGGGGCAGTGATGATGGCCACGGCATTCCTTCTCATGCGGCACGTCGACAAGGGAGAGCCGGAGGACTTCCGCGCGTAAGAGCCCTTGTATCCGTGCGTGCCTCATGTGCTGCATTTAAGCCGTGGTTCCCGAAAGGGGGTGTGTGTATCCGGGATGATTGCTCCTACACGCTCCGGACCAATGACGCAGCCTAGATTGAGAGGAGGGAAGGAGCCGTCAACGTGAGGGCAAGTTGACGCTTTCTTCTCTCAGTGCCATCATCCTCATCATGTATCGACCGATTCCAGACCAGCGCGCGCGAGTGCTTTGCGAGATGCTGAAGACCGACCTTGATGTCCATCAGGCTATGGACTTTGCATGGGAGAACTCCATTTCGACCAAACCCATGGAAGCAGAGGGACGAGGGCACATGATCGGCCTTCTCCTTTGCAAGGACAAAAAGCTGAACAAGCATATTCTCAAGGCTTTTAGCGGTGTCTATGAAGGTCATTACCGGATTGAGGGATGGGTGGATCCCTGCTTTGATATTCCTTCTTACAAGGAAGTGCTTGCACGGTATGACATGCAGATCAAGCAAGCGCAAGGGGAGGGGAGGGAGAGCGCATCCCTCTCCCTTGCCTGCCAGAAAGAGCTTTTCAGCCTCTACCGTTTTGTCGGCGTGGGAGGCAAGGTATTTACAATACAAGATATCTTCAAGGAGAAGATGCCTCCTTCGGGAAGCGGAGATTGCTGTGCACCCAAGCTGCTCACAGCGTGTTACCGGAATGGATGGCTTCCAGTCAGCATGGCGGAGTTCTACTATGGAAAGGAGAGTCCTTCGGGAAACAGGAAAAGCGGCTTTTTCTATGAACCTTGCCAATCCCGGTGCCGTCCTATTCTTGCTGCAATGCTTGGGATTGATGTCATATATGCGGATGAGGCAATTTGCGTAGTCAATAAACCGTCAGGATTGCTCTCCGTCCCAGGAAAAGGTCCCGAGAAGCAGGATTGTGTGACGAACAGGGTGAAGTCTCTTTTTCCTCGTTCCATAGCACAACCATCTGTCCATCGCCTGGATCAGGACACATCCGGCCTATTGGTCTACGGCCTGACAAAGGAGGCACAGGCAAACCTTTCCGTCCAGTTTGCCACAGCAGGGGTGCACAAGGAGTATCAGGCATTGTTGGAAGGAGTCCTTAAGGAGGAAGAGGGGGAGATTGATTTTCCTATTCGTCCCGATTATGAGAGGCGCCCCTACCAGATATATGACCCGCAGGATGGCAAGAAGGCGCTCACCCGTTGGAAAAAAGTAGGAGTGCAGCGGATGGAGGATGGCTCATTGGCAACCCGTGTGCGGTTCTTCCCGCATACAGGAAGGACCCACCAGCTTCGTGTCCATAGCGCATTTCCCCAGGGTTTGGAAATGCCTATAGTGGGCGACGCTCTGTACGGACATCCCAAAGCAGGAAAGAGGCTCTGCCTGCATGCATGCCGCCTTGAGTTTCATCATCCCCAGAGCGGAGAGCTCATGGTGTTTGAGTCGGAAGTGCCTTTTTGAGGGAATTTCCAGATGCATGGCAGCTGGCTGATGTCACTAGCCAAGGTCTCTCTTGTGAATGTAGTCAAAATTGAGAAGTAAGGTTTCTACGCCGGTAGGTGAATCCGGTTCATGAATATATACTTAATAAAGAATAAATAAACTGTGTTTCTGCGTTATTTTTTTGTGACATCTTTTCGTTGCGGACTGCACTTTGTTCAAAGCCATTTGAATGACCATTCAGCCATGGAAGAAGGACAGGAGAGCAGGTTTTCGTTCTGCTGGATGACGAACCCTATTTCTGTCATGGCTTCCTTGAATTCGGTATAATTTGTTGCCTGGTCAATTGCTACGGATCCGGGAAGATGAGCTAGTCGTCGTATCGCAGGCTTGGGTTTCATCAAAGATGATCAGTGTTTTGCCTCTCTGGGCAGAATAGGTTCGCGCTTAGGAAAATCCTTCCACGTTATGATCAATCTATGATGTTTCGTCTTGTCTGCATATGCACAATATGCACTATCAACTTCTGCTTTATGTGGTTGCTGGTGTTAAAGAGTGAATATGCCGAGGTGCTCGAGCAGTATTTTCAATCCCATGAGAATCAGTACCGTCCCGCCAAGGATTTGTGCGCTCTTCTCAAACTTGGTGCCGAAGAGATGTCCTATTATCACACCCATGAGACAGATGCAGAAGGTGACTATCCCGATGACTAGCGATGCTTCGATGATGGGGACGAAAAGGAATGCGAAGGTGATGCCGACAGCAAGCGCATCGATGCTTGTGGCGATGGCGAGGATGAAAAGCTCCTTCACGTTCAGCCGGGCAATCTTCTCGTTGTCCTGTTGCTCTTCCTCCTTCCTGCTCTCCCAGACCATTTTGCCTCCGATGAAGGCAAGGAGAAGAAAGGCAATCCAGTGGTCGATGGAGGTGATGTAGGATTGAAATTGCACCCCAAGGAAATAGCCGAGGACCGGCATGAGGAACTGAAAGCCACCGAAGAAAAGCGCGATGAGAAGCGCCCAGCCCCATGCGAGTTTCTTCATGGTGAGTCCCTTCACCATGGAGATGGCGAATGCGTCCATGGAGAGACTGACACCAAACAATGCAAAATCCAAAATGCCCATAATGCCTATCCTAAAGAAAAGGGGAGCAGTCGCTCCCCTCTTGCTTCGATGTACTGGAATCAGCCGTTGACTCTTTCCAGATACTCTTTCGTCTCGGTGTTGACCCTGATCTTCTCTCCAGCCTTGATGAAGATGGGGACTCTGACTTTCAATCCCGTGTCGGTGATGGCGTTCTTGGTGGCACCGGTGACGGTGTCCCCCTTTACTGCCTCTTCCGCCTCGGCAACCGTGTAGACAACCTTGCTGGGGACCTGGATGTCAAGCAACTGGTCTTCCCAGAAAGTGCAACGGTAGGTGTCTCCTTCCTTCATCAAAAACTGATAGTCCGGGAAAGTCGCCATGGCGACGGTCTCTTCCTCGAAGGTTTTCGCGTCCTGGAAATGGAACAACTCTCCATCCTGATACAGGTATTGGCAATCCCTGTCCTCGACGTTGATGTCCTCGACGGTATCCTGGCTCTTGATGGTGTCGCTGAGCGTCTGTCCGGTGGTGGGGCTCTTCATCTTGAGTCTCACAAATGCGGAACCCTTCCCAGGGTTGACGAATTCACGCTCTACGACGATGTAGGGCTGACCTTTGACCAAAAGGGCGGTACCCTTATCAATCTGACCTGCTTTCATAGACATGCTGTATATCCTCTATTGTGCATTAGTGTTTGGAATTATGACCACAGTGGAGCATAGCAGAAAACGGGAACAAAAGCAAAGCCCCCAGCTCCCTTTCTCCCGATTGCACCATCAAGAGCCTGTCAATGCCCATCGCCACACCGCTTGTCTGGGGAAAGGAGGCGAAGCAATCGGCGAAATTAAGATCCACATTGGGAATCGGCATTTCTATGGAACCTCTTTGCCCTGCAAGTTTGGCATACTCTGCCCTGTAATACTGCCGAATCTTCTCCACATTCCGTTCCTCGTCGTAGCAATTGGCAATCTCCACGCCCCTCATGTACATCTCCCACCTCTTCCTGTAGTTTCCGTCTGCTTTGGCGAGGCATTCAATCTGGCGTGGATACCGGTCAAGCACGAGAGGTTTGTCCTGGGGTAGGTTCGGCTCAACCTTGGAAAGGAATATTCTGTTGAACGTGTCCTCCCATGGTTCCGGGTGAGAGGGCGGCATAAGATTAAGCCTTTCGCATGCTTCAAGCAAATCCTCCCGCTTCTGGCTTTCATCAAGGTCCACATGTGCGAATTCCCAGAACGCTTGCTGCATCGTCATTCTGCGAAAAGGAGGAAGCAAGTCCTTGTCTGTCCCCTCGGGGGCCGAGAAGGCAATCAATTCCTCCGTTAGCGGAATCGAGTCCTGCTCATCATATCCCACCGTGTAGTATTCGAGCATGGTGAACTCAGGATTATGCACCTCTCCCACCTGCTCGCAATTGCGGAAGCAATGGGAGAACTGGTAAATCGATCCGAACCCTTCGGCAATCAGTTTTTTCATGAAGATTTCCGGAGAGGGAACAAGATACATGTTCTGGCTTCCGAGGAACTCGTTGATGAAAGTTGTCTCGAAGTTCTGGATGGTCGCTTCGGGAATCAGGTCCGCGGAGAGGGAAGGTGTGTCCACCTCCGTATACCCATGCGTGTCAAAGAATGATCGCATCTCCCTCAGAAGGGAGCTGCGTTTTTTCGCTGCGATGAATCTGTCCATGGCTTGATTCTAGAGAGCGGTGCTTGATTGGACAATGGCTGTGGCACCTTCTCTTTTTCCCGTGTGGTGGATATTATGCAACCAACGGAAGGAAAGTGATGGAGACATATCGAACTGACGACATCATCTATGCGTTGGCAACAGGGTGGGTGCGTTCCGCTCTTGCTGTCATCCGCGTCAGCGGAAAGGATTGCATTTCCCGCTTCGCTCCCTCTTTTTCCCGGCCGGAGAAGCTTCGCTGTGCCGCCACGGGGACATTCGTCTACGGGCAGG
>CAVESN010000013.1:0-22088 GCA_963618365.1 Bacteroides uniformis
CAGATTCTCACAAAGCGCTATGGGGACTCATGGCAGTTCCTTGGGAAGCAGAAGAGGGTCCATCTTCTTGGAATCAATCTTGATCCAGAGAAGAGAAGCGTACAGGTGCTGGAGGAGCCGGTTGGCAAGTAGCGAGTGGCAACTGGTCTAAGTCTCTTTCTTGGGCTATCATTGCTAATATGCCTGTTGAGATGAATTATTGCATGCAATGTGGCTCCCGTTTGGAGTCTCGTTTTCTTGAAGGGGAGGGGGAAGTTCCTTATTGCCCCGAATGCGGGGATTTCCGTTTCCCTGTGTTCAATACTGCTGTCAGCATGATTGTTCGTAATTTGGAGGGACAGATCCTTTTGATTAAGCAATATGACAGAGATGCCTATATTCTTGTTGCAGGATATGTGAACAAGGGAGAGGATGCGGAACATGCGGTGTGCCGAGAAGTGGAGGAGGAGATGGGCCTCCATGTTACCTCCCTCCATTTTAACCACTCCCACTATTTCGCCCCATCCAATACGTTGATGCTGAACTGGACGGTAACCGTCAAAAATGAGACACCCCATCCCAACCGGGAGATTGACTCCTATGCCTGGTTTGCTCCGGATGAGGCCTCTGCCAATATTCGCCATGGTTCCCTTGCTGAGGAGTTTCTTTTGGGATATCTCCGTCAGGAATGGAAATTCAATCCTCGCTAGGATACTCTTAGGAAAGGTGTGGCCATGTTGGATGATTTTGTTTTTAGTTTGAATGCGACGCTTCCCATCTTCTTGCTTATGGCGCTGGGGATGTTTCTCAACCGGATAGGAAGAATGGATGACCGCTTCGCCTCTTATTTGAACGGGTTCGTGTTCCATTTGTCCCTGCCCGTGCTCTTGTTCCGGCAGCTGGCCACGGTCGATATCGCCGAGGCTTGGGATACCAAGTTCGTGCTTTTCTGCTTTTGTGCCACGCTCCTTTCCGTGCTGGTCTCCTTGCTTTGCTCCCTTGCGCTCAAGGAGAAGGGGCTAAGGGGAGAGTTCGTCCAGGCTTCGTACCGTTCAAGTGCCGCCTTCTTCGGTGTCACGTTGATCATGAACATCTACGGTACGGCAGGGATGGCTCCTCTTATGATCATCGGTGCGGTTCCTCTTTACAACATAGTTGCGGCTTTGGTTTTGACCGTGCCGTCGGATGAGGGAAAATTCGATGGGACGATGATTCGCAAATCGCTAAGGAACGTGGCGCTGAATCCGATTATTGATGGTATTGCGTTGGGCTTTCTTTGGTCCGCGCTCCATCTCCCGATTCCCACTATCCTGGATAATGTCACAAGGAACGTCGGCTCGCTCTCTACTCCGCTTGGATTGATGGCGATGGGGGCGACTTTCAGTTTCAAGAAAGCGTTAGGAAAAGTTAAGCCAGCACTTGCTGTCTCTTTTCTGAAACTTTTTGGATTTGAAGCGCTCTTTTTGCCCCTTGCCATTTGGATGGGATTCCGCACGGAGAAACTGGTGGCTATTCTCGTCATGCTCGGCTCAGCAACCACCGTCAGCTGCTATGTCATGGCACGGGAAATGAAGCATGAAGGGGTTCTCACCAGCAGTTGCGTGATGTTGACCACGCTTCTTGCCGCATTCAGCTTGACTTTCTGGATTTTCCTGGTGCGGTCGCTAGGCTTCATTTGAGGCGCTTTCAATGCAGAGAAACCAAATAGACATGCTCCAAGGGCCTCTCCTTGGGAAAATCCTTCTTTTCGCATTGCCTCTTGCCGCGTCCAGCTTCCTGCAGCAGCTTTTCAACTCCGCTGACCAGATTGTGGTGGGGAGGTTTGTCAGCAGCCAGGCATTGGCGGCAGTGGGGAGCAATGGGGCAATCATCAATCTCCTCATCAACCTCTTTGTCGGGCTCTCGGTGGGTGCGAATGTGCTCATCGCCCGTCTGATTGGATCAGGGAAGAAAGAGAGAATCAAGAGCGCTGTCCATACGGTCATGCTTCTTGCTCTTGTCAGTGGTGTGTTCCTTGCCTTCTTCGGGTGTCTTCTGGCGCGTCCCATACTTGAGATGATTGCTTGCCCGGATGACGTGATAGATCTTTCCGAGTGCTATCTGAGAATCTACTTCTGCGGCATGCCATTCATCATGCTCTTCAATTTCGGATCTGCGGTGCTTCGCAGCAAAGGGGACAGCAAACGGCCGCTCTACTCCCTTTTCTTGGGTGGCGTGCTGAATGTCGCCCTCAACTTGGTGCTTGTGCTTGGCTTCAACCTCAGCGTTGCTGGAGTTGCAATCGCTACTGTGGCATCCAACATGGTAAGTTCCTTCATGATTGTCCGGTTCTTGATGGGGGAGGAGGAACCTTTCCGTTTTTCCTTCAAGGAGCTTGCGATTGACCGTTCCCATTTGAAGTCTGTGCTTGCCATCGGCATCCCTGCAGGGTTTCAGAGCATGCTTTTCTCTCTCTCCAATGTGGTGATTCAGGGCTCTATCAACAGTTATGGCAGCGCTGCAATTGCAGGCAATGCCGCAGCACTTACCTATGAGCATATCTCCTATTTCTTCGTCAATGCGTTCAGCCAGGCCTGCATGACCTTTACCAGCCAGAACTATGGAGCGGGATCCAGGGAGCGATGTGACAAGACACTCAGGATTTCCCTTTCTTGCAGCATGGTCTTCATGCTTGTTCTTGACCTAACGGTTATCTTCTTCCATAGGCCGCTGCTTTTGATCTTCACCACCGACGAAGAGGTGCTCGCATACGGATATATCAGGTTCTACCATGTGCTTGCGCTTCATTTGCTTAATTGCACCTATGAGATGCCGGCATCAGCCATGAGGGGCGTGGGGTATTCGTTGCTCCCAACTCTTGTGACCGTGTTCGGCACATGCGCTTTCCGGATCCTCTGGGTTTCCACGATATTCAAGATGTCGCATACCATGGAAACCCTTCTTGACGTCTACCCTGTCAGCTGGATCATTACCGGTGCCAGCATGTTCATTGCCTACGCTTTGGTGCATAGGAGGGTGTTTGGGAAGCGGCTTGGTTAGCCTCAGGAAGGTTCAACCCGGTCCATGATGAAAACATTGTTACCGTCTACAATCTCCTTAATGGTCCGCCTTACGGATTGAGAGTCTTTCCCTTCAGGAAAAGTGGCTTGCACCTCTATCCTGAGTGTGCATTTGTTTCCCTCTCCTTCCGGGATTTGCGTCAGGATCTCATTGACAATCTTGCTGAAGTCATGGGTCGCCTTGACTTTGTCCAGTTCGTGGCTGAGCCTGAATTCCGTGGGAGTATGTGTCGGTTGAGAAGGGGAGCCAAAAGGTCCATTTACAGGATTGGGGGGCGGTTCCGGTTGAGAGGGTTGGGATAGTCGTCCCTTGTGCATCCTAAACCCTTATGGAAGAAAGGAGGCCTTTATGGGAGAGAAGGACAAGGTGGAACGCTCTCTTGTCTGCTATCCGGATATCTTTGCCGATGATTGGAATGGTTATCCTGACATTGAGATTGCAAAGTGCACCGAGCTTCCTTTGGAGACTGTGCGTAGCCTTCGGCCGTAGCGATGTTTTCCTCGGTTTTGGGAAAGTGTTTTCTTTGGGCAATGCTTTTTCCCTTTGCCTTTCTTTCTTGATTCCGTATACTTTTGCCAAGTGAGGTTTATATGCGTATAGCACTGATTAACGAGAACAGCCAGGCTGCGAAGAATTCGACCATCTTTGCTGCATTGAAGAAGGTTGCGGACTCTAAGGGTTGGCAGGTGGACAACTATGGAATGTACCAAGCGGATGATGAGGCCCAATTGACCTATGTGCAAAACGGGATTCTTGCTGCGGCGGTTCTGAATGCCAAGGCTGCCGATTTCGTGGTTACCGGTTGTGGAACGGGGGAGGGAGCCATGTTGGCGCTGAACTCTTTCCCCGGGGTGATTTGCGGCCATGTCGCGACGCCGCTTGATGCATATACGTTCGCGCAGATCAATGACGGCAATGCGGTTGCCATTCCTTTTGCGCTTGGATTTGGCTGGGGCGGGGATTTGAACCTGGTCTATATCTTCGAGAAGCTCTTCAGTGAGCCGTTCGGGGGCGGATATCCCGCCGATCGCAGGGAGCCGGAGCAGAGGAACAAGAAGATTCTGGACGAGGTTCGCCGCCACTCCCTGGAGCAGGATCTGGTCAAGATTTTCAAGGAGCTCGATCCCTCATTGGTCAAGGGAGCTTTCAGCGGAGCCCGCTTCAAGGAGCTTTTCTTCGCTCATTGCCAGGATGAGAAGATAGCCAGCTACATCAGATCCATCATCGGCTGATTGACTTGGTCTGGAAAGGGGAGCTCTTCCTCTCGGGGAAGGGCTTCTTTTATCACGTTTCGTGTTTTCCCGCTTCAACTTTTTCGGTGAACTTGATGGCTTGGTTGATGATGATCTGGAGGGCTTTGACGAGACCTTGCAGTCCAATTGCCTTTTCCTTCAGGTCAAGCCGGTAGAAGACTTGCGTTCCCGCTTTGCGTGTGGAGACGATGCCGGCATCCTTTAGCACTTTCAGATGGTGGCTAATCGCGGGACGGGAAAGAGCGCTGTCCTGGGCAAGGTCGCTCACGTTGATTCCTTCGTCACCAACTGCCGCAAGCTGGATGACGATATCCTGCCTTGCCTGGTCAATCAAGGCGAAGAGAATCGGGCTTGCCAGCCGGAATTGCGAAAAGGCATATGCCACCTCCTTGCCGATGGTGGTTTTGGGCTCAAAAATCTTCTTTATTTGCTTTTCCATTGTTGTATCCTTTTTCCGTTCTGGCTCTTGACACTTTTCAAGTATATTCATATTGTTGGAAATGTTCAAGAGTTTAAACGGATAAATGATTAAACATTTAAGCGTCTAAACTTTTGATTCTTTGAATACTTTTGAGGAGAGGAAGAAAACCAATGAAGAAAATGCTCAAAGCCTCCAAGGTCGTGATTCTTGCGATCCTTGCATTGACGGTCTTTTTCATTATCCAGCTGAAGGATCTCAGGATGGAGAATGATATCAGAGAGTACATGCCCCATGAGTCCGGATCCTATCAAAGACTCTTGGAGACCGAGGATGTGTTCGGCAGCACGGTTATCACCGGAGTCTCGCTGGAGACAAGCGATCCCACCATCTTCACTGCCGACAACATCAGGAAGATTGACGAGATCACCAAGAGGATGGAGGAAATCCCCCATGTCAGCGATGTGCAATCCTTGACCAACATCGACTTCTTGAAGGATGATGGCGGGACATTGGTCGCAGGGGCCCTGCTTGACGAGGATTTCTCGGGAACGGACGAGGACGTTGCCGCAGTGCAGGACAAGGTCGCCGATTGGTCTGAATTGTATGACCGTGTGATTATCAGCGACAACGATCGCAGCACCCAGATTCAGGTGACGCTGCAAACAGGCTCCACCAAGGCGGATAAGCGGGCGATGCTCAAACAGCTGCGCACGATTCTCGATGAGGAGACCAAGGGAACCCACTTCAACTACCGCCTCTATGGCGACACGATTATCGATGAGCAGGCGGAGGTCATGATGATCATGGACCTTAGGAATTTGATTCCCTTGGTCGTGCTTGTGGTGCTTCTCTCCCTCCTTTTCTCTTTCCATACGCTTGACGGCACATTGCTTCCCCTGCTTACCGTATTGATGAGCACCGCATGGACGGTCGGTATCATGGCCATCCTGGACATGCCGTTCACCATTGTAAGCTCCATCATTCCCGTCGCATTGATTGCGGTGGGCTCCGCATACGGCATCCATGTGCTTACCCACTACTATGTCGCCCTTGATGATCGCGACAAGAGCGTTCCTCTTACCAGGGACAGCTATCAGGATTTGATTGTCGCAAGCCTGAAGGAGGTCATGCCTGCCGTCTTGATGGCGGGAATCACCACCATCGCCGGTTTCATCAGCATGATGACAAGTCCGATTGAGCCGCTGCACAGCTTCGCCCTATTCACCGCCCTCGGTGTCGCCTTCGCATTGATTCTTTCGATTACTTTCATCCCTTGCTATCTGGCGCTGAAGCCGCTTGACAAGGTGGATGTCCGCTCGAAGGTGTTTGACAAGCTCGCCAAGAGGCTTGAGAAGAAGCAGGCGGCAATCGGCCGCAAGCAGACTGGTGGAGGATTGCTCTACGGGCAGTACCAGTTCTTCAGTGGCAACTCGACACGGATGACGGTCTTTGTCGGAGCGATGGTTCTGGTCAGCATCATCGGACTGAAGCTTCTGGTTGTCGACACCTCGTTCGTCAACTATTTCCCTGCCCGCGGAAAAGTCCGTCAGGACATTGCTTTCGCGGATGAGAATTTCGCGGGAACCAACAGCCTTTACCTGACGGTGCGGGCCCCTCAAGGGGAGAAGGCGTACAACGTCGACATGCTCGTGCCTCTCAACAATCTGCAGGAGTATCTCGAGACCAAGTACCCTGAGATTGGAAAGACAGTAAGCTTCGCCACCTTCGTGAAGAAGATGAACCAGGTCATGCATGCGCCTGTCGTTGCATCCCAGGCGGAAGAGGCGGATGATTCATTAGCCCAGTACGACGAGAGCGCCCTTCCCAGCTTTGGAGAGGATGACTCCTTCCTTCCCAGCTTCGATGAGGAGAGTGCTGTTCCCGGTTTTGACGATGGTTCGGTTCCAAGCTTCGGAGAGGAGGCTGCGCAAGATGATGTGAGCGACTATGTCGATCCCAACATCGCCTTTGCCCAGAGGCTTGGCCAGACTTGCACGACCGAGCAGATGCTTGATTTGCTGCATGATGCCTATATCAAGGCCGGTGGGCGCCATGCGACCTTGGAGAGCATGATCGGACAGCTCGAGAAGTCGCTCAACTACAAGGGTATGGACTATTACGAGGTGCCCAACGACATGGCAAAGTATCCCGCCACAACCAGGGAGGACCTCTCCTTCGTCGTCGCCCAGTACCTGACCATGATTGGAAGCGACCTCGACCAGTTCATCAACGACCCGAACGAGCCGACCGCAACCCGCATGCAGGTGCAGCTGAAGACCCACAGCACCACCATCACCAAGGCAATCATCAAGGATGCCGAGGCGTATGCGGCGGCCCATTTCCCCGAAGGGTACACCATTGATGCGGAGGGTCCGGGAGAGATTGAGAGCGCCATGACCGACATGGTCATCTCCAGCCAGGTGCAAAGCTTGATCTTCAGCCTTGTGTGCGTCATCGTCATCCTCACGGTCGCATTCAAGAGCCTGTGGGCAGGTCTGCTTGGCGCGGTGCCTCTCGCTTTCACCATCCTCCTGAACTACATGCTGATGGGATTCCTCGGCATCAACCTCGACCTAGTGACCAGCATCATCGCCAGCGTCGCAGTCGGTGTCGGTATCGATTACACGATCCACTTCATGCAGACATTCAAGGAGGAGTCGCTCAATGAGGAGAAGCGTTCCCAAAAGAGTGAGGTGAACTATGAGGTTGCCACCTTGGAGACATTCAAGAAGAGCGGCTCGGGCATTGTGACCAATGCGCTTGCCGTAGGGCTTGGATTCTTGGTGCTCTGCCTCTCCCAGTTCGTGGTGCTGCAGAACATCGGTATCCTGATTGCCATCGTCATGTTCACATCGAGCTTCCTCGCGATGACAATCATCCCTGGCTTATTGAATGCCCATCATCCCAAGTTCATCACCAAGGTGGAACGGAAGAAAGATGAGAAGAAGAACTAACTTGTGATATTGAAGGAGAATACGATATGAAAACAATGAAACATGCACTTATGATTGGAATGGTTGCCGTCATGGCAACCAGCTCCCTCTTCGCAATCACCGGCCGTGAGGTCATGGAAAAGGCGGATGAAGTTGCAAATCCCAAGACCAGCATGAGCCAGGTCCAGATGGATTTGATTGACAAGGGGGGGAACGTCCAGAGCAGGATGATGCTGGAGTACGGAAGGGAAGTGGACGACCTGAAGGATGTCGTCATCATCTTTCAGAGCCCTGCGAGCGTGAAGGACACCCGTTTCCTGCAAAAGGACAAGAGCGGTGGAGGGTCGGACAAGTGGATCTACATGCCGAGCCTTCGCAACACACGTCGTATCGCAGCGAATGAAGGGGACAAACCCTTCATGGGCAGCGACGCCACCTATGACGACCTCTCCGGAAGAGAGCTTGACGATTACGAGTACCAGCTGCTTGCCGAGAGCGAGAGCAAGGGGAAGTGGACCACCTACAAGGTGGAGTGCACTCCCAAGCCGACTACCGACAGCCAATACTCCAAGCTGATCACCTGGATCGACCATGAGACCTATGTGCCCGTCTACACCGAGATGTACGACAAGAGCGGAAAGCTCCTCAAGGAGCTGGAAGTCAAGGATTTGCAGGTGGTGGGCGGATACCAGACGCCGATGGCCAACGAGCTGCGCAACGTGCAGAGCGGCCACAGCACCAAGCTTACCATCAAGCAGATGAAGGTTGACCTCAGCATCCCCGATCGAGTCTTCACGACCAACTTCCTGAATACCGGAAAATAAGGAAAGGAGTACGAGATGCGTGCAATGTGGAAAAAAACATTGATTGGCTTCACCATGGCGGCAATCGCCGCCATGGGCTCTTTCGCCGACGATCTTCCCTCGTTCGACGAGATGCCATCCTTTGGGGATGACAGTTCCTTTTCTGGGTTCGGGGATGATGGTGGATCCTTCGGCTCCAGCTCTTCGGGCGCCCTTTCTATCAGCGGAGAAGGCGGTGCGGCCGCCAGGCTCTTTCTTGCAGGCTCCACTGATATCGAGGACCGCAGCGTGGAGATGGATCCCTATTTCCGGTTGAACTTCTCCTATAGCGGCTCGGTGGGTGAGGTTGAGGCCAAGCTCAAGGTCAACGAGCGGATTCTCAAGGAGAACCCGGAGGATGTGATTGACGAGGTCACGCTGCGCGCCTACCTTGGCAATTTCGTCATTGAGGCCGGAAAGATGAAGCTTGTATGGGGCAAGGGGGACAAGGTCCATGTGCTTGACAACTTCAATAGCGACGATTATTCCGATTTCATCTACCCCGACTACATTGAGCGCCGCATCGCGGTGCCGATGGTGCATGTCGCCTACAACGGGTTGATGTCAACCAGACTTGAGGCGGCCTACACCCCTTTCATGGTCCCGACCCGCTATGCTTCCAGCGGTGCATGGATGCCCGAGCATACCTTCTTGAGCGCCTATGAGAATGCAAGTGCGATGGCAAAGCTGTCTAAGGGTGGGACTTATACAGAGCCAACGCTGGACAAGTTCCTGAGCCTTTACAATGCGACCAGCTTGTACGGGTTCTACAAGAATAACCTGCCCGATACCCGCACCTTCAAGTACGGCCAGTTCGGCCTCCGTGCGACTGGGACTGCCGGTTCGTTTGACTGGGGCGCCTCCTACTTCTATGGAAGAATGAAGGAAGCTTCAATCAACTCGACTAACCTGGTTATGTTGCTTGCTTCTGCTGGTACTGCTGGTACTGCTGCTGCACCTAGCATTTCAGGCAATCTCTATGACTACGACCGCATCCAGGTCTTCGGGCTTGAAGGGGCGACGGTGCTTGGTGGTTTCAACCTACGCGGCGAGCTTGCCTATTGCTTGACCGATGATGTGGACGGGGATGATCCCCTCGTGCACAACAACAGCCTGCAGTGGGTCTTCGGGTTTGACCGCGATCTTCCCTGGAACAACTTGAACGTCAATATCCAGACGATGGGCAAGTACATCCTCCACGGGGATGAGGTGAAGAAGAGCGGGGTAGCCGATGTGGACTACAATGGAGAGAAGGCGTGGGTGCAGAACCGCATCATCCTCGACATCACCGACAGCTGGATGCACGAGAAGCTCAAGCCGGAGCTCAAGCTTGTGTGGAACATCGAGCTGAAGGATGTGGTGGTGATGCCGCAACTTTCCTACCAGCTGATGGAAGGTCTTGATGTCACGCTTGCCGGTCTTTACATCTACTCGGGTGAAAACGGCCAGTTCTACGACTTCAAGGACAACTCCTTCATGCAAGTCGGGGCTGTCTACAAGTTCTGAGTCGGAAAACTCTTTCTCCTGGGCCGTCCTTCGGGGCGGCCATTTCCGTCTCCTAGCCTTTTGTTTTTATCTCGTTTATATTTATTTCCGTATGCGTATCCAGCTTTCAGACCACTTTACTTATTCACGACTTCTTCGTTTTACCTTCCCTTCCATCATCACGATGGTTTTCACCTCAATCTATTCTGTGGTTGATGGTTTCTTTGTTTCCAACTTTGTCGGGAAAGTCCCCTTTGCGGCGTTGAACCTGATCATGCCACTCTTTATCATCCTCGGCTCGGTCGGCTTCATGCTGGGTTCCGGAGGCAATGCGATTGTTGCCCGCACGCTGGGGGAGGGAGACAAGGCGAAAGCGAACCGTTATTTTTCCTTCCTTGTCATCGCATGTCTTACCCTTGGTGTTCTGGTGACGCTTCTTGGACTTTTTTCCCTTGGCCGCGTGGCAACATGGCTTGGTGCCAGTGATGCGATGTGGGAGAATGCGGTGCTCTATGGTAGGATTATCCTCTTCGGCATGCCTTTCTTCATGCTCCAGAACCAATTCCAGAGCTTCTGCATTACCGCAGAACGCCCTAAGCTTGGGCTTGCTTTCACCCTTGCCGGCGGGTGTGCAAACATGGTCCTCGATGCAATCTTTGTTGCCGTGTTCCATTGGGGTTTGGCGGGAGCCGCATGGGCTACTGTGATTAGCCAGATGGTCGGAGGATTGGGCCCTGTCTTCTATTTCCTGAGGCCGAATGGAAGCCTATTGCGACTGGTTCCCACCCGATGGTATGGGAAAGAGCTCTTGCAGGCATGCTTCAATGGCTCCTCGGAGCTTATGAGCAATATCGCCGCCAGTATCGTCTCCATGCTGTACAATAGGCAGCTGCTCACTTATGTGGGGTCGGATGGAGTGGCGGCCTACGGGGTGCTGATGTACATAAGCTTCATTTTTATCGCCATCTTTATCGGATACTCGGTGGGAGTCTCCCCTGTGGTTGCATTCCATTACGGCGCAGGAAACAAGGCGGAACTCAAGAATTTGCTCTCTCGGAGCTTTTCCCTGCTCGCTATAGCAGGCATGCTTATGTGCGCTATTGCCTTTCTTTCCGCGCCTCTACTTTGCGACATCTTCGTCAGTTACGACGAGGGTTTGGAAATGATGACCATCCATGCGCTACGTATCTTTTGCTTCGGTTTCCTCCTCTCTGGATTCAATATCTTTGCCTCATCATTCTTCACCGCATTGAACAACGGCGCGATCAGTGCGCTTGTCTCTTTTCTCAGGACTCTGGTCTTTGAGACGGGAAGCGTGCTTGTCCTTCCGGTGGTCCTTGGCATCGATGGTATCTGGTCGGCTACCCTGGTCGCGGAGATTGTCGCCCTTATTGTCTCTCTCGCATGCCTTGTGTGGCAAAGGCCCCGCTATGGCTACTGAGCTTTTTGTGGAGCCAGAAAAGCAGGCAGAGCGCGGTGAACTGCCCCACAAGATCTCCAAAGAAATAGCAATACCAGACTCCATCCAGTCCGAAGAGACGGGCGAGGAGATATGCTGCGGGAAGTACGCCGAATACCTGTCGGAAGAGGGTGATCAAGGCTGCTTGCAGCCCCTTGCCGAATCCCTGGAGGTAGGCTGCGGTCAAGTACAGTAGCGGTGCGCCTAGAAAGCAAAGGCTGACGCGCGGAAATGCTACAGCCATGACATGCTCAAGTTCCACGCTTGGCTGGAACATCCGGTAGAGCCACTGTGGGCGCAATTGGAAGATGGGAAGCCCGATTCCCAGCATGAGGATGTAGGCGAAGAGAAGTGACCAAAGATAGGCGCCCTTCGCCCTGTCCAGACGGTTCGCGCCATAGTTGTAGCTAGCTATTGGCACCAGGGAGTTCGCCATGCCGTGCATGGGCAGGAAGATGAAGGACTCGATTTTGATGTAAAGCCCGTATGCGGTGACGGCAAGAGGTGTGAATCCTATCAGGATCTTGTTTACCAGAGTGAGGCTGATCGAACCGCTTGCCTGCAGCATCATGGTAGGCACTCCGATGGCAAGGATGGTGCAAAACGCCCTCTTGTCAAAAAGCCTGTCACCCTTTCTGCCGCAGAAGATTTTGTCGCTTTTGACAAGGAGAAAGAGTGCGATGGCGGTGCTTGCCGCCTGCCCTACTATGGATGCCCATGCGGCTCCTGCAACCCCCATGCCGAAAGTGAACATGAAAAGAGGGTCGAGGATGATGTTGCAGAGGATGCCGACAGCCAGGCAGCAGAGCGTTTGGATCGTCTCTCCCGTTCCCTGGAGCATGAAGGTGATCACGCTGCTGGTGATCTGAAAGCCGCAGAAGATGATGCTGATGCCGATGTAGGTGATTGAGAAGTCGGCAAGAATCGGGTCGTCCGTGAAGAAGTTGACGTAGGCGTGCACCAAAGCTCTGCCGAAGACCAGGAAGACGAGCGAAGCACCAATGGCCATGCAGATGGCGGTGTTGCCCGCCTCGTTGGCTTCCCTCTGGCGGTTTTCTCCCAGACGGTGGCTGATGGCGCCACTTGCGCCGAGTCCCAAACCGCTTGCAAGAGCCACTACCAGTTGCTGGATGGGGTAGGCAAGGCTGAGCGCCGCAATGGGCCCGTCTCCCAAGTGTGCGACGTAGAGCGAGTCGACGATGTTGTACAGGGCCTCGATGGCCATGCTGAGCATGATGGGAAGACCCAGCTTGATGACAAGAAGTGGGACTGTTTCCGTCCCCATGCGGTTTTGGGCAACTTGCATACCATTAACCTGCCAGTGGTTTTACTTTCCTCTTGTATTCCCATGCAAAGAGTGCGAGCACGAGCGCAAGGCTTGCGCACTCCGCGATGACAAAGGCGAACCATACCGCAGAAAGCCCCTTGAAGCGGGCAAGCAGCCAGGCACAAGGAAGCAGCACGATGAGCTGGCGGGTAAGGCTCACTATCATCGAGTAGAAACCATCTCCTACAGCCTGGAACAAGCTCATGAGGCAGATGGAGATACCGGCTGCCATGAAGCATAGGGAGAGGATGGGCAGGGCGCGCATGCCAATCTCTCGCATCTCCTTTCCTGCGTTGAACATGGAGAGAAGCAATCCAGGAGCAAGGCAGAAGAGAAGGGTTCCGAGGGCCATGATGCAGACGGCGATGAGGATTGCTGTGCGGATTGCCTGGTTCATGCGCTCCTTCTTCTTCGCGCCATAGTTGTATCCGACAATCGGTATCAGTCCGTTATTGAGACCGAAAACCGGCATGAAGACAAAGCTCTGGAGCTTGAAGTAGACGCCAAAGACGGAAACGGAAGCCATGCCGAACGTGACGAGAATCTTGTTCATGCCGCTGGTCATGACGGTGCCGATCGATTGCATGATTACCGATGGCAATCCAACTGCATAGATTTCCTTAACGGTCCTCCTGTCGAGCTTCCAATTCTTTTTCCTGATTGTGACAAACTGGTTGTTCCTGACAAAAAGGATGCTCAGCAAGGCGGAGACATGCTGCCCTATGATCGTGGCAATGGCGGCTCCCGCGATGCCAAGAGGGGGACATCCGACCAGTCCGAAGATCATGATTGGATCAAGGATGATGTTGGTCACCGCCCCCGCGAGCTGCACTACCATGGGATGCACCGTATCCCCGGTTGCCTGCATGACCCTTTCCAGTGTCACATCAATGAAGATGGCGCCGCTGGCGATGAGGCACCAGCGTCCATATGTGGTACCCTGTTTAACCAGGGCCGCATCATCGGAGAAGAGAAGGAAGAAAGGGCGGGTGAGAAAGATTCCGATGCATACGAAGACCAGCCATCCTATGATGGCTATGGTGACGCCTTCCCCGGCGGCTTTTTCCGCTCCCTCCCTGTCCTTGGCGCCAAGCTTGCGTGCAATCAGGCTGCCGACACCGACTGCGGTGCCGATGGAGACAGCCGTCAGCAAATTCTGCAGAGGAAACGCAAGGCTTACTGCTGCCAGCGCTGTTTCGCTGTACAGGGAGACGAAAATTGAGTCGACGATGTTGTACAGGGCGAGAACCAGCATGCTGATCATGATGGGAAGCGACATGGAGACGACTAGTCTTGGAATGGGAAGGGTTCCCATGCGGTTTTCTGTGTGTTCCATAGCAGGCGATTATAGAGAAATGGCAGGGGAGGGTAAACTGGTGGACAGAGGAAAGCATGACGGATTACAATCGAGCCGCGTAAGGAGAAATGGGGCCATGGTCGTATGCAAGTTCGGAGGAAGTTCGGTTGCCACCGCAGATCAGATCAAGAAGGTGAAGGCTATCGTGGAATCTGGTGAGGGGAGAAGCATCGTCGTAGTCTCCGCACCGGGAAAACGGTTTTCCGATGACACCAAAGTCACCGATATGCTCTATCGGTGCAACGAGATGGTGCGTGGCGGTTCCACTTGCCGGGAGCTCTTTGAAAGAATCGAGGAGCGTTATTATGACATCATATCCGAGTTGAAGATCCAGAAGCGGTGGCTGCGTCCGATTCTGGATGACGTGCGGCTCCATATAGATGCGGGAAGCGGGCCGGATTATGCTGCAAGCAGGGGTGAATACCTCAATGCCCGCATCATCGCCAAGTGCTTCGGCTTCGATTTCCTTGACACCGAGAGCCTTTTGATCCTCAAGTCGGACGGCTCCATTGATCCGAGGACATATGATTTGATCAAGCGTGCCTGCAAGCCGGGTAAGAAGTATGTGGTTCCTGGTTTCTATGGTTCCAACATCGAAGGGAAGATCATGACCTTTGCACGCGGGGGAAGCGATATCACCGGCTCCATCTTTGCCCGTGCATTGAGCGCATCCGTGTATGAGAACTGGACGGATGTGAGTGGTGTTTATGGAGCGAATCCCTCTGTTGTCGCCGATGCCAAGCCGGTGGGGGAGATGACCTACCGGGAGGTGCGCGAGCTCTCCGGTGTGGGTGCTAGCGTCTTTCAGGAGGAAGCAATTGCTCCCGTGTTCGGCACTGAGATTCCCATCAACATCAGAAATACCAACAAGCCGGAGGAGAAGGGGACGATGATCCTTCCCTCCCGCGATGGAGAGAACCTTGTGGGCCTCTCGGTGAAGAAGGGATACAACCGGATTACGGTGAGGAAGATGATGCTTTTCAAGCAAAGGGGAATTCGCCATGCACTGCTTACGATGATGATGGTATTCGGAGTGCGCCCCTCTTTCAGCTGCTATGGCATCGACTCGATTGTCTGGTATTTCGATGCATCTCTTGCCAGTGACAGCGTGCTGAAGATGATGAGCCAGCGGCTTAAGAGTGAGTTCGCCCTCGAGGAGGCGCTGGTGGAGACAGGGTTCTCCATCCTTGGAGTGGTGGGGCAGGGCCTCCCCTCCCATCCAGAGATTGTCTCTCAGTGTGCGGTGGGACTTGAGGATGCCGGCATCAAGCCCATTTTCATCAACTACGGCGCATCGGACGTAAGCATGCTTGTCGGCATTCCCGGCGGTAGCGAGGTGGATGCGCAGAATGCGCTTTACAAGGCTTTGCGCTTCTAGGCAAGGCGGGAAAAAGGAAGAAACAGGGAGGCGACCTTCATCGGTTGCCTCCTTTGCAATAGAAAACGCCAGACTGTCTCACGCATTTCAGTCTGGCGCTTGAACTCAGCAAATCTTGAGTCGAGATATTAGTTTCGAATCATTCCTCGGCTTTCTGGCCCTTTGCAGAAGGAGCCATCAAAGGCACCTTGCTTCCGAGTACGAGCTCGGTGTCAGGGTCGAAGAACTTGGCTTTGGCCATGTCGGGAATCAATGCGATGCGCACGCCACTGGTGACAGTGTGCTGGGGATCGATCTTGCCGATGACCTGGCCGTTCTTGGTGGCCACATAGACGTGGGTCTCGGAACCGAGGGGTTCAACCACAGTGGTGTGTCCATTGATGGTCTTGCCGTCCTGGGCTTCCTCGCTGAACTCAACGTCCTCGGGACGAATACCAAAGACAACATTCTTGCCGACGTACGGCTTGAGGAACTCCGCCTGCTCGGGAAGCACCTTGACGTCGAACGGCTTGAATTGCTTGGTCTCTTCCTTCTCGTTCTCGGGAGCGACTTCAACAATGTAGATGCCATCAGCCCTCTCCTCGACCTTGGTCTCCAGGAAGTTCATCGGAGGTGAACCAATGAATCCGGCGACGAACTTGTTCTGCGGCTCATTGTACAGCTCAAGCGGCTTTCCGATCTGCTGGATGACACCAAACTTCATGACAACGATCTTGTCTGCCATCGTCAGTGCCTCGACCTGGTCGTGGGTGACGTAGATCATCGTTGCCTGCAGTCTGTGATGCAATGCGGAAATCTCGGCTCTCATCTGAACACGGAGCTTCGCATCCAAGTTGGAGAGCGGCTCGTCGAAAAGGAATACCTTCGGCTGGCGCACGATGGCTCTTCCTACGGCGACACGCTGTCTCTGACCACCGGAGAGCGCCTTCGGCTTTCTGTCGAGGAGTTCGGTGATTTCAAGGATGTCGGCTGCTGCGCGTACACGGCGGTCAATCTCTTCCTTCGCGAACTTGCGGATCTTGAGACCGAATGCCATGTTGTCATAGACAGTCATGTGGGGATACAGAGCATAGTTCTGGAATACCATTGCGATGTCTCTATCCTTCGGGGGGACATCATTGACGAGTTTCCCGTCAATGAAGAGCTCGCCGCTTGAAATGTCTTCAAGACCGGCGATCATACGAAGCGTGGTGGACTTACCGCAACCCGAAGGGCCGACAAGGACGACAAATTCCTTGTCTTCAATGTCGATGTTGACATTGTCTACGGCTTTTACTCCACCATCGTACACCTTGCAGATGTTCTTAAGTTGTACTGTGGCCATAATGCCTCCATAATTATTTTATGGAACCATCGTAGCGCCCGCCAAATCCCGTTGTCAAACATTTTTTTTGCAAAATCGGTGAAGTGTCGCCAAGCTGACAGCTAAAAGCGCGGGCGCCCATGAGGATGGGGAGGTCCTTCCCTGTAGCAGGCAAAAGAGAAAAGGGGACTCAACCCCCGATTGCCTTGATGACGCTCTTTACGAGCATGGCGGATCTCTTTGCCATCACCGCCTCATTAAACTCATATTCTCCTTTTGTGCTTTTCTCGTCCGCAGTGTCCGAGAGGCAGCGGATGATGGAAAAGGGAATCTTGTTGAGAACGCAAGCCTGTGCGATTGCGGCTCCCTCCATCTCCACGCAAAGAGGATGGAAGGTTTCCTTGATGGCAAGTTTCCTCTCTTTTTGGCTGATGAACTGGTCTCCGCTTGCAATTCTCCCCTTGAGCATCTGGCCATCCCACTCTTTTCCTGATTCGTGATACCCCTTTAGCGCCATCTCAATCAGGGAAGAGTCCGCGATGAACGAGAGCTCCTTCATGCCCGGGACCTGGCCGGGCTTGTAGCCGAAGAGGGTGGCATCCATGTCATGCTGCACGCAATCGGTTGCGACGACAAAGTCCCCTATATGGAGCCTTTCGTCAATCGCGCCTGCAATGCCTGTGTTGATGACGGCATCAACCTTAAAATGGTCGACAAGAAGCTGCACGCATATGGCTGCATTTACTTTCCCCACGCCGCTTGCGACGACCACCACATCTTTACCTTCTAGTTTCCCGTTATGGAAAGAGAGGTTGCAAAAGGAAGAGGTACTTGCTCCCTCAAGGGTGGATACAAGCTCCTCCACTTCGACCGACATAGCCCCGATGATTCCGATTCTCATGGGAAAGAGGGTATCACTGCCGGCTCCTTTTGGATAGGAGGCCGGCACAGTTGCATCAGAAACCGAATAGTACGCCTATGGCGGCCGCGATGGCGATGTAGAAGACAGGGTGGAGCTTCAGCTTCTTGCCCGCAAGAAAGATCGCCACACCCAGAATGATTTGCTTCGGGAGCAGCAAGTCTCCCAAACTGTGAGACGCCTGGAACGCAGGAATGTTGATGATGGCGGTCTTCGCCACATTGATTCCCGCAACGGTAATCAGTGCGATGGAGGCGGGTCTCAGTCCATAGAACGCTTTCTGCACCAGTTTGCTGTCCCGGAACTTCTCCAGGAAGTTGGCGATGATCACGATGATGATGACCGATGGAAGCACCAGCATAAGCGTTGCGTAGATGCCCCCCAGAATGCCGCTTGTGATATATCCCGCATAGGTGGACATGTTGATGCCCAGCGCTCCGGGAGTAGATTCGCTGATGGCGATCATGTCCGCGACATCGCTGTGGGTGAACCAATTGGTCTTGTCCGAAATCTCATAGAGAAACGGCAGTGTCGCAAGACCTCCTCCTATGGAGAAAAGTCCTGTCTTGAAAAATTCCCATCCCAGGGAGAGAAGCATCTCTATCTGGCTCATTTCGCCACCTCCTTGCTCTCTTTCCCAAGAAGGATTCCGAAAAGGCCGGCCAAAAGAACCAGCAGGGCGGTGGGAATGGAGAATGGCAGGAGCGCGAGCAGGAAGATGGCGAGGTAGAAGATGAAGCTCTTGAAGTCGACAACCGACTTTTTCCAGAGACGCATGACCGCCTCCACAATCAGGACGCACACGCATACCCTGATGCCGGCGAACGCATGCTTGACCACCATGAGGTCGGCGAAGTTCCTCAGGCACATGGCGATGATGAGGATCACGATGACCGGGACAAAGACGAATCCGAGTGTGGCGACAATCGAGCCGATGATCCCTTTGCGCTTATACCCGATGAAGGTTGCGACATTGATTGCGATGATCCCCGGAGTACATTGCCCGATGGCAAAATAGTCCATCAGCTCCTCCGTGGTGACCCAGTGATGGTTTTGTTCCAAATCCCGTTGAAGCAACGGCAGCATGGCGTATCCACCACCGAAGTTCACCGCCCCGATCCGGGTGAAGACGAGAAAAAGTTCCCATAGTTCTTTCATGATGTTTCTCCAGTCGCGATGAGTATAGCAAAAACACATCCATATGGATAATATTATTCATAAAGAGAAACCATACCCAAAACATATGGAGTAGCCATGGAACTCAGGCAAATCAGGTACTTCCTTGCCGTAGTGGACGCAGGATCGATCAGCGAAGGAGCGAGAAGGCTCCATATCTCCCAGCCACCGCTTTCTGTTACGATGAGGGCATTGGAGGAGGAGCTGGGGGCCAAGCTCTTCCAAAGGGGACACAACCACCTGACACTTACCGATGCGGGAAGAGCCTTCTACCAGAAGGGACAGAACATGATCGACCTTGCCCTTCAGACCCAAAGGGAGATCAAGGAGATGGGAAGCGGGCGGACACTCCATCTTGGAGTCACTCCCACCACCGTTTCCCTCGTCATGCCCGCCATCGGGATGTTGAAGGGATCAAATCCGCTTCTCCATATCGACTTGCATGATGGTTCCACCTACCAGCTCCTCGACCTCATGGCGCAAAGAATCATCGAGGCCGCAGTTATCCGTACCCCTTGCTCGGTGGGAACCCTTTCCACCCTTTCTCTTGCAAGGGACAGGATGATGTTCCTCGGAAAAGATGCAAGGGGAAAGGATTGCGTTTCATTGGAGGAGATAGCAAAAAGGCCGCTGATCCTCTACCGCCGCTACCGTGACTTCATCACCGAGGCTTTCACGCGGCACAACCTGGAAGTGAACCTCGTGGGGGAGTGCGATGATGCGCGCACCGCCATGGCAATGGTGGGGGAGGGAATCGGGAATGCAATCATCCCGGCCACCATGCGCCTCGAGGCGGAAACTCTCTATTTTGCTTTTATCGACAGCGAGGATCTTTCCACCGAGATCCTTTTTGTATGGAACCAGGAAAGCCCGCTGGTTGATGCAATCAAAAAGTGCCTGCTACGGATACAAGAAAGTCCTCCCGAAAAAAAGGGAGGACCCGTCATCCAATCCAAGTAGATTAGAAGCTGTAGGTGGCGCTCAGTGCCATTTGGAAGACGTTCTTGTTCAAAGTGATGGACTTGTAGGTCTCCTCAAAGTATGACGTGTACATGGCACCAAAGGTGACAGCCAGTTGGTCCAGCACCTGGTACTCCACACCGGCAGCGAAAGAAAGACTGTCAAGCACCGGTCCGAAGACATTGTTCACATCATCCCTGTATCCCTGTTTGCAATAGAGCAAACCCGTAGAAAGCAATACCTTCTCGGACAATTGCCAATCGGCGCCACCTGAAATCTCCCAGCTGTCATCCCAGTCGGAGTTCTTCGGATCGATGGCGGAACCCATCTTCGCATGCTGGTTGAAGTAGTAGTTGAAGCTTGAGGAAAGATACAGTCAGTCGAGCACCTGGTACGCCACACCAAGGTTCAGCTCGGAGGGAAGGTCGTTGTCAAACTTGTTGCCATCCTTTAGGCCAAACCCTGTTGCGAAATTCCCACCTTTCACGTTGTCCAGCTCCATCTTCATCTTGGTGATGGTCTTGTATTGCAAAGAGAGGTCCAGCCCTTTGAGGGGTTTGTATTGGAGGCCGAAGATGCCTCCGACACCAAAGCCGAATGCATCGTATTCCACATTGATGTTTCCGAGGGTTGAGTGGGTACCATCAAGTTTCATGCTCTGTGTCGCCTCAAGGAAGCGGATGCCAAGGGAGGCGGATACCTTGTCGTTCCAATTGTAGGCGAAGCCTAGTGTCTGCCCGTAGGTGATGCTGGTTACTTCCAAGGAATGGGATGTTACGCCACGACTGGAAAGTGAAGATGCTGTGAATGCGGTTCCATCCTTGTAGTCGAGCGAACCTCCGCCGGCGGCGATGTGGAAGGATGCGGAGACGGCAAAGTCCCCAAAGCGGTAGACAGCATCAATGTTCGGATAGAGAAGCACAGGCTTGTGGTCCTCATACTCCTTTCCCGCGGCTTCGTTGGTATATTTCTTGAAGACCAACTGGTTTCCCACTTCGGCCGCAAACCCCTGCTGCATGAAGCCTGTTCCCGCAAGGTTGTAAAGAGCCGCTTCAGGGCGGGAATCCTCCGTGTTGCGGCTGGGGTTGCGCAGGTACCCCGTGCTCAGGTTGGATTTGGTGTCGATGCCACCGGCAGAGAGCCCTGCGGCACACAATGCAATTGCGAATAAAAGAGTCAGATGTTTCTTGTTCATGGCTAATCTCCGATTGGAGACAGCATAGAACTATGTTTTGGTTTTGCCAATTGGACAAAATGACAAATTTTGTCAAAACGTAAAAATAAATAATATTATTCCGATGAAATATTCCGAAAAAGGAAGTTCAATCCGTATTGGAATATCTCTTTTCTGCTTGCTCCTCTGCCTCTTTCTCCTTTTGTGCAAGAAGCTCCTTGTATCCTTTGAGAGGAGAGAAGGGGATGAATTGCCTGGCTCTTTCCTTTTGGGAGAGCTTCGGGGAGAGTTTCCAGAATTGCTCATTTTTCACCACTAGAATGCCCTCCTATCTGCAAATTGCGCACTTTCGTGGTGGCTCCTTTCTGGAGATCCATTGCCTTGAGGATGGCATTGCTGCCGAACTTCTGCTTGATGGAAAGGGAAGCCAACTGGAGCTTGCGCTCCTTCCCTTCCCTTGCTGGATCTGAGAAGAGGTCTGGCTGCGTATGGCTCTCAGGCAGCACGTCGAGGAATGCGAGTCCGATATGGCGTATGCTATTTCCTTCCATCGTCTCGTACAACGTTTCTGTCTCCCGGACGAGTATGCTCGCCGAGTTGGTGCGTATCGGAATATTCCTGGTGGAGGAGATTGTTTCCCATCCGGATGAGAGCGAGAGCGCGATTTTCTCGGTGACCAGGTGCTTTTCCACGAGGGACAAGGAAAGGGTGTCCGCCATCTCCTTCACCAAAAGAAGCGCTTCCTTTCTCCCGTAGTCGCGGCTGAGAACCTGCGCGGTGGAGAGGGAGTGGCTTTTGGACTGGTATGCGTGGATGTCCGCTATGGTGCAGTTCTCCCTTCCCCATGCATGGTCGTAAAGGAGCTGGGCATCCACTCCGAACATCTTTGCAAGTTTTGACTGGTCGTGGTGCGCAAGGTGGCGGAGCGTGGAGATTCCCATGCGCTTCAGCCTTGCTTCAGTGCCTTTGCCGAATTTCCAGAAGTCGGTGAGCGGCCTGTGGTCCCAGAGCTGCTGGATGAATGAAGCCTGGTCGAGGAAGGCAATGCCATCCGGTGCATGC
>CAVESN010000013.1:22098-28530 GCA_963618365.1 Bacteroides uniformis
TGCATGCTTTGCCGTGACAGCAAGTGCTATCTTGGCAAGAAACAAGTTGGTGCCTATCCCGCAGGTGGCGGTGATTCCGGTTTTCTTGAGAATGGTTCCCATGATCTCCTTTGCCAGCTCCTTCGGGCTTTTCTTGTAGAGGGAGAGATAGTGGGTCACATCCAAAAATGCTTCGTCTATCGAGTAGACATGGATGTCTTCTTTCGCCACGTAGGAGAGGTAGATGCCGTAGATGTTCGCTGAGTACTCCATGTAGAGCCTCATCCTTGGCTTGGCGATGATGAAGGGGATGCTTTTCGGTATCTCGAAGAGCCGGCACCTGTTTCGCACCCCTTTCGCCTTCAGCGATGGGCTGACTGCCAGGCAGATGGTCTTGTCGGTCCGGGAAGCGTCCGCTACAACTAGGTCGGTGGTCAATGCATCCAGATTGCGAACGACGCATTCTACCGAGGCGTAGAACGATTTGAGGTCGATGCAGAGATAGGTGCGCTCCATAGGTCTAACGTAGTGCATGCTTTTCCTTGTGTAAATGGGAGTGATTGCATAGGATTGAGGCATGGATATGCCGAAGTGTGCCACCTGCCCCTATTGGGTTGCCTGCGATTGGAATGACCGGAGTGTCCCCATCGGATACATGTGCGAGCGGGAAGAGCAAGGTTTGCCCTGCGTCAAAGAGGGTGAGGGAAATCAGAATGGATGAGAACGGAGGTTCGTATGGCCCGTATTGCAGCGTTTGAAGGGGATTTTATCATCTTCCTCATGGAAGACGGAAAGAAAGTGTCGATTGTGAAATCCCTTTGCGACTTTGTCCCGCGTCTCGGGATGGAAGTTGATCTCAAGCAGGAGAACGGACGCTATACGTTGACCCCTAGCGATGCCGGCTCCTTGGCGGCTTCTCTTCCTCCCTCCCGAAAGATTGGAGAAATCAAGGCGCTTGCCAGGAATCGCATCCGCGGGAACAAGCTGAACCTTCTCCCACTTGTGCTGCTTCTCTTTTCTGGGATGGCCCTAAGCGTTTGCTGTTCGGGCCTCCATCTCCTTCTTCTGGTCTTTCTCTACCCCTGTATCGAGAAGGGGTCCATCCATATCTTTTTCGACCTGTTCGAGGGGAAGAAGGGTTCGATGGAACGGCTTTCGAGTGGGTTCAAGCCCTATTGGAGAACCATCGGCCTAGCTCTGATGCGATGGTTCTATCTCGGTTTGTGGTCCCTTCTTTTTGTCATTCCCGGCTTCATCAAATCCCTCTCCTACAGCCAGGCGATGTACATCCTTGCGGACAATCCGGAGATGGAGGCGAATGACGCAATAACCCAAAGCCGGAAGTTGATGGGCGGCCACAAGTGGAGATTCTTCCTCTTGTGCCTCTCCTTTTTCGGATGGTGGATCCTTTGCGTGGTGACATTTGGTTTCGCACTTGTCTATGTCCATCCCTATTGGCAGGAGAGCAAGGCGATCTTCTATCGCTCCTTGAAGGGGTGATCTAGAGCTGAAGCTCCATGCTTGATGAGAGCAGACTCTTGTAGTCAGAGAGAGTGCGCTGCAAATGGTGGAGGATTTGCTCCTTCGCCATTTTCGAGTCATGCTTTTCAATCGCATCCACTATTGCCTGGTGTTCTTCCCTCATTTTTTCTTTTCTTGAGCCGTCCTCTTGACTTGAGAGCAGGCGGATTCTTTGGCATTGCGCCATAAGCTTCCTCTCCATCTCCGAAAGGTATCTGTTTCCTGTGTCAAGCGCCAGCTGGTAATGGAAAAGGGTGTCCTCATCCTCATCTTCGTCCACTTGCACTTTGAAGGTGAATGTCGGTTTTTCCGCTAGCATCCGGCAGATCTCCGGCTCGATGGTCTGTCTTGCCTGATATACCATGAGGATGTCCCCGACGCTGATGGGGGCTACCACCATGCCTCTGCTTGGCATGATCTTGATGAGCCCTTCCTCGGAAAGCAATGCCATCGCCTCCCTTACCGGGGTGCGGCTGCATCCCACCATGTCGATGAAGGTGTGCTCGTTGACTATCTCCCCTGGCTTCAATGCTCCGCCAAGAATCTCTTTCCTTATGAGGGCGTATGCCTCCTCTTTCCTTGAAACAGCCATGTCGCTATTGACAACCCCCTAGGTCAATGATATAGCAGATACAAACGATATGCAACCGATATATCGGTTAAGGAGAGGGTATGCCATCTTGCTTTGATGTCGTAGTCGTAGGTGGAGGGGTGGTGGGATCCGCAACAGCCAGGGAATTGTCCCGCTATGCGCTTTCCATCGCGGTTCTGGAGAAGAACCCTGACGTGTGCATGGAGACCAGCGGGCGAAACACGGGAGTGGTCCATGGGGGATTTGCCTATGACCCCGGTTCCTTGAAGGCAAGGCTTTGCCTTGAGGGGAATAGGATGATGGGAGATCTGTCAGAGGAGATCGGGTTTGCCTTCCGCAAAAGCGGCAAAGTCCTAGTGGGGAACACGAAAAAGGAGTACGAGTCGCTTCTTCGCACCAAAAGGCAGGGTGAGCAGAACGGGGTAAGGGGATTAAGGATGGTGGATGATGAGGAGCTTCATGCGCTTGTCCCCTCAGTCATCGGAAAGTTCGCGCTCTATTCGCCGGAGAGCGGCATCGTCGATCCTTTCGGGCTCACCATCGCCCTTAGCGAGAATGCTGCGCAAAACGGAGTACGCTACTTCCTGGAGACGGAAGTTACTTCTCTTTCTAGAGTGGATGGCCTTTGGAACATAGAAACCAATTGTGGTGCCACTTTCCAATGCCGGTGGGTGGTAAATGCCGCAGGCCTTGGCGCTAAGCAAATCAGCGACATGCTGGGCATTTCAGGATACAGGATGATAGCCAGCAAAGACGACTATATCATCCTTGACAACAGGCTCGGGAACTTGGTTCCCATGCCGATTTACACGGTGCCGAGCAACACCTACATGGGAATCCATGTCTCCTGCACGACAGACGGGAACGTTCTTCTTGGCCCCACTGCCGAGGATTCGGACAACTTCAGCTATTATGGGACCGAGCAGAAGAACATCGACCTCCTTTATGAGAGTGCCAGGGCACTTTGGCCCCATTTCACGCGAGCTGACTACATCCGCACCTACTGTGGAATCCTTCCCAAGCTGGTGGATGAGAATGGAAAGATTCAGGATTTCAGGATTGAGATCCGGGATGATGTGGCGCCGAATGCGGTCAACCTGATCGGAATCGAGTCCCCAGGTCTTACCGCATCGACTCCCATTGCAAAAATGGTGGTCGATATGATCCGTGAACATGAGAAGCTATCACCCAATGCGAAATTCAACCCCGAGCGAAAGGCCATGAAGCCATTTCGGGAGATGAGTAGGAGCGAGCAGGAAGAGGCGGTGAGAGAGGATCCGAACTGGGGGGAGCTGATTTGCCGTTGCCAGAAGGTCTCCAAGGCGGAGATTCTCCATGCTATCCACAATCCTCTTGGTGCGAAGAGCCTTGTCTCCGTCAAATACAGGACACGGGCCATGATGGGGCGATGTCAAAGCGGTTATTGTCAGATGCGTATCGCCCAGCTCTTGGAAGAGGAAAAAGGAATCAGGGATACCGATTTGATCTATGAGAAGCCGGGTTCGTGGCTCTTCTCGGGCAAAGTGAGGGACGAGAAATGATTAGGAGAGATGTGGTGATTGTCGGTGGTGGTCCCGCTGGGTTGGCCGCCGCGGTTGAACTCTATAAGAAGGGAGTGACGGACATCCTCGTCATCGAGCGGGAAAAGGAGCTTGGGGGCATCTTGAAGCAATGCATCCATGACGGATTCGGATTGACCCGCTTTTCCCAGATGCTCAGCGGTCCCGAATATGCGCAGCGTTTCATCGATGAAGTGGAGAGACTTCACATTCCCTATGTCACCGACAGCGCCGTGATTGAAATCACGCAAGAGAAGCAGGTGACCTATGTCTCTCCCGATGGCCTTAAGACCATCCAGGCAAAAGCGGTCATCCTGGCGATGGGGTGTCGGGAGAGGCCGCGAGGCGCATTGGCCATTCCCGGGGAGCGGCCAAGCGGTGTCTACACTGCGGGGACGGCACAGAATTACATCAATATCCAGAACAAGATGGTGGGAAAGGAGGTGGTGATCCTCGGAAGCGGTGACATCGGCATGATCATGGCGCGGCGTCTCACCTTGGAGGGAGCCCACGTGAAAGCTGTCTATGAGATTCAGCCGATACCGAGCGGACTAGCCCGCAACATCCACCAGTGTCTCGACGATTATGGAATTCCCCTATATCTCAGCCATACGGTGACTGCCATCCACGGTTCGTCGCGGCTTTGCGCAGTGACGGTCAGCAAGGTGGATGAGCATCTCCGCCCTATTCCGGGGACGGAAGAAGAGGTCGCTTGCGATACCTTGATCCTCTCTGTCGGATTGATTCCCGAGAACGAGCTGACCCGGGAGGCGGGAATTGCGCTGGAACCCCATACGAGGGGAGCGGTGGTCGACCAGTGGATGCAAACCAAATGCAAGGGGGTTTTCTCCTGTGGGAATGTGCTGCATGTCCACGACTTGGTTGATTTCGTCTCCCTGGAAGCGGAGAAGGCAGCGGATGCCGCCTTGCGCTACGTGAGGGAGGGGGATCTCCCTTCCTGCCCTGTGGTGGTGGCGGCGGGGGAGAACCTCAACCATGTGCTTCCCCTCTCCATTACGGGGGAAGATGATGTGGTCTTCTCCATGAGGCCTTCGAGGAAAGTGGTGGATGGGAATCTCACTGTCTCCCAGAATGGCAAGAAGTTGTTTTCACGCCATTTGAAGAAGGCGTTGCCTGCGGAGATGATTGAGGTGACCGTGAAAGGAAACTCCTTCCAGAAGGAGGGAAGTGTGGAGGTGGAAATCTCATGTTGAAGAGTTTTACGTGTATACGTTGCCCCAATGGTTGTGAAGTGACTGTGGACCTCGAGACTAAGGAGACCAAGGGGAACCTTTGCCCGAGGGGGCGGGAGTATGCGCTCGAGGAACTGGTCGAGCCCAAGCGCACCATTTCCTCTTCCGTTCTCGTGGTGGGGGGTGTCCTTCCGCTTGTCAGTGTCAGGCTCACCAATCCGATACCCAAGGACCATATCTTCCAGGCGATGGAGGAGATCCGGAAACTGCAGGTACATGCTCCCGTCAAGGCGGGCACGGTGCTGATTTCCCGCCTGTTGGGATTCGAGAGTGACGTGGTTGCCACCAAGAACGTTGCCAAAGTATGATGGAGAAAGAGGTGCGCCATGGAATTTGAGAAAGTGCTTTCCGAAAGATTCTCGTGCAAGAGGTTTGACGCTTCACGCCAAGTGGAGAAAGAGAAACTCATGTCGGTGCTCGAGGCGGGAAGGTTGGCTCCGACGGCCAAGAACCTGCAGGAGCACCATGTCTATGTGCTGAGAACCAGGGAGGATCTTGCTCTGATTGACCAGCTGACCCCCTGCCGCTATGGTGCGCCGACTGTCCTGGTGGTCACGTATGACACGCACAATGTCTTCACCTATCCGGGAGGGAAGATGCACTCCGGAATCGAGGATGCGGTCATTGTCGCAACCCATATGGTGCTTGAAGCCACCAATGTTGGCCTCGACAGCTGCTGGCTGAACTACTTCGATCCCGACAAGCTTGCCAGGGCTCTCCATCTCCCCCAAGCGGAGGAGGTGGTCATGCTGCTCGACCTGGGATATAGGGCGGACGGGGTTGAACCACTTGCCAACCATTCGAGCCGCAAGCCTCTTTCCGAAACAGCAACCTTTCGCAATTGAGCGAACAGTTCCCTTCCTCGCAAGGCTATTCGAAAAAGTGAAAGTTTTTCGAGTAGCCCACTTTTGAGGGAGATTATGATTGAACGACCCGTTTACATGGAGAAGCCCGCAGCACCTATTTGCTTCATGGCGGAGTTTCTGCTGGCATACGCTTGAAAGAAAGGGCTGTAGCTACCAAGGATTTCATAGACAGAAACCATATCAAGGATATCCAAGCTTTCAGGAAAACATATACCTTCTCCACAGGAAGCATGGAAAGTGCCAGGATATAGCGCACCTCCTACGAAGCAATGCGTGCAAGACCATTATCGCTGACACGCTCGGGAACTACCTGCAAGGGCTTTGCCAGGCGTTTCTTTGCAACAAGGTCTATTGAATTTCCGTCAGAGGGAACCGACCTATGCGCGGGGAGGCCGCTATGGGAAAGGACAGGAAAAAGGAAATCGAATGTGTTGCAACCGACAGGGAAGAGACTTTTTATATCCGGGGCTCGTACAGCATCCTGGATAAAGGCAAGATTTTGAAAGAGGATATGAGAAATCAGCAACATCGATTTCCTTCTTGATGAAGTGCCTTTCGCTAACTGTCATGGAGGTGTGCCATCTGGTGGCGGAGGCAAGGTGTTGCGCTTGCCTTGCGGGGAAGGGTCCCTTTCCGGATAGTCTCTCCTGAAGATGTATGGC
>CAVESN010000014.1:0-1343 GCA_963618365.1 Bacteroides uniformis
CAATTACAGTGGCATCAATTCAACCATCACCCAAGACGCAGGGACCTAACCATGTCGAAATTGATATGAGCCATCATTTGCCTAGGCTGTTTTCATCCGCACAGGCAGAAATATTTACACGCCACAAAAGTTGCAACACCAATCAAACCTGTTGTTGCATTTTGGTGATAAATCAGCCTCGTTATGCAAGAAAATAGTTGTTTTTGTTGCATACTTCTCCATTCTTTGCTAGTATATCGTCAATTTGGGTAAAAAGAATGCAACAAACAATCCTCTTACTTGCCGATGGCACCATCTTTCCAGGGACAGCTTTCGGCCATCTTGAGCCGGGCGTGCAGCACGCAGTGGTCGCTGAAATCGTCTTCAACACCAGCATGACAGGATACCAGGAAATACTTACCGACCCCTCCTATCATGGGCAGGCGGTAGTGATGACCTATCCCGAAATTGGAAACTATGGATGCGAGGAGAGCTTCAGCGAAAGTGAAAGATACGGCGCAAAAGCATTGGTGGTGCATGACCTTTATGACGGACCTCTTCCTAAGAGAAGAGTCCCTCTTGCTTCCTTCATGGAAGCGCACAAAGTCTGCGGCATCCAGAATATCGACACACGAAAACTTACCCTTCACCTTCGGGAGAAGGGAAGCCAGAACGGGATGATCCTCACCTACCAAAGCGAGCAAGAGCTAGCCATGGCGAAGAGGATGCTCGCATCTTCCCCTGCGATTACCGAATTGGACCTGATTGGGGATGTCTCGGTAAGGGAGAAGGTGGTCGACCCGCTGGTAGACGGCTTCTGCCCGAAAAGACCATCCCTCAGGTTTGCAATGATAGACTTCGGCGTAAAACGGTCCATCATCCGTGAACTGTATCGGAGAAACGCCGCAGTCACCCTGCTTCCCCCGACAGCGACAAGACAGATGGTGCTGGAAAGCGGATGCGATGCGCTTTTCCTCTCCAATGGTCCGGGTGACCCCGCACGTCTTTCATCGGCGGTAGAGATGACCCGAAGCCTAATCGGCACCATGCCGGTTGCAGGAATCTGCCTCGGGCACCAGATCATCACATGGGCGCTGGGAGGAAAAACAGTGAAGATGAAGTTCGGCCATCACGGAGGGAACGAACCTGTGTATGACCATCTCACAGGAAAATCGTTCGTCACCAGTCAGAACCATGGCTTCATGAGCGACCCCAAAAGCATCCCCGAGGGGGTGAAAATATGGTTCACCAACGCCAATGACAAGACCATCGAGGGATTGATAGACGAAAACAGGAAGGTGGCTTGCGTTCAATTCCACCCGGAAGCGGCTCCCGGGCCCCATGACGCATCACCGATATTCGAC
>CAVESN010000014.1:1353-27721 GCA_963618365.1 Bacteroides uniformis
CCGATTCATCCAAATGGGAGCAGCAAAATGAGCAAACGAACCGACATTCACAGCATCCTTGTCATCGGCAGCGGTCCGATTATCATCGGACAGGCATGCGAGTTTGACTATAGCGGCACCCAGGCAATCAAAGCCTTGAAGGAAGAAGGATACGAGGTCATCCTCCTCAATCCCAACCCTGCCACCGTGCAAACCACAAGCGGGATAGCGGACCACATCTACATGGAACCGCTGAAGACCGAATATGTGGAAGAGATTCTCCAAAGGGAGCGGCCGGATGCGATCCTCACCACCATGGGAGGGCAGACCGGGCTGAACCTCGCCATGGAACTCGAGGAGAAAGGGCTTCTCGCCAAATATGGAGTGGAAGTCATCGGAGCCTCCATCAAGAGCATTGCCCTCGCCGAGGACCGCGAGAAATTCAAAGAGATAGTTGCCAGCGTCGGGCTTGAAAGCCCCCGCAGCATTGGAGTGCACTCCCTCTCCGAGGCCATCAAGGCCCAAAAGGAGATAGGATACCCCCTCATCATCCGCCCCAGCTACACGCTCGGAGGGTTCGGCGGCTCCATCGCCCACAGCGACGAGGAGCTGGAGAAGAACATAGCCCATGCCCTTGAGGCGAGCCCTGTGCACGAAGCGCTCGTCGAAGAGTCGCTCATCGGATGGAAAGAGTTCGAGATGGAGGTGATGCGGGACAAGAAGGACAATGCCATCATAGTCTGCTCGATCGAGAACATCGACCCGATGGGAGTCCACACGGGGGACTCCATCACCATAGCCCCCATCCAGACATTGGATGACAAAGCGTACCAGAAGATGCGCGATGCGTCGATTGCGATTCTTCGCGCAGTCGGTGTGGACTGTGGCGGCAGCAACGTGCAATTCGCCGTCAATCCCCAAGACGGACGGATGGTGGTCATAGAGATGAACCCGCGCGTCTCGCGCTCATCCGCACTCGCAAGCAAAGCAACCGGTTTCCCGATTGCCAGATGCTCCGCAAAGCTTGCAGTCGGATACACGCTGGACGAGGTCCTCAACGAGATCACCGGCAAGACGGCAAGCTGCTACGAGCCGGCATTGGACTATTGCGCAGTGAAAGTGCCCCGTTTCGAGCTTGAGAAGTTTCCTCTCCCCTTCTCCGCGCTCGGCACCCAGATGCGCAGCGTGGGCGAGGCGCTCTCCTTGGGAAGAACCGCACTGGAGGCGATTAACAAGGCAATCCGTGCCAGCGAGCTGAAGATGGAGGGGCTGATCGACTTGAAAGATGCGGGATACGAGGATGCGGCGATTGACGGGTTTCTCCATAGCGCCCATCCCTTCCGGCTTCTTGCCGCATATACCGCCATCGTCCGGAAAACCCAAACGCTTGAGGAAATCAACCGCATCACAGGCTTCGACCCATGGTTCCTCCACCAGCTCTCACGGCAAGCCAAGCTTGACAAGAAGCTTTCCGAGGGAAAGCTCAACAAGTCCCTGCTCCTAGAGGCAAAGCGCTTCGGCATGAGCGACAAGAGAATCGCTCTCCTCACCCACACCCAAAAGGAGAGCGTGTACCAGGCTAGAGAGGAGTGGAACATCCATGCAAAGGCGCACCATGTGGATACGTGCGCTGGAGAATTTGAGGCGATTACTCCCTACTGCTACACCACGTATGGAGAAGAGGACGAGACAAAGCCACTCGGAGAGGAGGCCGTGATCATCATCGCAAGCGGCCCGAACCGGATCGGACAAGGGCTTGAGTTCGACACTTGCTGCACGCTCTCAAGCCTTGCATGGCGAAAGCTTGGCGTGAAAACCATCATGGTCAACAGCAACCCCGAGACGGTCTCGACCGACTTCAACACGAGCGACAAGCTCTATATAGAGCCACTCACGAGTGAACACGTGAAGGAGATCATGCGCCTTGAAGGAACAAAGAACATCATCGTCCAGCTGGGCGGGCAGACCCCGCTGAACATGGCAGACGAGCTTGAGGCCGCAGGCGCCAATATCATCGGCACCTCGCTGGATGGGCTCGACGAGGCGGGAGACAGGGAACGCTTCAGCGCCCTGGTAAAAAGGCTCGGGCTCAGAAACCCCTCCAACCGCACCGCACACAATCCCGGGGAAGTGCTTGAGAAGGCGAAAGAGGTTGGATTTCCAGTTCTCCTGCGCCCCTCCTTCGTCCTTGGCGGAAGAGGCATGTTCATCGTCTATGACGAGGATGGCCTTACCGAGTTCATCAACCACAGCAAAGTCGAGGTCTCGCTTCAGAAACCGGTGCTCATCGACCAATTCCTGGAGGACGCATTCGAATACGACCTTGATGCGGTAAGCGATGGCAAGAGCCTCTATATCGGCGGCATAGTCCAGCACATCGAAGCCGCCGGCATCCACTCGGGAGATTCCGCGGCGGTCTTCCCTCCCTACAAAGCGAAGCCACAGATATTGGAGATGATGGGGTCCTGGGCGCTGAAGCTCGCGAAGGCTCTCAAGGTAAAAGGATTGATGAACATCCAGTTCGCCAGCAAAGGGGATGACCTTTACCTCATTGAGGTCAACCCGCGCGCAAGCCGGACAGTCCCCTTCATCAGCAAGGCCAGCGGAGTGAACCTGATAGAGGCCGCGGTACGCGTCTGGCATGGAGAGGACCTGGTAAGCCAAAAACTGGTACCCAGAGAGGGGGCAATCGCCGAAGGGAAACCGATAACGGGGTGGGCGATCAAGGAAGCGGTCTTCAGTTTCGATCGGTTCAGCAATGTAGACCCTGCCCTCGGACCGGAGATGCGCTCAACCGGGGAAGCGATTGGCATGGGACGCACCTTCGGAGAGGCCTATGCGAAGAGCCAGGCAGCGGCGGGGAACCTTCTTCCCCGAAAAGGCACGGTGGTAATCACGGTCAACCATGACGACCATAAAACCATCATCCCAATCGCGCGCGATTTGGAAAAGCTCGGATTCAACCTGCTTGCCACCCGCGGCACGGCAAGAGCCCTCTACGAAGCAGGCATCCTCTCCGGCGTGGTCCTGAAGACACAGGACGGACACCCCAATATCGTCGACTTGATGCAGGCGCACAAGGTGGACCTCGTCATCAACACCCCGATGGGATTCCATGCCAGGAAAAGCGATGACGACATACGCTCCATGGCGATGAGGCTGCACATTCCCTACACCACGACCACCAGCGCGGCAAGAGCTGCGGTCGAGGCGATCCGGTACGAGCAGGATGGAATCTTTACCGCCAGGGAGCTGCCGCAGAGGCAATAGGGCGCAAGATTGCATTTGTGCCACCTTGGGAGTACACTGTGCCCATTATGGCAGAAGAAGCATTTATGCAGAGAACCGTCACGTGCGGCTCCCTGACGAAAGCAGACAACGGAAAGAGCGTCATCCTCAACGGATGGGTGCACCGCGACCGCAACCACGGTGCCCTGCACTTCATCAACCTGCGTGACCGCTACGGCATCACCCAGGTGGTGGTTGACGATGATGCGCCGGCGGAGCTTGCACAGACGGCAAAACAGCTCCACCTTGAATATTGCATCGCCGTCAAGGGCATCGTACGGCTACGCCCAGAGAGCATGGTCAACAAGGAGATGCCCACCGGGGAGATAGAGGTCAAGGCACAGCAAATCCAGATTCTCAGCAAGTGCGCACCGCTTCCCTTCATGATTGATGATGATGAGCATGTCCCGGGAGAGGATATCAGGCTGCGCTACCGCTACCTCGACTTGCGCACCAAGGGGATGCAGGAGAGGATTCGGCTCCGCCATGAGTTCATCCACTCCATAAGGAACTGGCTGTGCTCACAAGATTTCTACGAGATAGAGACACCCACCCTTGTGCGCAAGACCCCGGAAGGGGCTCGCGACTTTGTCGTCCCTTCCCGCATCTGGCCGGGAAAGTTCTACGCCCTTCCCCAGAGCCCCCAGCTGTACAAGCAGCTGCTCATGGTAGGAGGCATGGACAAGTATTTCCAGATTGCACGGTGCTACCGTGACGAGGACGCACGTGGCGACCGCCAGCTCGAATTCACCCAGCTTGACGTGGAGATGAGCTTCGTCCACCGCGACGATGTGCTTGAGATGATGGAGAAATGCATGGGCCATGTCTTCAAGGATGTCGTGCACTACGACCTGCCCGAGCACTTCAGACGGATCAAGTGGGCGGACGCGATGAACACGTATGGCTGTGACAAGCCGGATCTCCGCTTCGAGGTGGAGATGAAGGATTTGCATGACATTGCGGAAAAATCCTCCTTCCAGGTCTACAAGGATCTCCTTTCCTCCGGCGGTTTCGTCAAAGGCATCTGCATCCCGAAAAGCGACACGCAGGAGTTCACCCGCAAGTACATCGACAGCTTGAACGAGGTGGCCAAGACCTACAAGGCCCATGGCATCTCCTGGATGAAAGTGGGTGGCGGCAATACGCTCAGCGGTGGTTCCTCCAAGTACTTCGTAGGGCTTGAAGAGGAGCTGACAAGCTTGTTCCATGCGAAGGAAGGGGACTTGATTGTCATGCTTGCCGATGCGAAATGGAAGGTTTGCTGCACCGCCCTCGGCGCAGTACGCACCCAGGTCGGCAAAGATCTCAAGCTGGCAAAGCCGCACACCTTCGCCTTCTGCTGGATCATCGATTTCCCGCTCTTCGAGTACAACGAGGAGGAGGGGCACTGGGAAGCGGCGCACCACATGTTCAGCATGCCACAGGTCGAGTTCATCCCCACCATGGAAAAAGATCCGGGAGCGGTTATCGGAGACCTGTACGACATGGTCTGCAACGGCTATGAGTGCGCTTCCGGCTCGATTCGTATCCATGACATCGAATTGCAGAAGAGGGTCTTCTCCATCTGCAACTATCCGGAAGAGAAAGCGCAAAACGCCTTCGGCTTCCTGCTTGAGGCCTTCAAGTACGGCCCGCCTCCACATGGCGGCATCGCACCGGGAATCGACCGACTTGTGATGATTGTCTGCGAGGAGACCTCCATCCACGAGGTCATCGCCTTCCCGAAAAACACGGTCGGCGTATGCTCGATGGACAACTCGCCAAGTCCGCTTGAGCCACAGAATCTGAAGGAACTCCACATTGATGTGGTGATGCCAGAAGAGAAGAAAAGCTGAAATCAGGAGCTTCCGAAAGGAGGCTCCTTTCTTTCTCAGTGCTTTCACACAAAAGAAACCATCTTCAATTTGTGCAACAGAACAATTGTTTTTCTGATTTTCCCCTTTAAACTTATAACCAAGTACAGAAAAGGAGAAAAGGATGGTCACATGCACTTTGCTTGTCGAAAACAGTAAGTCGGAATTGCTCTCCACACAGGCGGTACATGGACTTTCCTGCTACATCCGAAGCGAAGAAGGAGCGCTTCTCTTCGATTGCGGCCCAGACGCAACACTCCTTTACAACGCCTCCCTTCTGGGACTCGACCTCTCTCAGGTTGAGAAAGTGGCCCTCAGCCACAGCCACTATGACCATAGCGGAGGCTTTCCCTTCCTGGCAAAAACAGCGAACGTGAGAAACCTGTACATAGGACCGCACTTCTTCGAGCCGAAGTTTGCAAAAAACGGGGAGGTGCTCACCTATCTTGGGTGCGGATTCAACAAACCATTCCTTACAAAACACCATATCACGACAAGCGAAGTGACACAGCGCATGGAGATTGCAAAAGGGATATGGGTCGTTGGCGGGTTCTCCTCGTCCCACCCCTTCGAGCAGATTCCCCAGCGTTTTGTGAAAGAGGTGGACGGAAAAATCGTCCCGGATTCGTTTCATGACGAGATAGCACTGATCGTCTCCCACGGCTCTTCACTGAGCATGCTGGTCGGATGCTCCCATGTGGGGGTGGCAAGCATGGTAGAGCGGGTCGAGAAACTCTTTGGCGCTCCAGTCGCCAAACTCTATGGGGGCTTCCATCTCGGTTCCTCAGACGAAAAGACCATCGAAGAAACACTCTCCGCCCTGAAACACTGCCAGGTTGCCACCATCGGCATGTGCCATTGCTCCGGCGAAAGGGCAATCTCCTTGGCGAAGGAGCAAGGTTGCTTTACCCTCAGCACTCTTCATGTGGGAGACACGGTGATTCTATGACAAACGAGCTCCTTCGTATCGCACAAGACATAGTTGATGCTACGAGCATATTCATCCGTACGAGGACCATCAACATCATGGATATCTCCGGTACCATCATTGCCTCCTCGGACAGGAAAAGGATCGGCACGTGGCATGAAGGTGCGGCAAGGGTCATAAAAACGGGAAACACGGTGGAGATCAAACCGGAAGAGGTCAAGAGCTATCAAGGAGCGAAGGAAGGAATCAATTCCCCGATAGTCCAGGACGGGTCCATTGTCGGTGTGGTGGGAATCTACGGGGTTCCCGATGAGGTGAGGGATACCGCGGCATTGCTCTCCGTATGCGTGGGGCTCTATCTGAAGCAAGCCGACCGCACCGAGCAGGAGGGCCGGAGGAAGGAGACGAGAAGAATGCTCTATGAACTGCTTCTCTCCGAGGGGGAACATTCCTCCCGCATAGGGCAACTATTCTCCAAGCTTGGCAAGGAGCTTTCCTTCCCCTACACCCCGGTGCTCGTCATCATGAAGGATGTCGCGAATCGGGATGCTGACGGATTCGCGCATACTCTCATCGAGCAAAAAGCAATGGAGTCACGAACCGACCTCGTCATGGAATGCACCGCCGGCTACTTGCTTCTGCTTCAGGATTGTCCATCCATCTCCATCAACACCATCGCATCCCTATCCACGGTAACCAAGGTGGTAAAAGGAAGAGAGATATATGAGCACACGCAGGCAGGCAGCGCCATCAGGGAGATGCAAATGCTTTCCTGTGTAGGAGAGGGCAAGAGGCTGGACATGCATGACCCCGATGATCTTTATCTCTTCAACTTTCTCCCCGATGGGGGTGCGACAATCAGGAAGGCGGCAGAGGAGTACAAGGAGAAACTCTCCAGGCTGAAAAGCCCATGGGTAGCAAAGACCATAGAGGCGTTCCTCTCCTGTGACGGAAACAACCAGGCAATCACGAGCACGCTGGGAGTGCACAAGAACACCAGCATGTATCGGATCCGCAAAATCTTCGAGCAACTGGGGCTGGAGCATGCCAGGACGGAAAGCCGCATGTTTTTCCTCCGCTACGCCTGGACTCTCCACGAAGCGGATTGCCCGAAGCAAAGAGACGCATACTAAAGACATTTCAGAGCAAAGGAGGTTCTCGTATGTCTGGTATTTACATGTTTGCAGTCATCATCCTCTCCGTGGTATTGATGATCGTCGCAATTAGCAAATGGAAGATCAACCCGTTCATCACGATGATTGTCATCGCCGTACTTGTTGGTCTTGCCTGCGGAATGGACACGGAGACCGTCATCAACACGGTCAAGAACGGCTTTGGCAGCATCCTCGCTTCCATCGGTATCGTCATCCTCTGTGGCACCATCATCGGCACCATTTTGGAAAAGACGGGGGCTGCGCTCACCATGGCCAACACGATTCTCAAAGCCGTCGGCAAAAAGCGTGCTGTCCTGACCATGGCGATTACCGGCTACATCACAGGCATCCCGGTCTTCTGTGACAGCGGATTCGTCATCCTCAGCCCGATAAGCCGTTCCCTGGCAGCCCAGAGTGGAACTTCGCTTGCTGTCATGGCCACTGCGCTCTCCGCAGGCCTGTACGCCACACACTGCCTTGTACCGCCGACTCCCGGCCCGATTGCAATGGCTGGAACCTTAAACGCAGACCTCGGCCTTACCATCGGTATCGGACTCATCTTCTCCATCCCCGGAACCATCGCAGGCCTCTGGTATGCGAAGCATATCTCCAGCAAGATCAACATCCCCGCCAACCCCGAGTTCACGGTGGAGGAACTGACCGAGAAGTACGGCAAGCTCCCCGGAGCGCTGCACTCCTTCAGCCCGATCCTGCTTCCCATCATCCTCATCGCATTGAAGTCTGTCGGTGACTTCCCCTCCCGCCCGCTCGGAACCGGATTCCTGCAGAAGTTCTGCTCCTTCATTGGAAACCCAGTCATCGCATTGGTGCTTGGCGTCGGACTCGCAGTCACCTTGGTTCCCAGAACCTCGAAGGGACAGATTCCCGATTGGGTCAACGAGGGCATCCTCAACTCCGCATCAATTCTCGCCATCACCGGCGCAGGCGGATCGTTCGGTGAAATCCTGAAGTCCCTGCCGATTGCGGAAGTCCTTCAGAACTCCCTGCTCTCGCTGAACATCGGCGTCTTCATCCCCTTCATCATCGCCGCGCTGCTCAAGACGGCAATGGGTGCTTCCACTGTCGCCATGATCGTCACCAGCGCCATGATCGCCCCCATGCTGGACGCCATGGGAATGGCAGGCCCGGTGGCAAAAGTCCTTGTCATCATGGCCATCGGAGCTGGTTCCATGACCGCAAGCCATGCGAACGACTCCTATTTCTGGGTCGTTTCCCAATTCTCCGACATGAAGACGGAACAGGCATACAAGTGCCAGACCGGTGTCACCGCCCTCATGGGTGTCGTCACCATCATCTGTGTGTTTATCGCCTCTCTCTTCGTCAGGTGATATTCTCTACGTCCCTTATTACAGCCCCGCATTCCCTGCGGGGCTTCTTCATGAGATGCGCCGCAAGATTCGGGGAAACCGGTAGGCAAAGATTGCAGTGCAAAGCAATGCGCAGCAGCCGTCGGCTATCGCCTCTCCCAAGAAAACTCCTTTCAGCCCGAAGAGATGGGAAAGAACCAGGACCAGGGGAATAAGCAGGACGACCTTTCTCAGAAGCGCGATGCAAAGGGAGACACCCGCCTGGCCCAGTGCCACGAAAGTTTGCTGGCAAGCGCGTTGCAACCCGAAAATCAGAAAACCGGAACAAAACAGAGGCATCCATCTCCCCACGGTCTCAATCAAGGCGGGATCGCCAGTGAAAATGCGAGCCACACCCCTTGGGAAGAGCACCATCACCCCCGTCAGCACAAAATTGAAAGTTGCCATGAAGATGAGCATCACCTTAAAGGCAGCCTTCACGCGGAGGGCGTTGTGATGGCCGTAGTTGTAGCTGACAATGGGGTTCGCACCCTGAGCAAACCCGGTCAAGGGGATTGCGGTGCATTGCAATGCGCTCTGCATGATGGCCAAGGCGCTCACATAGATATCCCCGTACCCCACGAGCTCCCGGTTGAGCACGAAACCCACAAGGCTTTCCGTGCTTGCCATGACAAAGGGGGAGATTCCGAGGGAGGCGATTTTCCAGACAGTCTTGCCATGGAGGCGGATGCGGCGTGCCTCAAGGCGAAGCCTTGCACTCTTTCTGGTCAGCAGGAAGAGGATAAGGGCCGCACTGGCAGCCTGACTGACCACGGTGGCAAGCGCTGCGCCCCTTACTCCCATCTTGAGAACGAAGATGCATATCGGGTCGAGCACTATGTTCAAGAAAGCGCCCAAAATGACCGACAGCATGGCCGACGGGGCTTTCCCCTGAGCATTGAGAAACGGGTTCAATCCCACCGTGACCATGACGAAAGGAGTCCCCATCAAATAGAGGGAGAAATACTCCATCGCATAGAAAAGCGTAAAGGGCGATGCTCCGCAGAGCGCAAGGAGAGGGCGCACCATCGCTCCCACTACCGCCACCAGCACCACCGAGAAGCATAGGAGCATAGCCGCTCCGTTACCCAAGATGATTTTGGCTTTCTCATTGTTTCCCTCCCCCAAAGCGATGGAGGCAAGAGGAGCTCCACCGCCGGATACTATCATGGCAAAAGCGGAAATCAAGGTGATTAAGGTCGTACAAACACCCACTCCGCCAAGAGCCATGGGGCCGATATCGGGAATATGGCCGATATAGATCCGGTCGACGATGCTGTAAAGCAGGTTGACCAGTTGCGCGACCATGGCAGGGAAAGCCATCTCAAAAATGAGAGGCAATACCGGTTCGGTGGAAAACCGCACATCGAGGGAAGAGTTGGACATGCTTCGCATTATAGCGGGATTCCCTCTCTCCTCACATCAGGCAAAACACGATATATTGGAAGAAGCCATGCAAGAGCACCTATCCGACAAACGAACTTTGGCTGTCGTACTTTTCAACGCTTTCCAAAAAGCGCTGGGAGACCTCTGCGCAAAGGACGGGATTCTCTTCGCAAAATCGAAGAACAAGGCTGCGATAAGCCACAAGCTTGCCCAGTATCTGGAAAAACACCTGGAACACAGAAACCTTTACCAGGAAGGTCTTACGTTTGATATCATGCTAGGCCATGCCGACATCGTGCTCCATGACAGGAAAGAGAAAGTCGTCATGACCATAATGCTCTTCCATGACTACATACCAAGCAAGGAAATCTCGCTCCTCAAGAAGAAAATGGCGCAAGGGGCGCTCCTTACCCTTGCAGTCGCATTCCTTCCGGGCAAGGATTACCTTCTGATCTACCGTGTCGGAAAGGAACGCATCGAATACTACCACTTTTGCAGGCAAGGCGACCTTTTTGGCCTCTGCATCTCCCAAAAAAGAATGGAACAACAAGAGAACAATGGCCAGCTCGTGCTACCGGTAACCCCAAAACGAAAGAAGAAGGCACGAAAGGAGAAGCAATCCGGCTAACCGGATTGCTTTCTTCTTGTCATCATCACCGAACCCAGAAAAAGCAGCGCACTGCTGACCCAGATCAGCTTCGCTTTGAGAACAGGAGCAAGCATTCCCCCTAGCGCCGCTCCAAACGCGAACATGACGATAATCAGGAGATAGTGGACCACCATCTCACATGAAGAGGACTCATGGGTTCTCAAAAACGCAGAGAAGGCGACAATCCCGCTGCGAAGATTCCCGATGCACATCGTGCTGGCAAACGGATATCCATGCACTTTGCGGAAAGATTGCACCTGCAAGGCACAACAAAACGAGACCAGCGCATTTGCAAGCATGTCACATCGCCCCGGAAGAAATCCCACGAGGAAAAGCAAAACCACCTCCCCAAAAAGCACGAGCTGCCTCCAGTGGATGCGTCTCATACGCTTGAAGCGATAGCCGATTCGCTCTGCGGCAAATACCCCTAGGGCAAAAGAGAGAAGCGGTATCAGATAATGGACACACCCGGAGGGATTTCCTTCTGCCAGGCGAACTCCCAGAAGCACCACATTGCCTGTCTGCGCATTGGCAAATACGCCACCCCTGACAAGATAGGAATAGGCATCCTGCAGTCCTCCGGAAGCAGTCAACAGGCACATGGTGGCCAACGCCTCGGACATCTCCAAGTCTTTTCTGCACAATCTGATCATAGCTTCACCACCTTCGGGAGTACTACACAAGGATTTCCCTTTGCAATCCTACTGGACTTTTCTCCCGGAAGAGACTACTTTCCAAACCATGACAAAGGATTTGACGCAGGGAAGCCCCATGAGGCTGATCCTCTCCTTCATGTTTCCGGTGCTGGTCGGATATCTCTTCCAGCAATTCTACACCATCACCGACACTGTGATCGTCGCAAAATGCCTGGGTGTGAGCGCCTTGGCCAGCGTGGGAGCCACCGGGTCGGTCAATTTCCTCGTCATCGGTTTTTGCATGGGGCTGACCACAGGTTTTGCCATTCCCGTCAGCCAGCGTTTCGGTGCAAAGGATGAGGAAGGAATGAGAAGGTATGTCTACAACATCATCCCCCTTTGCCTGCTCTTCGCATTTCTCTTCACCTTTTTCACAGTGCTCTTCTGCAAGCAGGTCTTCCTTCTCATGCTGACTCCAGAGAATATCATCGATGGAGCAGTCAGCTACATGCGCGTCCTCTTCTGGGGCATTCCTTTCACCATCCTCTACAACATGGTATCCGCACTGCTGAGGGCACTGGGAGACAGCAAGACTCCCGTCTATTTCCTTTTGCTCTCCTCTGCTCTCAACATTTTCCTCGACCTGTTTTTGATCCTTGTCATCCCATTGGGGGTTGCGGGGGCCGCCATCGCCACCGTGATCAGCCAAGCGGCCAGCGGCATCATCTGCCTCATCTACATGGTCGGGCATTTCCCCATCCTCCGCTTCCGTCCGGAAGAGAGGCAAATCCAGCTTGCAAGATGGAAGACATTGCTGGCTAACGGGGTGCCGATGGGGCTGCAGTATTCAATCACCGCCATAGGAAGCGTCATCCTGCAGACCTCAGTCAACACTTTGGGCTCTGAGGCTGTTGCATGTGTCACCGCCGGCAGCAGAATCGGCATGTTCTTCTGCTGTCCCTATGATGCCATGGGAACCACCATGGCCACCTATGCGGGGCAGAACACGGGAGCGGGAGACCTTAAGCGAATCAAAAAGGGGCTGTTTGACTGTTGTCTTGTGGGGTTGTGCTATTCCGTCATTGCTTTCGTCACGCTCTACCTCTTCGGCGGAGCCCTGAGCACGCTCTTTGTAAATGCAAGCCAAACGGCACTGATTGAAAAGGCGCATTTGTTCTTGAAGCTCCAAAGCGCATTCTATTTCCCGCTTGCCCTGGTCAACATCATCAGGTTCATGATCCAGGGCATGGGATTCGGCATCTTCGCCATCCTTTCAGGAGTGTTCGAGATGGTGGCAAGAGCCTTTGACGGCATTGTGCTGGTGCCCCAGATGGGATACATGGCAGCTTGCCTTGCCAGTCCGTTTGCATGGATTCTGGCGGATATGTTCCTGATTCCCGCCTTCTTCCATTGCGTCAGGCATTTGAGGGGAATGCTCAAAATCCGCTGAGCTTTCCCACCACTCTCTTCTGGGCGTCCTCACAGCCGTTCCACGGCTTGTCGAAGTTCTCCGCCTTGTACTTCTGCGTCTGCCAAAGCACCTCCCCCTGAAGCCGCTCAAGGTTACGCATCTCCAATTCGGTCAAATCAGCGACGAACTTTTTGCGGTTTTCCGCTTCCAGCGCCTCTTTGCTCCATGCAAGCAGCATCTGGTAGTGGGGAAGGCAAAATCCCTTGCTCTCCCTCAGTGCTTTCTGGAAGTCCACGTCATGGCCATACAGGTATGCCACCGTATAGACATACCGGACATCATGCTCTTTCACCTGGTCGCAAATAAGGCAATGGGGAGCCCGCTTTTTGAGCGCATCCACGAAAGAGAGGATGGCCTTTTCCGTCTTGCGTCCCGGCTTTGCGTCCACAATTCCCTGCATGCTCTTCTTGATGCTCTCCCTCGTCTCAGAAAGGTAGGTGTCGCTCATGAGGGCCATCCCCTGCACCTTCCCCCCCGCAAGCAACTGGGAGACATGGTCATGGCAGAACCAGGAGCGGTTGACCTTGATTCTTGTCTCGGGGTTCATGACTGACGGCCCAAGATAGAACTTTACAGATTGTGCCTCCGCTTTCTTCTTCAAGTCGCACAAGAAGCACTCTCCCCCATTTTTGATGGCATCCCACACCGGAATCGTGTCGAGTTGGATATGCACAGGAGCCTCCTGAAAAGCAGGGGACCGCCCCAGGCAGTCCCCCACACATACTAGCGCTTTGCCAACGCTTCGCCCACTTCGGCGATATGCTGCGGCGTGAAACCGAACGTCTCGGTCAGGTAAGCCAGATTACCAACCTCTCCGAACCTTTCCCCGACATTGACGAAATCCATCTTCACCGGGTTGGTCCTGGACAGATGGGCCGCTATCATCTCCCCCACTCCGCCTGCGTAACGTCCGTTCTCACACACAAGCACATGGCCGGTTTTCTTGGCGACTTGATCGATCAGGTCGGTGTCCAGCGGCCGGATGGTGTGCAAGTCGACCAATGTCGCATGAATCCCTTTTTGGGAAAGAAGCTCAAGCGCTTTGGTTGCCGCATTCACCATCACCTCTCCGGTTGCGACGATGGCAAGGTCCTCTCCCTCAGAGAGCACTATACCCTTGCCAAGCTCAATCTTGGTCCCCACCGGATAGCGATGGGTGATACTCTTGCGAGGGAAGCGGGTATAGCTAGGCTTGCCGCTCTCATACACCTGCAAGGTCAGCTCATACAGACTCTGCGCATCGCTGGGTTCAATCACCACCATGCCGGGAATCTGCCGCATCAAGGCGATATCCTCAAATGGCATGTGGGTACCACCGTTGTACGTGGCGTTCACGCCAGGATCGGAACCGAGCAGATGCACGCACTGCTTCGCATACCCGACGCTCAAGAATGCCTGGTCATACGCCCTGCGGGAGGTGAAGACTCCAAAACTGTGCACAAACGGGGTCAATCCCACGGAGGAAAGCCCTGCGGCAAGGGCGACCATATTGGCCTCCGCGATACCGCAGTTGTAGAAACGGTCGGGAAATTGTTTCTGGAAGGAACCGGCTCCGATGCAGGAGGAGAGGTCGGCATCCAAATAGACCACGTCCTTATGGATGGCAGCCAAATCATTGATTGCCGCCATCATCACGTCCCTCATGAACTTGAAATCCTTGGTGTCCTTCATCCTCTTTCCCCCTCGCGCTCCACAAGCTGCCTGACAGCCTCTTTGGCCTGGTCAAGATTGAAAGCCATGCTGTGGTTCTTCTCCGTCTTCTCCGCAGGAATGAAACCACGCCCCTTCTGGGTGTCCATGATGATCATGTGCGGCCTGCCAGGGTTTTGCTTCGCTTTGCGTACCGCATCGTCAATCATGGTGAAATCATGGCCGCAGATGCGCTGCACATGCCATCCAAACCCCTGCCAGCGGGTCTCGATGCCATCCATGTTGAGGATGTCCTCAGTCCTTCCGTCCAGTTGCAGCCGGTTGAAATCGGTGAAGGCAATCAGGTTGTCCAACTTCCACATGGCAGCCGTCTGTGCCGCTTCCCATATTTCTCCTTCCTGGCTCTCTCCGTCCCCTATGACAGCGAAAGTCCTGCTTTGGTCGAAATGACGGATTTTCTGCCCAAGGGCAATACCCACCGCGGCGCTGAACCCCTGTCCAAGAGATCCTCCCGTGAAATCAACTCCCGGGGTCTTGGTCATGTCGCAATGGCTGGGAAGCTTGGTTCCCCCTTGATTGAGCGTCTTGAGCATCTCCACGGGGAAGAAGCCCTTGCTTGCCAACGTGGCATAGACAGCAGGACCTGCGTGCCCTTTCGAGCACACGAACCGGTCCCGGTCCTCTTTTTTCGGATTTGCGGGATCCACATGCATCTCATGGTAGTAAAGATAGGTCAGCATCTCGACGATAGACATGCTGCCTCCGATATGTCCTGATCCGAAATTGCCGATTTCCTCAATCGTCAGCTTCCGGATTTCCAACGCTTTCTGCTTCAAAGTCTGGAGATCTTCCAGCATACGTTGCTCCTCCTCTGCTTTTGCCTTTGGGCCAGATGAAGTATAACAGGATGTACCTGAACATGTGAATCTTTTCCCAAAGGGAACAAAGCGCTAGAATGTCCCTGTTTGCAAGCATAAGGAGAGACAATCATGCGAATGTCCAGGCAATTTTCCAAAACCCTTCGCGAAGCACCCAACGGCGCTGACAGCAAAGGATACGAATACCTTCTGAGAGCCGGCTTCATCAACCAGATGGGCGCAGGCCTTTTCACCCTGCTCCCTTTCGGATTCCGTTCCAACACCAAGATTGAGACCATCATCCGTGAAGAGATGGACGCAATTGGAGCCCAAGAGATGCTCATGCCGGTAGTAAACACAGCCGAAATCTGGAAAAGGACCGGACGCTACTACTCGATAGACAAGGAGATGGGACGCTTTCAGGACCGAGTGGGACGCGACATGGTGCTTGCCATGACCCACGAGGAGGCAGTCACTGACGCCGCATTGGACGAGCTGGACTCCTACAAGAGGCTTCCCGTCCTCGTCTACCAGATCCAGACCAAGTGGCGGGACGATCCTCGCCCAAGGGCAGGCCTGATCCGCGTACGGGAATTCACCATGCTAGACTCCTACAGCTTCGACAAGGACCAGGAAGGATTGGACAAAGTCTACGGAAAGCACTACAAGGCCTACTTCCGCATCTATGGACGGTGCGGGCTTCCCGTGATAGTTGTCGGAGCGGACAGCGGAATGATGGGGGGAAAGATCAGCCACGAGTACATGTACCTCTCGCCAATCGGGGAAGACACCATCATCCATTGCGATGAGTGCGGATACACCGCCAACCGCCAGGTGGCAAAATTCCAAAAAGAATATCTTCCCGAAGAACCGAAAGAGATGCAGAAGGTGAAAACTCCCGCATGCAAGACCATCGAGGAGCTTTGCGAGTTCCTCCATATCGACCCACGAAGAACCGCAAAGGCTGTCTTCATGGTCGGAGCCTTCATCAACGACCAGAACGGACAGGAAGAGGACAAATTGATTGTCGCCATCGTCCGCGGAGACATGGAAGTCGAGGAGAGCAAATTGCAAAACACCGTAAGGGCGAACAGCTTGCGCCCCGCGCGTGTGGAGGAGATCCTTGCAGGCGGCATGGTTCCGGGATTCGGCAGCCCCATCGGTGCGAAAGAGGGAGTCATCAAAGTCATCGATGATGGCGTGGCGAAAAGCAACAACTTCGTCGCAGGGGCAAACGAGGAGGGATACCACTATCTCAACACCAACTATGGAAGAGACTACGAAGGCATAGTCGCCGACATAGCCAGCGCCGACGAGGGATACCTCTGTCCGAAGTGCGGGAAACCGCTACACAGCGACAAAGGGGTCGAGGCCGGCAACATCTTCCAGCTGGGAACCCGCTACTCCGAATCCATGAACCTGGCGTTCCAGGATGAAAACGGAGTGCGCAAACCTGTCATCATGGGCTCCTACGGCATCGGCGTGGGAAGGCTTCTCGCCTGCCTCGCAGAAGAGTACCATGACGAGAAAGGATTGAAACTCCCCATCACCGTAGCCCCCTACCAGGTTGAACTGCTCAGCCTGGTCAAAGACCCGGAAGTCGGCGAGAAGATCTATGACGAGCTCACCAAAAGCGGCATCGAGGTGCTTTATGACGACCGCAAGGAGAGCGCAGGGGTCAAGTTTGCGGACGCAGACCTGATTGGCATCCCGATACGCATCACCATCGGTAACCACTCCCTCAAGGAGGGCAAAGCCGAAGTGAAGACCAGGGACAACCTGGAAGAGACAATGATGTTCGACCTGGACAACCTGGTAGACGAAATCAAGGACCTGGTCGGGAAGATGACCAAGCAGATATACGACAAGATACAGGAAAAGACCTGGATAAAGAACGTCAACTAACCTGCAAGGGACCGTCGAAAGACGGTCCTTCTTGTTTCGGGAGACAATGTTCTGTCAATGTTCTGTCAATGTCTTGACAATGTCTGATATTTCTTCATTGGAAGGTCTTCGTGAAAATCAATTCTTTATTTCCTGATGTAGTAGAAGAGAATCTCAGCTATGAATTCAAGGTAACTCTCAATGAAAACAACCCCATCAAATGGGCAAAAACCATTGTCGCATATGCCAATTCCGAAGGGGGAACGATCTTCGTCGGCGTCTCCGACGAAGGGGAAGCCTTCGGAATAGATCTTCCCGAAATAGACAAGCTCAAAAAGCTTGTAGCATTGGTCAACGACAGACATATTAAAGCCAAGATATCGTTCTTGCTCAGGAACGTAGATGACTCGATGCAAGCATTTGTGCTTGCCATTAAGGTAGCCAAGTCCGAATCCCTTGTACGATACAAAAGCGGCGATTATAACGAACAGGTTTTTATTCGACAGGATGGAAGTTCCACTCCTGCAAACCCTGAAGAGATTATTGCCTTAGCCAAGCGAAAACAGGGAATAGATAACGAGACGACCGATATACCGTACAATGAACAAAATTGGTCACATTACCTTGCGCTATGCAGGAATTACCGTAGCGACAACTCCATTCCCAAGCTCAAAGAGCTGCAAAGCATGGAAATAGTCTCCAGCAAGGGGTTTGCAAAATCAGGATTCCTGATGTTTGAGGATTCCTTCAGTGGGGACGACTCTTTGATTTGTTGCAGGTTATGGCAAGGGAAAAGCAAACTTGGCACAGTTCTGGACAAAGACAGGTTCAAAGGACCCCTTTCCGAGGTATTCTCCCAAACTCTTTCCTTTATCGAGCGCAACACAAAGAAAGGATGGCGGAAAACTCCCCAAGGAGGGAGGGAAGAGATCCGCTCCTATCCACAAATCGCAATCAGGGAAGGGGTTATCAATGCGATAGCCCACAGGGATTATGCGATTTATGGAACACAAATCGATGTGGATATCTATTCTGACCGCATCGAAATCATCTCCCCTGGCTCTTGGTTTCTTCCCGTTCCCGATGAAGCATACGAGTACAACTCTATACCCTCCATACGGCGAAACACCATCATTGCGGCTACCTTGGATGTCGCGAATCTTACGGAAAGAAGTGGCACCGGCATCCAAGCCATCATGGACAGCTACAAGAATGCACCACAAAGCAAACAGCCGTGTTTGATGATATTTCCAGGGTTTATCAATTTGCGAATGTTCGACATGCTCGCCCAAGAAGAGAGCGAGGTGGATGTTCACATCCTCACAGACAAGGAGAAGGTGTTGCGCCTTCTGCAAGAGGGACCGAAGCATGCCAGGCAGCTTCAAGCGGCGACACCCTACAAGAACAGGACGCGGTTTCTTCGTGATGTGATGAACCCCCTCCTGGAACAAGGCATCGTGGTAAGAGAAGGCAACCCCAAATCCCCTTTGTCCACATTCAGGCTGATTCCACAAAAGAACGAATGATTGCGACTATCCTTTTTTGACCAGGCCATGCTCCTCTGCAAACTCTTCAAAGAGATCCGCTGCAAGTTGGACTGTCCTCATGCACCGCCTCTCTGGCTGGAAGTTCATCGCTTTGAGCAGGGAGCAATCCACTTCCCCCTCTCCTTCCCTGAATGCGGCCACGAATGAGGCGCAAAGCTCCTTGAATCCTTTCGTCTCATGGGCCTTCTGGCCGATTGCCATCTTCCCGAGCGCCATGATGGCAGCCGAAAGCGCTCCACAGGCAAGGCCGCATCCCATGCCTCCCCCGAAACCACCGGCAAGCTTGAGGCAATCATTTTCCAGGCCAAGACCGTACTCCTCGTTTATGGACCGGAGCATGGATTCGGCGCAATTGAAGTTCTCTTTCAGATAGTAGGTTTCGATTCGTTCCTTCAGCATGATGGCATCCTCTCCTTCCATCATACCATGAAAGGTCGCTCCTCCCGAAAGAAGAGCGTCTGGAAGCTGGGCGTGCACTTTCAGTTCTGGGCAGGATCCGCCATCAACTTCAACAGGTCATCCCGTTTATAGTCCAGGTATTCTCCCCAAAGCGTGTCATTCAAAAATGGATTATGGGAGGGGTCCTTCTTCAATTGCTCCATCCTTCCAAGCGTATCGTTGTTGATGCAATGGTTGGCAAGGAAAAGCTCCACTTTCTCGCTTCTGACTTTCTTCAGGGAATCCAGATATACCTCTCGCATGGCATGCTTCACATCCCCGATATCATCCAGGTACTCCTTCTTTAGCGTGTTGAATCCGAATCCTCCGTAATAACCTGCACGCTTGGTCCCCTCTTCCCCCTTCACGTCGAAGAAGGTTGCGATGACACCTGCAGTATGGCCGGGGCAGAGCCGGAAAAAGAAATCCATCCCGCCGAAGTCGATATGCTCCCCATCCTCGATTGCATGGTCCACCTTGAACACTTCATCCGCGAGATTTCCCGTCTCGTGGATCAAAGACAACTCAGGATGGTTCTGAAAGTCATCCGCATCGGGCCTTCCCATGTAGAGCTTTGTTCCAAACATTCTTCTGAAGAACAAGGCAGCCCCGATATGGTCAAGGTGCCCATGTGAGAGGACAATCCACTTCACATTTGCAGGATTGAACCCTGCCTCCCAGATTGCGTTGACAAGCATGGCGCTTGCGCCACAATTGCCCGCATCAATGAGCAGCAATCCGTTTCCCGTATCGACGAGATGGACGCACACCCAGCTGTCTCCGACATACCAGACATTGCCATAGATTCGAAACGGATGGACATAGCGCTTCTCCTGTTCATAGAAATAGGATTTCGCCATGCGCTGGCTGAGCCAGCGACCTCTCTCCTTCATGTAGGAACCGTATTCATTTCTCAGTTTTGACATCTCTTTCCCCTTTCAGATGCTGGTCAAAGAAAGCCAGGACACGCATCCGGACATCCTCCTGGATGAACTCCCTAGTGCCATGACCGGACCCGTGGACGATATACAAGCCGCTCGGAACCCCCGCTTTCTGCAACACTTCATGGAACTGCCCACTCTAGGAGACAGGAGCCAAGGGAACAGGGACTTAATGAAAGCACATGCGACATGTTTCACATTTTCAGCTTAACGAGGTTAAACCATCTGTCCACCTTTACTTTTTTCTAATTTCTCTTAGAATTTTTAAGAGAAAAGGGAAAGTCATGGACCTCCGTTTGATTGAGAACATCATCACCATCGCCAACCAGGGAACCATCTCGAAAGCTTCCGAGAAGCTTTTCATCACCCAATCGGCGCTCAACCAGCAGCTTTTGAAACTGGAAGAGAGCCTAGGCACTCCCCTCTTTGACCGCAAAGGGCACCGCATGACACCCACCTATGCGGGAAGAGTCTACCTGGAGACAGCGAGGAAGATGGTGGAGATGCAAAAGGAGACCTACCATATCATCCACGATATCGCCGACGGCTCGCGTGGAGAAATCCGTATCGCCTACACCCCCGAAAGGGGCTCCCTGCAATTCTCTCTCGCCTATCCCGTCTTCCATGCCCAATATCCCAACATCTCCTTCCAAATCCATGAGGTGCGAAGCAGAAAGATGCTCCGTCTCCTTACCGACGGTACGGTCGACATAGCCAACATCTCCATCCTGGACAACCACCCCGGGCTGGACTATGCCTGGGCGGATACCGAGCAGATGGTGCTCGCAGTATCCAGAGACAACCCGCTAGCCAGGCACTGTCCCGGGAAAAAGCTTCCCCTTCTCGACCCCTCCTGGCTCATAGGGCAGAAAATCATCCTCAACTCGCAGGAAACATTGATGAGACGGATGGTGGACACTCTCTTCCTGAAAGCGGGAATCAAGCCGGACGTGCTTTTTGAGACCTCCTCCACCAGGACGATCCTCAATGTTGCGGAAAGCAATCTCGGTGTCGGCTTTGTACCCCAGTCCTATGCATCGGACAAGGAAACCATGCGCTTTTTCACTGCGGGAAGCCAATATGAATGGAAACTTGCGATAGCCCACAGGAAAGGATATTACCTTTCCAATGCGGAGAGAGCATTCATCCGCGCCCTCGTTGATGTGTACCCCAACAGCAAGCCAAGATAGCATTCTTGCTTCTCTTTCATCGCCAGCATAGTCTATAAGAAGGAGAAAGCAATGCTGAACAAAGTGGAGCAAGAGATCCATGAGATGGCAAAGGATCCGAAGCTTGCCGAGGCGGTGATAGAGGCAATCGGAGAGAAAGGGGCGATCAACCTTTCCCATCGGGATGGAGAGGGGAACACGCTGCTAGCCATAGCCGCCAGAGCCGGCAATCTCCCACTGGCCCGTTTTCTCGTACAGCGGTGCGGCCAAAGCCTCTTGGAAGGAAACTACGATGGAGCCACCCCGCTCGATGGTGCCACAAAAGAAATCAGGGAAGCTCTTGCCGCGGAAAGCCGCCACTATGGGAGAAACCCTGTCTTGCGCGGCTTCCATCCCGATCCCAGCGTGGTCAAGGTGGGGAGAGATTACTACCTTGCCAACTCCTCCTTCGTCTATTTCCCTGCAATCCCCATCTCCCATTCCAGGGATCTTGTCCATTGGCAGACAATCGGCTATGCGCTTGTCGACGCAAAGGATGCGCACCTAGATGGATTGTCCGGAGGAAGAGGGTATTGGGCAGCCGACCTCTCCTACGACGGAGAGTACTTCTATGTGGCCGCAACCCTGAGGGGAAACGAAGGATCGGAAAAACCAAGAGTGCAAATGGTGCTCCGGTCAAAGAAGCCGCAAGGGCCATACGGCGCCCCCTCGTGGATAGATGTCGACGGTATCGACCCCTCCCTTTTCCATCACGAAGGGAAGCACTACATGCTGCTCAACCGCGGCTGCCGAATCATCCAGCTCGATGAGAATTGCGCCAAGAAGGTCTCCAGGCCGAAGATGCTCTGGTACGGCAGCGGATGCCGCACCCCGGAAGGGCCCCACATGCTCTTCCATGACGGGTATTTCTACATCTTCCTCGCCGAAGGAGGTACGGGAGGGGGCCATCAGGAGACATGCGCCCGCTCGCGCACCTTGGAAGGCCCATACGAGAGCTGCCCCCACAATCCGATTCTCAAGGCACGTGACGAGGAGGGATATCTTTCCTGCTGCGGGCATGGGCATCCCGTCGAGGGGCCGGACGGCTGTTGGTACTTCTTCTTTCTTGGGGTAAGGAGAGGCAGCTCTCCATACCATCCCCTCGGACGCGAGACCTGCCTGACTCCCATGCACTGGGACAAGGAAGGGTGGCCTGTCCTGGATTATCCCAGAACCCTCGTGCCCATCTCCTTTGAGGAGGAGAAGGCTTCTCCCAAGCTTCCCCTTTCCCCCTATCCCCATTGGGAAGGAAGGAACTGGCTCACACCACGGCCTCTTCCCTCCTCTTTGTTCTCTGAAGAAGCAGACGGAACCTTACGGGTGCAGGGCTCCCACAAGGATCTTTGGGAAATGGGTGCAACCATCCTTGTGGAGCACCAGGTTGAGATGAAGGGGAAGGTCTCCCTCTCCTTTATGGTTCCCGACATCAAGCAAGGTGAGGACCTTGGCATGTGCGCGTACTACGACGAGCACAGCTACCTGAAATTCGGCTATGCCAAAAGGAAGGGGATGTGCGGGCTCCTGCTTGCAGAGTACCTGCTAGACCGCTACCAGAGCGAGCAATTCATACCATCTTCCGAAAAAGGAACCATCACCCTCGAAATGCAAATCGAGGGAATGAGGAGATCCTTCTCAAAGGGAGGCAATGAGCTCTTTGTCCTAAAAGAGACCCACTACCTCTCCAGCGAGGGACTTTCCTCAGGAAAACGGTTCACCGGGGCGATGGTGGGGCTCTACGTGCACGCTTCGGTGCAGGTCAGCTTTTCTGGCTGGGATTATGCCGCGGGCGAAGGATGAAATCATCCTTCCTGGAAAACTGCAACCCCTCTTGCTTCTGCTTCGCAGAGTCATAAAAAAGGGAGGAGAAAATCCTTTTCCCCGTGGCGGTCTTGATCATCTTCTGCTCCACGCAAAGAATCTCCTCCTCGGGAGCGGCGCTCTCATAGAGGTTTACGAAGAAATCCGCCTCGAGAAGGATTTGCCAGGAGAGCGAGCTCACCCCTTCATAGGTGTGATGGTGGGCAATCAAAAAACAGACTCCCTCCATCTCCTCCTTGCTGAAGCAGCCAAGCTCCTCCATGATTTTGACAGCTTCGGCAGGTCCGTAGAGCTCCTGCTTCTTCCCGCTATCTCCCCCATGCTCCAGAACGCAGACATGGATGCCTATGTCATGGAGGATAGCCGCCGCCTCCAGGATGAAAAGGTCCTGGGAGGCAAGCCCCTCAAGCGTCCCCACCGTGGCGGCGAAATCATGCACCTTCACCGAGTGCTCAATCCTGCGGGCATCACCCTTGTTGTAGGATGCCATCGCTTCCATCAATCTTGCCAAACGAATATCCATATTCTGGATAGTAGCACAAAACGAACCATGTCACGTAGAAGTTTCGCTTGCCAACGCGAGCGAAAGGGATCCCCACCTTTTCCACTTTTTCCGCACTTCCATCCAGGAATGGATTGCGCCATAGCTCAGCAAAAGGAGCGCAAAGAAAGCTAAGCCCAGCATCAGCTTGGCAAGAAGGTCGGGGTGACGGGTATAGAAGGTCATCCCCTCCTTCTGCAAAAGAGGCACTTTGTAAAGATGCCACCCTTTGGCAAACGGCTGCATAACCTCATGCGCGGCTCCTGTCACATCCACCATGGTGGTCATGCCGCTGTTGGTGCCACGTATAAGAGGACGGCGATTCTCCACGGCGCGGAAGACCGCCTGACTCATGTGCTGCATCTGGGCGCATACACTGCCGGACCAGCTGTCATTGGTAAGGTTCACCAGCATATCCGCCCCGTTTTGCACAAACCGTGCACAAAGGTCGCCGAAAAGATCCTCGAAACAAATGGGAGTGGAGAACGAGATCCCCTCATAGCAAAACACCGTCGGGCTCTCTCCCTCCTCCCACCATTTGTAGTCATTCGCAAGCAAAAGGCGGTAAAGCCAGGGAAATTGCTTCTCATACGGAAAATGCTCGGTGAAGGGGACAAGGTGCTGCTTACGGTAGGTGCCGAGAATCCTTCCCTTTCCAAAGAGAATGACCGTGTTGTAGGTCTTCCAGTTCCAGGAGCCGTCCTCAAGCACCGCGGGAAGAGACGAATCCTTGACCAGCCCCTCCGGGTTTCCCGTAATCAACGGCACTCCCAGATGGGTGCCAAAGTCGACGAACTCATCCACAAGGGCGCGGGTACGCAAGGAAGTGGGATGGGAAAGATGCCAGCTGACGCTGGGCACAAACGCAGTCTCGCTCCAAAGCACCATCTCGGGCTTCTCCTCGCTTGCCATCGCCTCAAGGCTGAATTTCTTAAGTGTCTCAAAATTCTCCCTGTAGGTCTCATATCCCCCTTTCCAGCTATCTGCCGAATGCTGCACCGCGGCGATGCGCACGATGCGCTTTGGTTGCCTCTTTTGATAAAAGGAAAGGGAAGCGAATCCAAAGGAGAGCCAAAGGAGGAAAAAGAAGAGATACAGGAGCATGTCAATCCTGTAGATGCTCCACTTCTTGAACCGCTGGGCGATGAAGGCCTGGGGCGCCACCATCATCGGGCAGATTCCCCACACCCCGGTAACGGAAGCAATCTGGATAAGAGGGCGATAGGACCAGAGGGAAGTGGCCATGTTGCCATAAGGATAGGCAAGAAATCCTTTCTGGGTCAGATAGGAATAGGCGACGAACACAAGGGACTGGAGGAGATATCCCCTTCTCCTTCCCACTTTTCCCGCCCATTTCAGCAAAGGGAAAAGCAGCAGATACTGGATTGCCTCCAAGCTCGGAGCAAGCAAGATTGCCAGAGGATGGAAGGTCTTCAACCAGTAGTTGTATATCAGGTAGAAGAGAAACCCATAGCAAAAGCCATAGAAACCGATTCTCCTCCACGAAGCTCGATTGATTACCCAGAAGAGAGGAATCCAAGAAACAAAGGCAAGGAATCCCCATCCCTTCGCATTCAGGAAATTGGGAAACGCCAATGCATAGAAAAAAGCGCCACTACCCAGCGCTAGCAGTTCCGAAAAGAAGGAAAACACAGTCACAGGATACAAAAAATCCAGAACCAAACAAAGCTGGTTCTGGATGGATAATGATGAAGAAAGCTTCAAGAAGCTCCCAGCTTCTTCAGCTCCGTGACGATATAGCTCCTTCTCTGGCTTCTCGCATATTCCAGCACGGAGTGGCCCTGGTAGTCCCTGGCGTTGATGTCGGCACCCTTCTTGATCAACTCGCTGACCACCCTTGTCTCGGGATTGGCATTGACCGCCATGATCAAGGGAGTCTCCCCCAGATAGTTGCGGGCATTGAGATCCGCACCTGCAGAGATCAATGCGTCGATGATCTTCGGGCTGGAGCTCTTGTTTGCGGCAAGATGCAAGGCGTTGGAACGATACTTCGGTTCCGTTTCAGAGATGTCCGCTCCGCCTTCAAGCAAGGCTTTCAGCACGCTGACATTCGGATTGTATTGGGCGGCAAGCATGATGGGAGTCATCCCCCACTCGTTCTGCGCGTGCACATCGGCTCCCTCTTTCAGCAAGGCCTTGATTTCCGTTCCCTTGACGGCAGAGACCGCCGCTTCCAGCAGCTTTCTGTTCAAGCTCTCCACATTCTTAGCCATAATCTGTCCTCCTATCTCCCTGTAGGGACACCTCAAGTATACTAAGGTTTCGTGCAAAGTTGTAAAAAAACTCACGCAAAAAAGCATCTCCCTTCCCAGACATGCAAGCAACGCCCCAAAAGAGAGATAGAGCGCAAGATGGTGCTCCATCCCAATCAGCGCTTATGCGATTGCCGAAATGATGGATGCATAGCATGCCCCAATGAGCACATCCTCACGGAAAGAGTCGAGAGTCTCGTCCGCATACACTTCCGTACCGTCGAAGTACCCGCCCTTGCCAAGCTCCATGTTGCAGTACTTGCGGGAGGCACCGGTGTAAGAGCCGACCAAAAATGTAGTGAAAGTGAGCCGACCAAAAAAGTAGCGAAGTGGCCAAGGTAAAAAGCAACGAAAAAGACAAGGAATTTGGTAGCGAGAGCCGAAAAGGAGATTGAAGAGGTTCTTTCGGCGGCTTTGTTAGTGTTGGGTTACCCCGTTGATTACGGGTTCAGGACTGCAGTCGACCTTGTATACGGTCTTCTGCCTTCCCCTGTAGCTTGC
>CAVESN010000015.1:0-1174 GCA_963618365.1 Bacteroides uniformis
CCTTGATGACAGTGTCGACAGCCTCTTCATAGGTCGTCTTGTACGGTTTTTGCTTTACGAGTGGCACATAGACATCCCAGTGGGCAAGTTTCTCCAATCCCAGTACTTTCCGTTTCAATTCATAGAAACTGTGGAGAGCGGGAAAGCCTTCATGGACGCTCGAAACCAAGGTGTCATAGACGCTCGCATCGACATTGTCCGAAAAGAGCGCTGCTTCCTTGCATGAGCCGTAGCCGTGCGCCTTGCAGCTGAAGATATCCTGTTTGACAGATCCTTCGTACAAGCGCGAAAGGGTATGCTGATGCGCGGCGTATGCGCCATAGAGCTTGTCGTAGGCTTCTTTCCGAATTTTGCGATTCTGGCTTTGCATGAATGTGGAGTAGGTGCTTTGCGTCAGTGGTTTTCCGTCGACTTTGCCGAAATCCATGTCGACATTGGTCAGGTCGCTGAAAGCAAGCTCGGCCGTTTGTGCGTTGTCACGCTGCATCGCCATCAACCTCTCCTCTGCTTCACTGAGCACATGCTTCTTGTATCTCCAGCTTTTCTCAAGATTGACCTTGAAATCCTTGAAGTCAGGGTCTTGCATGTAGGATTGGAAAGTTGCTTCGTCCAAAGAGAGCAATTCCGGCATGAAGAAGGAGATCGCTGTATCCAGTTGTGAGAGCGTCTGGCTAGCCAATCCGTAGTATTGGATGTTGTTCTCATCTGAGGCGTCTGCGCTGTAATTCAGCATGGCCCAGCATCCCACACGCTCAGAGATCCTGCCAATTTTTTCCATCCAAGAGAGAGTCTCAAGAAAGGATTGCTTCCCTTTGCTGATCGAGCCTTTTCTTAGAGGAGCCTCTTTCGTGGCTTCCTTGAGAGACAGCAAGGCCGCTCTCCATGCGTCGCTATCCTTGAAAAGGGAAGCGAGGTCCCATTTGCTGTTCTCATTGATTTCAGACCGTTTCTTGGTTTCCATGGATTTCCTCCAATATCCGTGAGAGTCGGGCGAGGGCTCTTCCCCTGTGGCTGTATCTGTCCTTCATCGCATCCGTTATCCCGGCCATGCTTTGCCCAACCTCATCGATGATGAAGATCGGGTCGTAGCCGAAACCTCCCTTGCCGTAGGGAGTGAATGCGATATGTCCGTCCACAGCTTCCTGGACGACAAACGTGCGGTAGGAGTCGATGA
>CAVESN010000015.1:1184-2654 GCA_963618365.1 Bacteroides uniformis
ACGAAGTGCGCGCATCTCTCTTCCTGCCTCGCATATTGCTCCATGTTTCTGAGCAGGAGCTCATTGCGTTTTTCACTGGCGAGCTCTTTTCCTCCGGGAATCATCCCGTAGCGTGCGGTATGAATGCCGGGATCTCCCCCAAGTGCATCCACGCAGAGCCCCGAGTCATCAGCCATGACAAGGGTCCCTTTCGGGGCTGCATTGGCAAGCGCCTTGGCTTTTATCAACGCATTTTCGATGAACGTAGATCCGTTTTCCTCACAAGTGAAAGTGATTCCCTTTTCGCTGGGAAGAAGAATCTTCCAAGAGGGAAGCATCCTGGCAAACTCGGCCCTTTTGTGCGCGTTGCCGCTGGCTAACAGTATTTCCATACCTACTGAAGATATTCCTTTGACCCATATGCGTCCAGTGTCTCCTCAAGCGCTTCTTTCCAATGCCTGAGGGAGGAGGTGATGGTGAATGAGGAGATTTGGAGGATTTCAGTGATTTTGCTTTTGCACAATATGGTTTTTTTGGTCTTCAGTTCCAAATCCTTCAATGCATGCTGCCACATGACTAGGTTGTGCGAGTACATCTGCTTGGTTTTCCAGTCCGGTTTGGTTTCTGCAAGCTTGAGCTCCTGCCGGTATTTGTTGACTTGAAAGAAACGGAATCCAACCCGGTCGAGGCAATCGGAACACTTCTGCCTGTGGGGGACGAGTAGCTTATCCAGCGATGCGAGGAAGTCTCCCAGCATCATCTCGTCGCAGCCAAGCAATTTGCTGGTCAGTGGAACGTATCCATGCAGCGCATAGGAAGGATCTGTCACACAGGAGAGAAGTAGTCCTTGCCTCACTCGCTTATGTGTCAGGGCGCAAAGAAGATGTTTCACCATGGAATTTGAAGTTTGCGTCAAATCCGGTTGCCCACTGAGCAGTGTCTCAAAAATGGTGGGAAGCTGGTGGGTGTGATAAAAGCATCCAGCCACTTGCTCCGGCGGGGTTTTCATGTAGAGCGCTTCGGGAGCATAAACCAGGGAATCGGCGTTTATGCGTTCATAATTCGCCTGGACAGAGCAGAGGAAATGTCTCACTCTTCTTTTGACAATGGCGTAGATGAAGTTGAAGAAGGTGCCCACAGGCTTGTACTTGGTGATGTAGCCATCGATTGATGGCTCACAGTAAAGAAGGAAGGCGGAACACAAGCCTTCGGGCAAGAGATGGTATTGCTTCGGCAGGGAATAGAAGAGCTCCATAGCCACATCTCTGACTTTCTTGCGAAGAGCTTTGTTTTCGGGTTGTTGCTGGCTCTCGATGACAAGACGGGAAATAGCATCCATAGAAAACCTCCTGGTTCCCTATGGAATGCAAGGGTGATGCCAAAGATTAATTCAATAATAACTTTATTTGTTTCAAGAACTTATCTCGCACGGTGAAAACGTCCCCTTCTGTGGTGAAACCGCTTGCGTGCATATGCCCACCACCAGAGAAA
>CAVESN010000015.1:2664-9852 GCA_963618365.1 Bacteroides uniformis
CCAGAGAAACGTGCGGCGATTTTTCCTACATCCACCTTGCTTTCGTGGCTTGCCCTTAGGCCTGCTTCAACCAATGAGCCTTCCTCTTCCTTGAAGAGCGCCACTACCTCCACATTGGCGATGGAGAGCATCTGCGAGTAGAAGAGATCGCTTGGTTTGTCGCAGCAGTAGCGTTCCTTGTCCTTCAGCCAGGTGTAGGAGACCATCACTTTCCCATCGAGATACGATTCGCTCCGATCGATCAGAAGGCCAAGGTACTTGATGGAGTCTCTTTGCTTGCCTCCGTTGATCTGCATGTAGACGGAATCGGGGCTTGCACCTTTTTCCACGAGTCTGGAGACAAACTGCAAGGCTTCCGCTTGCCCTTTCTGGAGGAAACGGAAAAAACCTGTGTCGGTCGCAAACCCAAAGAAGAGCTGTTTTGCTGTTTCTGGGGGGATGTCGATGCCAATGGTTTCGAAAAGATGTTGGACCAGGAGTGTGGTCGAAGGGGAGTCTGGGACAATATACCTGTCGTCACCCCAGAGGGCGCCGTTTGCATGATGGTCAATGACAAGCACATGCAAATCCTTGACTTCGTCATACAAGCTACCGATTCGATCATATGTCGAGCAATCGACAACTACGACAGAGGGGTTCTTGGCAAGGAAAGGGGAGGGAATGTGATCTGTGAACCGGCTCGAGAGGTGTTGGATCTCCTTTCTCTCAAAAGGTCCCGGATTTGCAAGCACAACCTCTTTCCCCAATGCGTGCAACAAGGTCTCCACTCCCATCTCACTGCAGAGGCAATCCCCGTCAGGGTTTTTGTGTCCGATGACAATGAAGGCCTTGTCCTGCGTGAGGTGCATGAGCACCTTCTGCGGGATGGGAGGGAAAAGACTCACAGGAGTATCTCCTGCCCGTCGGTGGAGATTACCTTGGGGTTCTTGTGGTCTTGCACGGCCTCTTTGGTCACGATGACCTGCTTCACATTGGGGATGGAAGGAATGCGGTACATGATACCCATCATCATCCCTTCGACGATGGAGCGTATGCCTCTTGCACCGGTATTCTGCTCAATTGCCTTCTGGGCAATCGCATCAACCGCATCATCATCGAAGAGAAGGTCGATTCCGTCAAGCTTGAAGCTTTGCTGGTACTGCTTGAGCACGGAGTTCTTCGGTTCGATGATGATCTTCTTCAAATCGTCCTTGTTCAGGTTGTCAAGCGCGACATGGATGGGCAATCTTCCGATGAACTCGGGAATCAAGCCGAACTTAATCAGATCGTCGGGCACGATTTGCGCATACAAGTCGTGGAGACTCTTGGTGGATTTTCCCTCAACAGCTGCTCCGAAACCCATGGAATGGGTGCTTACACGCTTTTCAATGACCTTGTCCAAGCCGACAAAAGCTCCGCCACAGATGAAGAGGATATCCTTGGTGTTGATCCTGAGCATCTCCTGGTTGGGATGTTTCCTTCCTCCCTGAGGGGGGACCGAGGCAATTGTTCCTTCGATAATCTTGAGCAGGCCCTGCTGCACCCCCTCCCCGCTCACATCGCGGGTGATGGAGGGATTTTCCCCCTCCTTCTTGGCAATCTTGTCAATCTCGTCAATGAAGATGATGCCATGCTCCGCCTTGGCTATGTCGTCATCGGCATTCTGAATCAGCTTCAAGAGGATGTTCTCGACATCTTCCCCGACATATCCTGCCTCAGTGAGCGTGGTTGCATCTGCGATGGCAAAGGGAACCTGCAGCTTGCGTGCAAGCGTGCGTGCGAGAAGTGTCTTTCCCGTGCCGGTCGGTCCCACCATCAGGATGTTGGACTTCTCCATCTCGGTGTCCACTTTCTTCTCGTATTTCACCCGCTTGTAGTGGTTGTACACGGCGACCGCAAGAATTTTCTTGGCTTCGTCCTGTCCGATGACATATTGGTCAAGGAACTGTTTGATTTCCTCTGGTGTGGGAAGCTTGTCGGGAAGCGAGCTGGAGGAATCCATGGAGGGGTCGTCCTTCAGCATCTGGGCGCATATTTTTATGCACTCATCGCAAATGGAGACACCAGGTCCGTTGATAAGCCGTTTTGCTTCCTTGGCGCTCTTCCCGCAGAACGCACAATATTGCTGTCCTCGTGCCATCACGCACCCCTTTGCATGACGCTGTCCACCAGTCCGTATGCGACCGCATCAACGCTGGTAAGGTAAAAATCACGTTCCGTATCTGCTCTCAGGTTCTGGACATCTTTCCCTGTATGGCGGGAAAGAATATCCAGTACCAGCTTCTTGAGCCTCTCCATCTCAGCAGATTGGATCCGGATGTCGCTCTCCTGTCCTTCGACGCTTCCCCATGGCTGGTGAATCATCACCCGAGAGGAGGGGAGGGCGTACCTCTTTCCCTTTGCGCCTCCTGCAAGCAGGACTGCGGCCATGCTGGCTGCCTGCCCCATGCAGATGGTCTGCACGGGAGAGAGGAGGTATTGCATCGTGTCGTAGATTGCCAATCCCGCTGTCACGCTGCCACCAGGGCTGTTGATGTACAGGCTGATATCTTTCTTGGGATCTTCCGATTCCAAGAAGAGCATCTGGGCGATGACAAGGTCCGCCGTGGCGTCGTTGATCTCTCCGTCAAGAAAGACAATCCGGTCTTTGAGCAGCCGGCTGAAGATATCGTAAGAACGTTCCCTCACGCCGTTCTGTTCAACGACCATCGGGATGTACGATTGCATCCGTTCCATTGCTGTTATGGCTCCTTATTCTGCAACTTTCCCGTGCATATATTCGTCGAAGCTCTTTGCCTCGCCGGGAGTGAACGTGTTGTTCGCCTCAAGGAAATCGCCGACCTTGCTGAGCTTGAGATTTTCCTCGAGCATGGTCTGGTAGTATTTCTTCATATTCTCGTCGGTAACATCTTTCAGCTGCTCTTCCGTAGCCTTGTCGAGCTCCTCCTTGGAGACGGTGAAGTTCTCTTTTTCCTTGATCTTGTCCAGGATGAGCTGCACGCTAATCGTTTTCACTGCATCTTTTTCCCAGTTGGCCAGCATGGATTCCTTGTCGATACCCTGGGCCGCGAGGTACTTCAGAAGCTGGTCCTCGCCGATTCCCGTTCTCCGGACATACTCCTTCCAATCCTGGTTCAGCCGAAGGTCGACCATGCTCTGCGGAACGGGAACGGTAGCTGTCTTAACAAGTTCTTCGGAGATCTTTTCGAACTTCTCATCGTCGAGCTTGGCTTTCAGCTGCTCCTCAAGTTTCTCGCGGGTCGCCTTGGTCAGGTCGTCGACGCTTTTGTACTCGTCCTTGATGTCCTGGGCGAAATCATCATCCAGCTCAGGGACATCCTTGACCTTGACACCCTTCAAGGTGACTTTCAGGGTGATGGTCTTGCCGGCGAGGTCAGCGGTCTTGAAATCCTCGGGGTAACTCTTCTCGATGTTCTTGCTTTCGCCTGCCTTCATGCCGACAATTTCCTTGTCGATCTCGTAGTAGTTGTATCCGGACCCGAGGGTGAATGTGAAATCCTTGCGCTCGCTGGAGGCAATCTCTTTGCCTTCCCCATCCAGTTCCACATAGTCGATGTTGACGATGTTGCCATCCTCGGCGACTCCGTCCTTCTTCTCGACGACCATGGCGTTCTGCTCGCGAAGCTTGTCCAGCTCCTTCTTCACATCCTCGTCGCTGACTTTTACATCGGGGATGGAGACGGTAAGTCCGGTGTATTGGGGAAGCTCGAACTGGGGCTTCACGTCATATTTGACGGAATAGGTGACATCCGTATCCTTCTTGAAGGGAAGGAGCTTTTCCTCGTCTTGGAGCACCGGAGTGCAATAGGGAAGCGGCTTCTGGTCCTCTTGCAGCTTGTCCAGCTCTTCATGCAGATATTTCTCCATCGTGTCGAAGGTCGACTCCGTGCGCAGGGAATCGCCGAACTTCTTCTCTAGGACGGAAGCGGGAACATGGCCTTTGCGGAAGCCCGGGATTTGGGCAGTCTTGACATATTTGTCCAACGTCTTCTTGTAATCTTCCTCGATTCTTGCGGCGGGGAGTGTCAGCGTCAGCTCAACGCTGGAGTTCTCAAGCGTTTTGATGTTCTTTGCATCGCTCATCTTCTTTTCCTTTTTGTCTCAACTCGAGACGATGAATTTGGTGACTCATTTCGGGTCGCGCACACAAAGATGCGCGTTGCTTTCACCTGAGTGTAGCGCTACCCATTATATGGAAGTGAAATGGCTGTGTCTACAATTGGATGAAGCGTCTCTCAGCCGAGAAAATCCTTGCGCATGGGTGTAAAAACATCCAGCAGTTTGGAGTTTTCGAGAGCCTTGACTCCATGGACGGAATCCGGTTTCACCAGATAGCAATCACCCGCCTTCAGCACTTTTGTCTCCCCGTTATCACTGACCTCGAATGATCCGCTGATGACGTAGCCAATTTGCTCTTGCGGGTGGTGATGCAGCTCTCCCACTGCTCCTTTCTCGAACGTCAGTTCGCATACCATCATCCCCTCATCATAGGCGATGATCTTCCTGGTGACTCCGCCACCGAGATTTTGGCTGATGGCATCTTCGTTTTTGCAAAGCATAGAAACTCCTTTTTCCTCCAATATAGCCAGAGGAATGCCGTCCGGAAAGGTTTTTCGGTATTCATCCTTTTTTCACAGTTTCTTTTTCGTTTCTTGATGGGGGCCATCTATGGTGAGGGCAAACAGAAGGAGTGAAAAGAAACATGAGAAAGAAAAAGAATGTGATCTCTTGGTTGATGATTCTGGCTACGACGGCAGTCTTCGCATCTGGCGCGAAGGAGACAAACTCCTTCCGGCCTTCTGTGGCGTTCTACACCTTCGGAGGGTCCTCCACGGTGGCTCCAATCATCACTTCCGCCATCGAGCCGTTTGAGGCCAAGAATCCCGACATGAAAGTCTCCTATGAGACGCTCGGCTCTTCAGTCGGTTTGAAGGGGCTTGTGTCCGGCACCTTGTCTTTGGCGGGTTCCAGCAGGGATTTGAAGCCGGAGGAGATTGCTTCGGGATTGACTCCCACCACCATTGCCCTTGACGGCCTTTCGGTTGCTGTGCATGGGGATGTGGGGGTGAGCAACCTTAACATGGAGCAACTTGCCGCACTGTTCGCTGGTGAAATCCAGAATTGGAAGGAGCTTGGGGGAAATGACGAAATGGTGCGCTTGATTGTCCGTGATGAGACAAGCGGTACCTATGGTTCCTTCAAGGAGATTGTCCTTGATTCCGCGAAGAAGGAACCTACCAAGAACGCCATTGTCGCAAAAGAGAACGGGGAGCTTGCTTTAAAGGTTGCCTCTACTCCCGGCTCTGTGGGATATATCGGCATGGCCTTCGGCCCGATTGTCACGAGTGCGGGTGGCAGGGTGCTGACGATAGACGCAGTTGTGCCAAGCGCGGAGAACGTGATTAACGGCACCTATCCGATCAGCCGCAAGCTTTATCTGGTCACCAAGGGAAGGCCTGATGGTGGAGAGAAGCGTTTCCTTGACTACATCCTTTCTTCCGAGGGGCAGGCCTTGGTCGAGGAAGCTGGATTCATTCCGGTGAAATAAGATGACACTTTTCGTGAGAAAACGAGTGGACGGTGGGCTGAAGGTGATCCTTCTGCTCACCGCATTTGTGTCGCTTGCCACGGTTGTCCTGATTACCTTGTACCTCTTTTCAGAGGGGGTGCCGGCTTTCAGGAAGATTCCTCTTCGGGAGTTTCTCTTCAGTACGGATTGGAGTCCGTCTGCGCAAGAACCCCATTACGGGATAGCTATGTTTGTCCGGGCAAGTTTTGTGGTGACGGCTCTTGCCCTTCTTCTCGCAACCCCGTTCTCCCTCTCTTGCGCCATCTATCTTGCGTTGCTTGCGAAAGGATGGAAGCGGGACGTAATCAAGCTGGGTATCAGTCTGCTTGCAGGTATTCCGTCGGTTATCTATGGCTTGTTCGGCCTTGCGGTGGTGGTGCCCTTGGTGCGTAGCCTGTTCGGAGGGAGTGGGTACTCGTTGCTTTCTGCGGCATTGATTCTCGCCATCATGATTATGCCCACCATCATCAACGTGAGTGAGGTTTCCATTGCGAGCGTTGACCGGGCGTTGCATGAGGCAAGCTATGCCTTGGGCGCCACCCGGATCCAGACAATTAGACGAGTCATCATCCCGGCAGCCAGGCAGGGAATCATCTCATCCTTTCTGCTCGGGCTTGGAAGAGCTGTCGGAGAGACAACGGCAGTCTTGCTGGTGGGAGGAAATGCGCCTCTTCCTTTTCACAAGCTTACCGACATGGGAAGGACGATGACGATGAACATCGTCACGGACATGGGGTATGCAGAGGGGACGCACATGTCGGCGCTTTTCGCCACGGCAATGCTGCTCTACCTCTGCATTCTCCTTTCCAACGGGATTGTGATTGCGATTGCGCATAAGGGAGGGAAATGATGGACCGCAGTCAGAAAGACAGGTGGATGATACTGGCTATCCGTCTTTTTACCTGGGTGACGGTATTTCTCTTGGTGGTAATTCTCGGCTATGTCCTGTATCGGGGAATATGGAAGCGGGAAATCGTGGAATCCGAGAGAATTCCGGACTCGAAAAACGGGTATGTGGTGAGCGCCAACATGAAAGCTGAACTGGATTGGGAGCAGCTAGCAAAGATTGTACGGGGGAGAACACTCTCCTGGAGGACGTTGAACGGAGAGGATGTTCCTTTGACGCTCATCATTGATGATGCAAGCAAAGAAGCACTGGCAAAGGATTTACATCTTGGGCAGGTTGAAATTGTAGCCACGAATACTCTTTCCTCAAAACCCGTGAAGGGAACCTTGGTAATCGCCCCATCGACGGGACGGGGAATGAAAGAGCTGGTTGTTCGCAACCAAGTTTTTGCAGTGCATCCCTCTGTGAGTGCCCTAAGGGGAAACCAGCAACTTGCTGCGATAGAAAAAGGGGAGATGGAGGAAATCCTGCAAGGAAAACACAGACTGTGGAGCGAACTCGGAGGACCGGAAATACCCATAGTAAAGGTGCATAGCCTCTCGGAGCTTGCCATGACAGAAGGTGCGTATCTGCTGGTGCCGGCATCTGATTTTTCGCAGGCGGAAGCTGTCTCCTCTTTGAAGATCCGATTTGTGAGAGAGGGTTTCAATCTGACGATTCCCTTCCTTATTCAGAATACGGTTGATTCAGGGAAATATGGTGGAATCAGGAC
>CAVESN010000015.1:9963-23141 GCA_963618365.1 Bacteroides uniformis
TATGGTGGAATCAGTACTATCATCCTCAACACCATTATTTTCATGCTTCTCATAACGTTGGTAGCTTCTCCCTTGGGGATAGCCTCCGCTGTTTACCTGGAGGAGTACGCCAAGAGGGGAAGAATCTACCATGTGGTCTCTCTGGGCATTGATATCCTTGGGGGAATCCCATCGATAATCTTCGGATTGTTCGGCATGCTGGTCTTCGTGGAAAAGCTTCGATGGGGATTCTGCCTCGCAAGCGGGACGATTACTGTCAGCTTGATGGTGCTTCCCACCATCGTACGCACCAGCCAGGATGCCATCCATGCAGTCTCTCCATTTCTTCGGGAGGCGAGCTATGCGCTTGGTGCAACAAGGACGGAGACAATTTGGAAGGTGGTGGTACCGTCGGCGAGGAGGGGCATTATCACCGGACTGATCCTTGCTGTGGGTCGAGCAATAGGAGAGACGGCCGCATTGATCTACACCATCGGAAGCGGGACTGCTTTGGCAACTAGCATTTCCATGCCATCCCGCCCTCTTGCCATGCATGTCTACCTCTCCATCACCGAGGGGCAGGGAATGGACAAGGCCTTTGCCACGGCGTTCGTGCTGATGGTGCTGGTGTTCGTATTCGACATTACTGCAAACCGGTTGACTGCCGGAAAGGAACATGTATGAGTGAAACGGTTTTTCATGTCAAGAACTTAGGTGTCTGGTATGGAAGCAAGCATGCGCTGAAAGAGGTGACGGTGGATATTCCCAAACACTCCATCACCGCCTGCATAGGTCCTTCTGGATGTGGTAAATCCACGTTCCTCAGGGAATTGGATCGGATGAACGATTTGGTTGATGGATGCCGCACGCAGGGGAGCGTTATGCTTGGAGGAGTGGATATCTTCCGGAATATGGATGTGCTTGAGCTTAGGCGGAAGGTGGGCATGGTGTTCCAGCGGCCCAATCCGTTTCCCATGTCGATTTTCGACAACGTGGCGTACGGGCCACGTTTGTACGGGCGTCTGACGAGAGGGAAGCTGCTGGAGCTTGTCGAGGGTTCTCTCAGACAGGCCTCGTTGTGGGATGAAGTGAAGGACCGACTGGGTGAAGGCGCATCGTCCCTCTCCGGCGGACAGCAACAGCGTCTTTGCATTGCACGTACCCTTGCAGTCAAGCCGGAGGTAATCTTGATGGATGAACCGACCAGTGCGCTTGATCCTATCGCCACCAGCAATATCGAGCGGCTCATGATGGAGCTGAAGAAGGAGTACACGATAGTGGTGGTCACCCACAACATGCAGCAGGCCAGCCGCGTGAGTGACCAGACCTGTTTTTTCCTGTTGGATGAACAAAGGACAGGATTTCTCGTGGAACATGGTCCGACACAGGAGCTTTTCTTCCGGCCGAGAGACAAAAGGACGGAAGACTATCTTTGCGGGCGTTTCGGTTAAGGAGGAGGAAAATGGCAAAACAAGAGTCGGGGCTTGATGAGAAACTCAGGCTGTTCAAGCAATTGGTCGTGGAAATGTGCCATCGGGTGGCTGATGCGGCTAGCCAGGCCCAGCTGGCTGTGGAAAAAGATGATGTGGCGTTGATGGCGAAGATTGTCAGCGACGATGCGTTCATCGACCAGCTGAGAAGCCTTGTGGAGAGCGACGGAGTGCGCCTTCTTGTCAGTGAGGCCCCTTACGGGAAGGCAATCCGAAGCGTGGTGGCAGGCATGAAAATCGTCACACACTTTGAAAGGGTGGGGGACATGGTGGTGAAATTCGCAACTCTTTGTGGTGTCATGAAGTTCCCAACTTTGCATGAAGGGTGCCTGCAAATGGTCTCCTATGGCCGTCAGATGATTGAAGGGATAGAGGAGCTACTGGAAAATCCGGACGACAAAAAAGCCATGCAGATTGCCAAATTGGATGACAAGGTGGACTTGCTGCGCGTAGAGCTGGACAAGAAGCTTCTCGCCATGGAACCCAAGACCCAGAACGAAAGAGCCGCCCTCTTCCAATACTACGCCAGCGTCAAGGAGCTTGAGCGTTTGGGAGACCACCTTACCAGCGTCTGCTCCTGGATCGTCTATGTGGTAAAAGGGGAGAAGCCGAACTTGAACGAGTAGCCCATCATGCAAGGGAGGCAGCATGCCTGGCGCTTGCAGCAGTATGGGATGTTTTCCTGTGGGGCCTTTGTGGTTGATTGCTCATGGTGCACTACCATTGCCACAGGACGCTTCACAGAGATCGGTTCCTTCTGTCCTGGGTATTTTTATGGATGCATGGTCAGAAAACCAAGCGGAAAGTGGACCCTTTTCCTAGCTCGCTCTCCACTTCCACTTTTCCTTGGTGGATCATCATCACATGGCGAACGATGGAGAGGCCAAGTCCTGTTCCCCCCTGGGAGCGGGAACGTGCTTTGTCGACACGGTAGAACCGTTCAAATATGCGCCTCTGGTCTTCTTGGGAAATTCCGCAGCCTTGGTCGGTTACGGAAATTATTGTCTCTTTCTTCTGGTTCTTTCTTGCAGATATGAGGATTTCCGTGTGCTCGGGGCTGTAGCGGATGGCATTGGAGAGAAGGTTGGAGATGGCTTCCACCAGCAAGCTGCGCGCGCAGGTCACCAAAATCTCCGGGCAATCAACCTTTATGGTCATTCCTTTTTGTTCGATCCCGTAGCGAACGCTCTCCATGGCCTCATCAATCAAGGATGGCAGCAATGTTTGTTCCATTGGAAATTGTTTCCCTTCCGTCTCGAGTGAGGAGAGGGTCAAAAGATCGGTGATGATGCCCTGCATCCGCTTCGCTCCCTTGAGGATGATGGTGGCGTAGTGGATTCTCTCCTCTTCTTCCAGATGGTCTTTCGCAAGGATGTCGGAAAAGCCAAGGATCGAGGTGAGCGGTGTTTTGAGCTCATGGGAGACGTTGGCGACAAAATCCTGCCGCATTTGCTCAAGGTGCTGGATGCGGGTGATGTCGTTGATGGTGAGCACCGCTCCGATTACCGTGTTCTTCTCATGAATCGGCGCGGATGTGATGGCGTAGAGATTCTCCTTGTATCGAGATGTTGCATGCTGGATGCAATCTGAGCGGAGAGTCTTATGTATCGTGTGGGCGATTGCGGGGTTTTGCAACAACGTAGCTCCTTCCGCGCATTTTGACGCATGGTTCTCAAGAACCAGGGAGCCGTTGTTATCCACGAGGATGACTCCTTCCACCATTGTGTCCAGGATGGAGGCGTAGCGGGCTTTCTCCTCCTCGCTCTCCCTCATTCTTCTGGAAAGAGCATTGGAGGTTGCATTCATGGTCCTTGCTATGATTTGAAACTCCTTTGGCCCCTGGGGAAAAAGATGATGGGAGAGTTTCCCCTCGCTCCACTTGGTTGCTGCGTCGGAAATCTGGGAAAGAGGCTTGAGAAGATGGGAGACAAGGAGGATCTCAAAGAGAAGAAGGAGAAGGAGAAACACGACTAGCAAAGGGAAGAAGGAGGCTTTGAAGTTGTTTCGCCATGTGCTGATAGCGGAGACGGGGCAGGAGATGCGCACAATAAGGTCTCCGTCCATCTTCGCTACATAGACCATGTTGGTCTTAAGCGTTTGTGAATGTCTGATGGAAAAACCTTCGCCTCCTTTTAGCGACATCTCAATCTCCTTGCGCCAGGCATGGTTGTCCATTGCCTCTGGTTCCCTCTCGTTGTCGTAGAGCACCGTTCCGTCAAGATTGACAAGAGTGAGCCTGATAGCATGCATTTTTGCATACTCGTCAAGCATGTCTTTTTGGATTCCGTTTCTTTTTACTTGGCTTGAGAGGTATGCAACTTCCCGGGAAAGACTCTCGTGCAAGATGGCGTCGTCTGTCTTGAGAAAGGCACTATCTGCAATGAGATAGGCCAAAATTGCGAAAAGCGTGACGGCGAAAGAAAGCATCACTGCCAAGAGCGTGCGTAGTTTCATGCGTCACTCCTCCTGGAATTTGTACCCGATGCCCCAGACGGTCTTGATGGCCTCTCCTTCCTTTTTCAGCTTGCGCCTTATGGTGGCAATCTGCACGTCGATTGACCGCTCAGTCACAGGATAATCGCTTCCTTTTGTGGTGGATATCAGCTGGCTTCGGGTAAAAACCCTCTCCGGTTCGTTTGCCATTGTGCAAAGGAGGGAGAATTCTGTAGCGGTCAGTTCAATGCTTTCTCCGCTTGCGAGGCAGCTGTGCTTGCTCTTGTCAAGAAGCAGATGCTTCGTGGAAACTCTCTCTTCTCCAGGTTTGCGGTCGTTTTGTAAACGCCGGAAGAGAGACTTCACTTTTGCCGCAAGTACCGACGGGCTGAACGGTTTGGTGATGTAGTCGTCCGCTCCCAGCTCTAGGCCTGTGATGATGTCGCTCTCTTCCCCGCGAGCGCTCTCTATGATGATGGGGAGGTTGCTGTGGCGGTCATACCTGATCGCTTTCAGCACTTCAAGTCCGTCCATGACCGGCAACATCACATCCAGCAGGATCATGTCGGGGACGTTCCGGTCAAATTGGTCAAGGGCGTTTTGTCCGTCCATGGCCAGGGCTATGGCATATCCTTGTTTTTGCAAGTGGAACTGGATGAGTTCGGCGATATCCTCGTCATCCTCGACAATCAGGATTTGTTTGCTCATGCGTCTCAAACATACCATCTTCGTTAAGATGTGCTCAAGCAAAGCCTGCGGAATTCACGTTTTTTTCACATTTCGAGAAGCGCTTCGCCTACCGCCAACGCGTAGCTGAGGGCATTGTGGCGTAGGGAGGAGGGGAGTCTTGCGTTCTCCTTCATGCACTCGAAGGTTAGGTCGCCCGTGTAGCCAATTTCCTTGAGCGCGCCGATGACGCGTTTCCAGTCTATTGTGCCGTGGAAGGGGGTGAGATGTTCATCTTCGCTCCCGTGGTTGTCTGCGATGTGGGTTGCCCAAAGCTTGTTTCCATAGGTCCGGATTTCCCTTGCAGGGTCGAGACCGTTCATCCATGCGTGCCCTGTGTCCAGGCAGACGCCTACTTGCTTACTTTTCAGCCGGTAGACCAGGGTGAGCAAGTCATCTGCACATCGAATCTCCTCTTTCCCTTCGAGGTTTTCCAAAGCGATGCGGATGCCATATTTCTCCCCTTGTTCCACAAAGGGGGCGAGGTAGGCGAGGTTCTCTTCAATTGGGTCATGTATCCCTCCAAGGGGATGGATGACGAGCAGGGGGACTCCTAGCATTTTGTTAAGGACGAAGCAACGCATGATGGCATGATTGTAGCGATGTTCTCCAATTTGCCTGTCATAGGGGGCATGGCTTTGGTTGAAGGCAAGGGAGTACCGTTCTTTCGCTTCAAGGATGCGAAAGGCATACCTTTGCCATCGATCGGTGTTCAGGTCGCTTTCGGGGTTCATCATCTCGCACCAGTTGAGGTCGAGAAGAGTGAATCCTGCCTCTGCGTAGAGTGGCAGCAAGTCAATCATCAGGCTCTTCTTCCCGTCTGGACGGAAGCTGACAAGATTGGTGCTCGTGGCAATTCTCATAAGGCAATCATACCATATGCAATTATTTTAGTCATTACTAGTATGGCTTAATGTTTTTTTCATTGACAAGACACAAGTCAGTGGTAGCCTTGTGCGTAGATTTTATGTGCGTAACGTATGGAGGTAACACATGAAAAAGAAAATTGCTTTGCTCGTTGCCCTGACTGCCATGGCATCTGCCGTGTTTGCACAGGGTGGTTCGGAAGCGGCCGGTGGGAAAAAGGCGGTCGATTTTCCGAAGAAGAACATCACCATGATCTGCCCCTGGGCCGCTGGTGGTGGAACTGACGCGGTGCTTCGCGCTCTCTGCGGTGCTGCGGAGAAGTATCTTGGAGTAGGTATCACGGTGGAGAACAAGACAGGTGGAGCGGGCGCCATCGGGCATGCGGCCATCAAGAATGCCAAGCCGGACGGATACACGGTAGGTATGGTCACCTTCGAGCTGAACAGCCTACCCCAGCAGGGACTGATTGATTTCACCTATGCTGACTTCGATCCGCTTATCCGTGTCAATTCTGACGCCGCGGCTCTGACAGTCAAGGCGGATGCTCCGTACAACACGGTGCAGGAGTTCATCGACTACTGCAAGGCCAATCCCGGAAAGGTCTCCATTGGAAACAGTGCACCCGGTTCCGTGTGGCATATTGGAGCAGGTCTTCTTGCGGATAGCGCAGGCATTGATGTCAAGCATGTCGCATTCGAAGGGGCTGCAAGTGCGGTTACCGCTCTCGCCGGTGGACATATCCAGGCGGTTACGGTGAGTATCGCCGAGGTCAAGAGCCAGCTGGATGCCGGCAATTTGAAGTGCTTGGGCGTCATGGATGAGAACCGCCCGGCTTCCTATCCCGATATCAAGACCTTCAAGGAACAGGGATTCGATATCAACTATGGTACTTGGCGTGGATTGGCCCTTCCGAAGGGTGTTGATCCTGAGATCAAGCAGATTCTTGTCGATGCGTTCACCAAAGCTTGTCAGGACAAGCAGTTCACTGATGCGGCTGCCAACCTGAACTTGAATGTCGCATATTTGGATTCCGATGATTTCGCGGCATTTTTGAAATCGAATTTCGAGGATGTTACGAAGACCATGAAGGCCCTTGGCCTTGCCGAGTAAGGAATTCGTTTCTCAAGGGGGCAGGGGTGTTCTCTGCCCTCGTTTTTGAATCTCTGAATCCAAGGAGAATATCGTGAAAAAAGCGAATCTCATAGCAGCAGTCATCGGGATGGTTTTTTCCCTGGTCTGCTTTGTCGACACGTTCTCGTTCAAGCAATTCAAGAACGTCCCAGTGGGGCCGGAGGTGTTCCCCCGTATCCTTGCTGTAGGTCTTTTTATTTGCTGTCTTGCCCTTTTCCTGCTCAATCTGAGGGATACGGAGGAGAATTCCCAGCCCGCTCCCACTTTGAGCTTGAAGGATCCGTATATCCTCAAGGCGATTTTCGCTACGCTTGTTATTGTGGTTTACGCTCTGCTTTGGGAGCCTGTCGGTTTCTTGTTCATCAGTCCGTTCGCCCTTTTCGTGCTTACCTACCTGATGGGAAAGAGGGATTGGAAGATGATGATTGTCGTCTCCATCCTGATGCCGATTGTGACATGGGCAATCTTCCGCTACCTGCTCGGAATCACTCTTCCGATGGGTCCGCTCGACTTCTTGGTATAAGGAGGAGACGAAATGCATAGTATGGCAATTGATTGGGGCCTTCTTATTTCCAGTTACAGCGCGGTGCTGACTCCGTCGGTAATCATGTACGTTTTCTTGGGTGCCATCGGTGGCGTCCTTATCGGAGCTATTCCTGGTCTCACTTCGACGATGGGTATCGCGCTGCTTGTGCCTTTCACGTTCGGCCTAGAGTTTATCCCTGGCGTTGCGATGTTGCTTGGCATCTTCTGCGGTGGCATGTATGGTGGTTCGATTGCGGCCATATTGATCCATACACCGGGAACTCCCGCGGCGGCCGCGACAGTGCTGGACGGATATCCGATGGCGCAAAAGGGTGAGGCGGGCCGCGCGCTTTCGCTTGCACTCTTCGCGTCCTTTTGCGGTGGTATGATTGGCGCACTTCTCATGACCTTCCTTGCTCCACCGATTTCGACCCTTGCGTTGAAGTTCGGTCCGGGTGAGTTCTTCATGCTTGCCATGTTCGGCCTCTCCGTCATCATTTCGATATCCGGAAAGAGCTTGATAAAAGGTTTGATCATGGGGATGTTCGGCCTTCTCATTTGCACGGTGGGCATGGACAAGTCCTGTGCATACATCCGCTTTTTGAAATTCCAGGGGCTGTATGACGGTATTCCATTCATTCCTGCGCTCATCGGACTTTTCGCGGTGAGTGAGGTCATCGCCAACTTCGACCACTTGGTCACGAAGAACACGTCGCATGTCGCAAAGATTGACCACGTATGGCCTTCGAAGGCAGACAGGAGGCGTGTTGCAAAGCCGGTTATCCTGGGTGGCCTTATCGGTGCGTTCATCGGTGCCATTCCAGGTGCTGGGGGCGATATTGCCGCCTTCGTCAACTACTCGGAGGTGAAGCGTGAAAGCAAGCATCCAGAGCTTTTCGGAACAGGTATCCCTGAAGGTGTCGCCGCGGCGGAATCTGCCAACAACGGATGCTCTGGCGGTGCGATGATTCCGATGCTTTCCCTTGGTGTTCCGGGAGATTCCAACACCGCTGTCTTGATGGGTGCCTTCATTATCCACGGCTTCCAGCCTGGCCCGATGATGTACGTCGAGCATTTGGATGTCGTCTATGAGGTGTTCGCCGCGATGATTGTTGCGAACTTCGCATTCCTGATTGTTGGCCTTTTGGGAATCCGCCTGTTCGCCAAGGTCATCACCATCCAGCGCTATTTCCTCATCCCGTGCATCTTGGTGCTGAGTCTGGTGGGAGCCTATGCAATCAACCAGAGCATGTTCGACATCTTCCTCTGCTTGGTGTTCGGCGTGCTTGGCTATCTCTTCCAGCGTTATGATTTCCCGCTTTCTCCCATTTTGCTTGCATTGATTCTCGGACCGATGTGCGAGCAGAACCTGAGAAGGTATGTGCAAATTCATGATGGATTCTTCTCCATTTTCACCAGACCGATCTGTTTGCTCTTCTTCGCTTTCGCGTTGCTTTCGCTGTTCAGCGCCATCCGCAACCAGAAGAAGATCAAGGAGAGGGAGGCCGAGGCTGAGGCAAATGCCGCAAGGGCTGATGCCCAGGCGAAACACTGAACCATCTCTAGGTTTTTGCGGGGCGGGTACGTACTCGCCCCGTTTGCTTGATTAATGCAAAGATTGCTAGGATAATTGAACTATGACAGAAAAAATAGGAATCTATGTTGCGTTGGTTTCCCCCTATGACGGTGAGGGAAAGCTGAATCCTTCCGCCCAGGTGAAGCTGATGGAGCGGAATTTGGCTGAGGGTGCCAGCGGATTTTTCCTTGGCGGATCGTCAAGCGAGTGCTGGCTGCTCAGCCATGAGGAACGAGTCGAGATTTTCAAGGTTGCGGCTCCCTTCCTGGATAGGACCAACCTGATTGCCCATGTGGGGGCGAATTCCACTTGGGAGGCAATCCAGTTTGCAAAAGAGGCGAAGGAGCTTGGCTACGAGAAGATTGCAGCCACACCTCCCCAATACTATGGCTACTCCTCCAAGGAGATTGCCGGCTACTATCGCGATATCTATGAGGCGACGGGGCTACCTGTCATGGTCTACAACTTCCCCGGGAACACTCATAAGGAGTTCAACCTTGAGGACCCTGTTTACCAGGAACTTTTCAGAAGTCCTGTCATCTGGGGAGTGAAGCATACCAACCAGGTGGTCTACCAGCTTGAGCAGTTCATGCGACTCAATCCGAATCTTAAGTTGTTCAACGGATATGACGAGACGATGATTGCGACGATGGCATATGGCTGCACGGGCTCAATCGGGTCCACTTTCAATTGTCTGCTTCCCCATTTCGAGAAAATCTACCATGCGTTCGATGAGGGGCGCATCGAGGAGGCGAGGGAACTTCAGCACAAGGCCAATGCCATCATGCAAGCCTTCTGCAAGGTGGGGCTATTCCCTGCAGTCAAGTATGTCTGCACCACGTTGGGGGATGAAGTGGGAACTCCGCGCAAACCGTTTACTCCGCTTACCGAGGAGCAGAAACACTTCATCGACGAGGTCATGGCCACCTACTTCGTGAAGTAGCAAAGCTTATCCACGGACGCTGTGCCAGATTGCCATGGCGTTTCTGGCGTTGTCCGTGATTGTTCCCCAGTCATGGAGATTCAGGAGATCCTTGGTTGCTATCCAGGATCCACCTACTGCAAGCACGTTCTTTTCTTTTGCCCAGAAGGCAAGGTTGTCGGGGTGTACCCCGCCTAGAGGGATGAATGAGATCCCTAGGTGGCTGTAGGGTCCGCTCATCGCCTTCAGGTAGGAGATTCCCCCTAGCGGTTCTGCGGGAAAGAGCTTGAGGAGGTCGCACCCCATCCCGTAGGCCGTTTCCAGCTCGCTTGCAGTGGCGATTCCTGGGGCGAATGGAAGATTGAGGGAGGATGCCTCGGCCACAATTGAGGGATTGAGGCCAGGAGATACGCCAAAGTCCGCGCCGAGTTCCTTTACCTTCCGAGCTTGTCCTGACTTGATGACGGTGCCGATGCCAAGAAGCATCTCTGGTACCTGCTTTGCTACAAGGGCCACCGCGTCCATGGCCACAGGAGTCCGTAGGGCAAGCTCTATGGCCCCTATTCCCCCTTCGAGGAGAGCTTTACATGCGTCTGGCGCATCTTGTGCGCGGGAGACTGTAAGAACGGCAAATACGCCACACTTTCCCAATTGCTCTTTTGTTTTTGCATCAAACATAGCCAATCATACCATGCTATGTGCCAGCGGTATACTCCTTGTCGGGGTTCACATGAATCATGCAGGACTTGACTTCGGGGAAGGCGTCTTCAATGGCGAGACGGGTGGTATGGGCTATTTGATGTCCTTGCCAGACCGGAAGTTTCCCATCCACGATAATGTTCAGGTCGACATGGGCCCTGTTTCCGGAGAGCCTCGTTTTCAAGTCTCCCAGGGAAAGCACACCTTTTTGCGCCACAATCAGCTTCTTCATTGCTTCCACCTTTTCGCTCTCCATGGCATGGTCGTCAAGTTTGCTGATGGAGTCGTGGGCGATTTCAAGGGATGTCTTGACGATAAATATGGCGATGACTAGCGAGGCCATGCTGTCGGCCCACCCGAATCCCATGCGGGAGCAAAGCACGCCAACAAGCGATCCAACTGACACGAGGGCATCCAGATGGTTGTGCCAGGCGCTGGCCCGTAGTGCAGTGCTTTTAAGCGTATGTGCGGCCTTAAGGGTATAAAAGAACATGGCCTCCTTTCCAAGGATGGAGAGAATCGCTGCCCCGATGGCAAGAGAGGAAGGGATTTCTTCCGTCTGCCAATGTGCATGGATGATTGTATGCAGCGCACCAATGCCTATCATCGCTCCGGAGACAAGCAACATGCCACTGAGAAGCAATCCTGCCACCGCCTCATATTTGTCGTGCCCGTAGGGATGATTCTCATCGCACCCTTTTTCGCTCCAGGTGACGCCTATTATGACTACAAGGACGGAAAAGACATCAGTGCAACCATGGATTGCATCGGAGACCAAGGCTTGCGAATGACCCAAAAGCCCCGCCGCCAGCTTGACAAGAGAGAGAAGAATATCGACGGCAATGCCGACAAAGGAGACGCACATGGCAATGTCATAAGAGTGGGAATGGATATGTGCATGGTTCATGAGAAGGGAATCTATCCATGCCAAGGAAATCTGTCAACCAAAAAATGTAATCATATCATTATGTGTTGAAACATGTTACATGTTTATGCAAAAAAACAATACGATAAGTGGTTGACAAAAAACATACTTTGGGTCATATTACAGAGCGTTGATTCGCGATAGGGTATCTCCCAAGTGCTTCAACTGCATGGTGGAAGTAGTTCAATGGTAGAGCACCAGATTGTGGATCTGGCTGTTGAGGGTTCGAGCCCCTTCTTCCACCCTAAGGTAACGGGTCCGTAGCTCAGTTGGATAGAGCATCGGCCTTCGAAGCCGAGTGTCGAAGGTTCGAATCCTTTCGGGCTCAAACCTTTTTGGTTTTTTGCATTTTATGTACATGGGCCGCTAGCTCAGCTGGTAGAGCAACAGACTCTTAATCTGTGGGTCAAAGGTTCGATCCCTTTGCGGCTCAATACGTGGGTGGATGCCCAACGCATCGCGAGAGTGGTGAAATTGGCATACACGCCAGACTTAGGATCTGGTACCGTAAGGTTTGCGGGTTCAAGTCCCGCCTCTCGCAAGAGAAGCGGATGTACATTGCGGGAGTGGCTCAGTGGTAGAGCTCCACCTTGCCAAGGTGGTTGTCGCGGGTTCGATCCCCGTCTCCCGCTATTTTCTATAGGTTCTTTTACAGTAAGGAGTTGGAGGACGCTCCACCCCTTGGTTTGGTAGACACGCGAAGTGGCTACCAATATGTGTGTTCGTATGCAAAAAAGGAACCTGAACAAGTTCTTTCTCCATCATGGAAAGCTCTATTTCCGCGTCACGGTAGACGGGAAAAGGCAAGCGGTCACCACCAGAACGGACGACATGGCTGACGCTGTGAAATATCAATCTGACTACATCAGGAAGCTCAAGGCAAGGACGCGCTCCAAGAAGAAGCGCATCCCCACCCTCGCCGACATACTCCTGCCGTTCACCAACCCGGACGACAACCCGAAGCGGAGGGAGGGCGAGATAACCGGAAGGCTCTATGGCTCACGCCATGCGCGCAAGGTCGCCTCCTACACGCGCCGGTTTGGCGAGCGCTGGTACGTGACACCTTCCCAGGCTCCTCGGCGCTCATGCGCGCAATCTGACCCGGAGGGACTGCAAGGATGTCATGTTCCTCCTCATACAGGAGGAGGGAAGGACGGACGCGGCATGCCAGATGTTCAAGGCGCTCAAGGGAGCGCTCTCCTACGCGTACGGCGAGGGGATCATACCGGAGAATCCCGCCTCAGGGCTTCCCGATGTGAAGGTGGAGCGCAAGGGGCCGGGGAAGATGCCTCTCGACCCGCATGACGTGGCGCTCATCATCTCATCCGACATATTCCCCAGCCTCTGGAGCAGGAACCTCTTCACCGTGCTGGCGACCACCGGCATGAGGCGCGGGGAGGTGCTTGCGCTTGACTGGGAGCAGGTCGTGCGTGAGGACGGCATTGACATGATCCGCATCGACCGGGGTGTGAAGGATTCCTCGTTCAAGGAGATAGGCAAGCCGAAGTGGGACAAGGTGAGGGTCATTCCCATCTGCAAGACAACCCTCTCGGCCCTTGAGTCCCAGAGGAAGGCGACCGGCGGGAAGGGAAGGGTCTTCCCTGACGTCATACCTCACAAGTTCCAGGAGACCATGGACCTGATAAAGCTGGGCGCACTCTCCCTTGGCGGGCTGGCGTGCCGGGTGGCGGTGGAGAGGATGACGGCCCACATACTCCGCCACAGCCTGAACACCAACCTGCTCATCGCCGGGGTGAACCCTCTGCTGGTGCGCACCTATCTCTCCTGGGAACATCAGGGCTCCCATGCTGTGCAGGAAGGGTACACCCACGTGTACGCGAGGAACCTGCTTCCCGTGGCGAGGGTGATAGAGGACATGTATTCTCCCGATGTGCTGGAAAGGGC
>CAVESN010000015.1:23211-27410 GCA_963618365.1 Bacteroides uniformis
TGGAGGTGCTTCATGAGAACAATGGTTCTCTTTTCCAATTGTCAGGGAAGCCCATCGTTTTCAATTGGTTGGTTTTCGCCATTTTGATGATGGGCTCCAGTTGCCTGAGGAAATCAAACTCTGGCGCGCTGGTATCCAGCAACTTCTTGATGATGCAAATGGATGCATATAGGCGATCTTCTTTCCATACCGAGACCCATTTACCCTGCATCCTCCTTGGGAAAATCGGGCGAGTGTTGTTGACTCTGGAAAACAGTCGCGAGTGGTGGGCGCATATGTTCCGGACCGTGTTCAGGTGATGAATCCAGCTGGCAAGAATTTTGACCGTTGACTTGGAGAAGCCGAAGAACCTTGTGATTTCAGCTTTCTCAGGGAGTTTTGAGTCTATGTTGCTATAAAACTTGCTTGTAATGCCAAAAGTGGCAGTTTCAAAAATCATCCACGCCGGAGGCTTGCGGGGATTGTCATATTTCTCCACATAATGGCTTTTGAACTCTTCATGACTCCTTTCCCAATCCTCCACAAGCTGGGAAAGGTCCTTTTCGTGACATTCCTTGTCATGGAAACAAACTGACTTCGCATACCACCTTGAACCGTATTGCAACGACATGACCAGTTCGAGTTGAGTTCTGAAAGCAATTTCAATGTGGCCGATGCTTTCAAACAGAAGCCCGCGCAATCTTGAATCCATTACATAATCATTCCAGATGTCAGGCCAGCTGTTGCATGGCAGAAATTGAGCACACTTCGTTGTGTTGTCCTGGTATGGATAGGTGTACCCTCGGAGCCTGTAATAATTCACAGATTCCAATCTGTTCCGTAAGTCCTCTTTGTTTATCCCCTTTAACCCGCGCGAAAGCAACAGGTCGGCATGCTGTTCTGGTGTCAAAGGAGGTTTGTCATAGTGTGGTTTCAAGACTGCCTCACAAAAAAATAACCTTGCTGGGTGCGCATTGTTAAGAGGCGTGCAAGGTCTAATTGATTTTAATATTGAGTGCATCTGGGCAAAAGTCAGTTGATTTGTCTGGAAATTTTTGCAGGCGGCCATGGAGTTCCACGCGTGAACATGTCGGGAATTCCGACATGTTGAGAAAAGGACCGGGGTGATTGTCCCCGGCCCCGCGCTATTTCTTCTTCCCGAGCGAGCCCTTTGGCCTTCCCGGTCCGATGCGTCGGCTCTTCAGCTTCTCCATCGTCTCGTCGTCGACAATGTAGCTACGTCCGAACTTCGGCGCATCCATCGCCTCCAGCAGACGGCACACGGAGATCTGGCTGATGCCGAGCTCGGCGGCCGCTTCCTTGGTGCTTCTCATCTTCCCCATGGCGTCACCTCTTGAGCAGGTTCAGTATCGAGAAGACAACCGTGATGGTGCTTGCTATCAGGGTGATGATGTTGAATTTGTTTCTGTTCATTGATTTTCCTCCTATTTTGTGGTTAACATTGGGGAGGGCGGGTGAAACCCTCCCCAACGGGCTACTTGCGGAAGTAGGCCAGAACCGTGAAGACTGCCGAGAGCACAGTGGTAAGGCAATTGATGATGCTCAGGCGGTCTTTTTGTTTGTCCGTCATCTCATGTTCACCTCCTTTATTTTTGATGATTAAATTTTACAGCAAAAGGGGTTGCATGTTAATAAAATAGGGAAATATTTTACATAAACAAGGCATTCAAGCCTTCTTCTTCTCATCCTCCGATGTAGCGGATGTTGTCCTTCTTGTCGGAAGGGCCATGACCATGTCGTACACGATTGACTGGGCGGTCTTGTCCATGTCGGCGATGTGGTCGGCAATCTCCCTGACAATCGGCGAGTAGTTTTCGCCAGGTGGCTCCTCTCCCGTCATGAGGTACTCGATGGAACAGCCAAGGGCCTTAGCAAGGGAGAAAATCGCGTCAGTTTTTGGTATGCGATTATCAGATCGCATGTCTTTGAGACTTCCGAACTTGATGCCAATTTTTTGCGCCAAATCTTCAAGAGTCGTTTTCCCCCTAAGGGAATCGCTTCCAAAATTCAAAAACAGAAGAATTATTCATATAAGAAAGTTACGCCAAGGTCGGTAAAAACTCACCAAAAAAGGAGACTTTTGATTGACAAGTAGGTTTTCCCTACTATTACACGTGTATGAAGTCGGAATATACCTACCAAAATCTAAAGGTCGACATCACGCAAGCGGAACGCATTGCATTAAAGCCGTTAGCAAAAAGCCGTGGAATGACGCTCCAAGGCTTTATCGGCCAGCTCATCAAGCGTGAGCTTGCGTTGGCGGAGAAGGAGGCCTCCGATGGAAGGCGATGAGAGACTCGCCTCCATCGAGCAGGCAGTCACGGCCATCGGCCAGAAGGTGGACGTGCTCCTTGACCGGCTCTACCATCCGAGAAAGGGGCTGGATTTGTATTGACTAAAAAAACGTCTGTGATAAGCTGGGGCTGGAGGAATGAACTATGGATGATTTCCTGATTGTGCCGTGTGGATGTGTCGACGAGAAGAGTGCCAACAAGGCGCTGTCTCTCCTTGTCGGTCTGAGGATTGTCCCCTTCGGCGTTATCTTCGGCATTGGCTTCGGGCCGATAGCGTTCGTCATCCTGACAAGCCTCTCCATCGGCCTCACCTGGGTGATCTGCAAGCTTATCAAGAAAGTACTCAGTTAATGCAAATCCAGCCATGAGGGGAACCCATGGCGAACGGAATCACAATACCGGTAACCGCGGATACCGCAGGCGCTACAAGCGCACTCAGGAACCTGTCTTCTCAGATAGCGCAGGTATCCAATGCTCAGTCCGATTGGGTGCGGAAAGCACAGAGCGTATCATCGGTGGGTGGAGCCTACCAGACTGTCGCGACCTTCATGAGGGCGATGGTGGGAGCATGCAAGGACCTCACTTCCGAATATGCCCAGTCGGCACGGCAGACGACCACCATGCAGGCCACCATCAGGGCGCTTGGCTCCTCCTGCACAGTAACGTCAAGTGACGTGCTTTCCCTTGCGGACTCCCTCAGCAGGGTGACGACTTTCAGCGGGGAGGCAATCGTGGGCGCGCAGAAGCTGCTGCTCACCACGAAGAACCTGAGCAGGGAGGGCCTCCAGCAGGCAACCGAGGCAACCCTGGACATGGCGGCGGCTCTCGGGCAGAACGCCACAAGTGCGGCGCAGAAGCTCTCGAAGATGCTTGCCGACCCGATGAGGAACCTGGATTCACTCAAGGAGGTGAACATACAGTTCACCGAGAGCGAGAAGAGCAAGATCAAGGAGCTGCAGGAATCAGGAAGCATCTGGGAAGCCCAGCAGGTGGTGCTCGAGAAGGTGAAGGGCACCTATGGCGGAATCGCCAAGGCTGTGGCCGATACGGACGTGGGGAAGATGGACAACATCGCAAAGGCCATGGGGGACCTCAAGCAGGGGCTCGGTGGCACGCTGGTCAACATCATCAGCCCATACCTTGACACCATCTATGAATCCATCGTTCGGCTCACCAACTGGATAGACGAGCACAACAAGAAGGCGGACTTTGACAGTGCGATGCTTACAGGCGGGTCGCTGGACGAGTTCGATGCGGGTTTTCTCACCGAGCAATGGAGCGCACGGAGCAAGGAGCAGCGCTCCCTTCTTCGGACCGCACGGCAGTCAGGCATGGTCGTTGACGGCAAGGTGGTCGACCGCTCAACCCTCTACAATGGGAGGGAGGACCTTGTCACTCCCGCGCAGAAGGAGGTCTGGCGGCAGTACAACGAGGTTGCCAAAGAGCTTGACATGATCAGCAAGGCGTTTTCCTCGAGAAACGCACCCACCGACACGCCGCCCAAGCCGAACCTCTCCGTATCCACAACAGGCGCGTCAGGAGCCTCCACAAACGATTTTCTCAAGCAGTACGGCTCTCTTTCCGCAACGTACCAGATCGAGCAGACACGAGAGGCCTGCAAACAGGCTGTGGCCGAATGGAAGAGTGCCTCGGGCGACGACAAGAAGATAAGGAAGGAGATAAAGGACGCTCTCGGCGCAAAGCTTGACGCGCTTATCGCCGACGCGGCGGGAGATGTTGGAGGCGGGGGTGCAGGTGAAGCCATGGCCATGAATGCCGGGCCTGTCACCGGCAAGTTCAAGGAGGCTTACAGCGCCTCGGCCAAGTACATCGGAATCGAGCTCAAGGGCGCAAGCTACAGGGGAAGGCAGAAGACCGTATACAAGGTCGACTGCAGTCCTGAAC
>CAVESN010000016.1:0-12040 GCA_963618365.1 Bacteroides uniformis
CAACTTTCCCATCGTCCTCAATCCGCTTGGAAGCGAAAGATGTGTTTTGGAGCTGACCCATGGCCCCACATGCGCATTCAAGGATTTCGGTGCAAGGTTCCTTGCCTATTCGATGGAGAAGCTGCTTGAGAAGCATGGAAGGAGACTGACCATCCTGGTCGCCACCAGCGGTGACACAGGGGGAGCGGTCGCAGCCGCCTTCGCTGGCCGCAAGGGAATTACTGTCAAGGTGCTTTTCCCCAAGGGGAGAGTCAGTGCAAGACAGAAGAAGCAGCTCACCTGCTGGGGTGGCAACATCGAGAGCTATGAGGTTGACGGTTCTTTCGATGATTGCCAGAAGATGGTGAAGAGCGCATTCATGGACCCATCACTCAAAACGTGGGGGCTTTCCAGCGCCAACAGCATCAACCTTGGAAGGCTGCTTCCCCAAAGCGTCTATTATGCATACAGCAGCTACCTCTTTCAGACAGCCACCGGCAAGAAGCCCATTTTCATCATCCCCTCCGGCAACGTGGGCAATTGCACAGGCGCCTACTGGGCATTCCAGATGGGAGCTCCGATAGAGAGGATTTCGCTTGCGCTCAACGCAAACCGCACAGTGCTCGATTATCTTCAGAGTGGAACCTATCAGCCGAGAGCCAGCATCCAGACGCTTGCCAACGCCATGGATGTGGGTGCTCCCAGCAACATGGAGCGGCTATTGAACCTCTATTCCGAGTTTGCGCAATTCAAGAAGATGGTGAGCGCTACCAGCGTGAGCGATCAGGAGATCCGCACCACGATCGCTCAGGCATGGAAGGAGGACCACTATATCCTTTGTCCGCATACCGCAACTGCGGAGAGGGTGAGAAGGGACAAGTTCGCTCACAATCCCACCATCATCGTCTCCACAGCCGATCCTGCCAAGTTCAGCACCATCGTCGAGCCTCTGATCGGGGAAGAAGTTCCTGTGCCTCCATCCCTCCAAGCGCTACTGGACAAAGAGTCTGTCTACCAGCAGATTGGAAGGGATTACCACGAACTCTTCTCTTAACCGATCATCGATGTCTTGAGGGGACGGATCGTGATGGGATTGGAGCATCCCTTTCCGAAGAGGTGCTCCATGTGCTGGATGTACCTTTTTTCCATCGCAAGCGGAACATAGGCCTGAATCGTCCCTGCGAATCCGCCCCCGTGCAGCCGCACGGCACCCTCTTCTCCCAGAATTTCCTTTGAGATTGCGATAGCGAGCGCTATGGGCTGGCAATGGGAAAATTCGGGCGCATATCCGTTTTGCAGGAAGCAAAAGGAGCTTTCTCCGCTCTGGTTCACCAGGTCCAGATAGGTTTGCATCTCTTCCTTCCTTAAGGATGCTACCATCTTCTTCACGCGTTCGTTCTCATCGAAGAAATGGATCGCCCTGAGGATGGCCCGGTCATTTTTCGCTTGTTTGCGGATGGTGGGTAATTCTTCGCGGAAACGCTTCTCGTCCACTTCCCTCAAGTGCTTCTTCCCGAAGAGGGAGGCAATCAGCTGCATCTCCTTTGGGATGGAGGCGTAGCAATCGGTCAGGTCGCTGTGGTCTCCCTTGGTGTCGGTGATCACCAGGCGGTACCCATACTTCTCGAAATCGGTTTCAATGGATTCGATGATTGGATTTAGGGGGTCCTTGAAGTCGATTGCGACCACGCCGCCATGGGCGCACGCCATCTGGTCGAGCAGTCCGCTCGGTTTCCCGAAATAGGTGTTTTCCGCATATTGGCTGATGAGGGCAAGGTCGGTTGTGGAGAGGGAGAGGCCTGCGTCAAACTGGTTGATGATGGTGGCAATCAGGACCTCGATGGCCGCAGAGGAGGAGAGCCCGCTACCTCCCAGGACATTGCTTTTCACGCTTGCCTGCCATCCCGTAAGTGTGAAACCCCTTTCCTGAAATGCGGATGCGATGCCACGGATCAAGCTCGCGGTGCTACCTCTTTCCTCCTTCCTTGCAGAAAGGTCGTCAAGCGAGATCTCAACAAGAGGGAATCCCTGGCTGTCAAGGATGATCTTCCTGTCCTTCCGCCTTGAGACCGCACTAATGGTGTCGAGGTTGATGGAGGCAGCCAGCACGCACCCAAGGTTGTGGTCGGTGTGGTTGCCTCCCAGTTCGGTCCTGCCGCTGGTGGAGAAGAGGGAGACCTCTTTTTCCCCGAAGCGGGCCTCATGCATGGCAATCAGCTCGAGGTACCTCTCATCCATCCTCTTATTGTCTATTTCGTTTCCATAGAGCGAAGGATATGCTTTTGCTAGGTATCCCGCCCTGACTTCCTGCGCGTTCGTCATGAGAACCCTCCAAGGGAAAAGTATGGCACGTTCCTTTTCCCCATGCAAAGGAGAATTTCGGATAGATCCTTCCAAGGAGGGAGGAGAGCTTTTTTTCATTGATGAGTATCCGTATGGCAAACGTGATGTCTTCCTTCTCCCAAGAGGGGAGAACTCCTTCCTTTAGGTCGCGTATGAGCGTTTTCCCGTCAAACAGGAATGGCCTTGATTTCACTCTGCCAAGGATCTCCTTTTCTCCTTCTCGCAGGAGAAAGATCCTTTTCATGCACGTGTCACAACCCGCACAGGAGACGATTTCCTGCCCCATGAGCCGCATCAGTTTCTTCCGTATGCATCCATACTTGGTGAAGCAGGCTCCCAGTTCCCCTCTTGGTGCGCGAGTGTAGAGCATCCATGCGTCGCTCTTCTTTCCGTCCCTTCCTGCTCTTCCGCTCTCCTGCAGGTAGCTTTCCACATCGCCTGGAAGGTAGGTGTGGATGATGGTTCTGATGTTTTTCTTGTCCACGCCCAGTCCGAAGGCGCAGGTGGACACAAGAACCCCATCCTGCGAGCTTTGGAACCAGGACTCGACCTCTTTCCGTTTTTGTTTCTCCATTCCCGCATGGTAGAAGCGCACATCCCATCCCTCCCGCCGCTTCAGGATGAGGTTCGCCATCAACTCGCTTTTCTTCCGCGTGGGGGAGAAGACGATTGCGGGATGGCTTTGGGGACAATCAAGGATTCGGAGGATGGTGTGGATGTAGGAGAAGGTGGCCTCGGAGTGGTAGATGATTCCTTTCCTGTCGGTAGGTGCTTCAATCACCTTTGGCTTGTGGCCGAGGAACAACATCTTTTGAAGATGTGTTTTGATAGAGGCACTTGCCGTTGCCGTAAATGCGAGACGACAGGGAATGCCTAGGTGGGCGACCAGCATCCCCAGCCTCGCATAGGAGGGGCGGAACGTGCTTCCCCATTGCACCATCGTGTGGGCTTCGTCGATGACGGCAAGGGAGAAACGGATGCGTGCCACCTTGTGAAGAAGTGGTGTCTGTCCAAGGCATTCGGCATTGGTGATCAGCACCTTGCTTTTCCCTTCATGCAAGTTTCTGAAGAGGTTTCGTCTCTCCTCTTTGGTTTGCCCTCCCTTGAGCACTTCGCATCCGATTCCCGCTTCGTCAAATCTTCTCTTCTGGTCATGCATCAGCGATATCAGCGGGTAGATGACAAGGGTCGCATGCTCCACCAGAAGGGAAGGAAGCATGAAGCAAAGCGATTTGCCCCCTCCGGTAGGGAGCACCACCAAAAGGCCGTGCGGTTTTTCCTCCCTGGCAAGGGAGAGGACGGTGGAGATGACCTTCCTCTGGTAGGGTCTAAGGCGAGTGATTCCGAAACGTGCCCTTGCAAGGGAATCGAAAGAGAGTTGTTCCATACAAAGAGATACCGTGGATTATCGCGAAGCAGGGAAAGATTGCATATGGCGGGGGAATTTGCCATTATGTTTAAGAAAGGGGAATGGAATGAAGCTTGTAGCTACCCAGGATGCCGTAGGGATGGTGATTTGCCATGATATCACCAGAATAGTGAAAGGGGTGGTCAAGGATGCCGCCTTCCGCAAGGGGCACATTGTCACCAAGGAGGATATCCCTCTTCTTCTCAGCCTGGGGAAGGACCATCTCTATGTATGGGAATGCGACGACACCATGCTCCATGAGAATGATGCTGCAGACATCCTCAGACAGATCTGTCAGGGGGAGCATATGCATCCCACCCCCGTCAAGGAGGGGAAAATTGAGCTTGTTTCCGACATCGACGCTCTCTTTCTGGTCGACATTGAGCGTCTGAGGAAGGTGAACATGCTTGGGGAGATGATGATTGCGACCATCCCCTCCGGTTTCATGGTCAAGAAGGGGCAGCGTCTGGCCGGTACCCGCATCATCCCCCTTGTCATAGAAAAGGAGAAGATGGCAAGGGCGAAGGAGGTCTCAGGCGGAAAACCAATCCTCTCCCTCATCCCCCTCAGAATTAAGCGCTACGCTGTGGTGACCACCGGAAACGAGGTGTTTTGTGGGCGCATAGAGGACACGTTCACTCCCACCATCGCCCAGAAGCTCTCAGAGTATGGCGCAACGATGGTGCGCCACGAGGTGTGCGATGATGATCCGGCCCATATCGGAAAAGCCATCAGGAAGATGATCGATGACCCAGAGGTCGAGCTTATCCTTTGCACCGGTGGCATGAGTGTGGACCCCGATGACAAGACACCCTTGGCCATCAGGCAAAGTGGAGCGCGCATTGTCTCCTATGGAGCGCCGGTGCTGCCGGGGGCAATGTTCCTCATGGGATATCTGGAGGATGGAAGGCCCATTTGCGGACTGCCGGGGTGCGTCATGTATTCGCATCGGACAATCTTTGACCTGGTGCTTCCTAGAATCCTTGCCGACTTCCCGGTGACGGAGGAATATCTTGCAGGCCTAGGCCATGGAGGCTTCTGCCAGAGTTGTGGGGATTGCTGCTTTCCCAATTGCTCGTTTGGCAAGGGAGTGTGAGATGGAAAAGGAACAATGCCGCATCGGTGTGGTCACGGTAAGCGACAGGGCATATAGCGGGGTAAGGGAAGATGCAAGCGGACCTGCAATCAGAAGGACGCTTGAGAAGATGGGATACCAGGTGGCTTTTTCCGCATTGGTGCCGGATGACAAGGAGCTTTTGCGTGCAATGCTCCTTGAATGCGCCGATGAGCGGGAGCTCGACTTGGTGCTGACTACCGGAGGTACAGGCCTTGCCCCGAGGGATGTCACTCCCGAGGTGACCCTCTCAATCGGAGAGAAACAGGTGCCAGGGATCCCAGAGGCGATACGCGCCTACAGCATGCACAAGACCTGCCACGCCATGCTCTCGCGCGGGGTTGCGGTCATCCGTGGCCGTACTTTGATTGTCAATTTCGCAGGAAGTCCGAATGCGTGCGTCGAGTCCCTTGATGCCATAGGTGAAGCGCTCATGCATGCGCTCGGGATTCTCTGTGGTGAAAAACTTGATGGTTGAACAAGGAGAAACAGTATGAAGAAAACGATTGCGGTGCTCATCGCGCTTATAGCGGCTCTTTCGAGCTTTGCGCAAGGAACCAAGGAAGCATCCCCCAAGGCGAAGGAGGAGATTATCGTCTTTGCCGCGGCCTCCATGACGGAGACGCTGAACCAGATCAAGGTGATGTACGAAGAGAAGCATCCGACAGTGGTGTTGACCTACAACTTCGACTCCAGCGGGACGCTGAAAACCCAAATCGAGCAGGGAGCTGATTGCGACCTCTTCATCTCCGCTGCAACAAAGCAGATGAAGGCGCTTACCGAGCAAGGAATGATTGACACTTCCACTACCGTCAACCTGCTGGAGAACAAGACTGCGCTTGCCGTACCAAGCGGGAACCCGAAGGGAATCACATCATTCGACCAGCTTGCCCAGCTGCTCAGAGAGGGGAAAGTGATGCTTGCCATCGGAAACAGCGATGTGCCGGTAGGACAATACACCCAGAAGATCTTCTCCTATTACAACCTTGACGAGTCAGCCATCAAGGGAAACCTCTCCTACGGTACCAACGTCAAGGAAGTCACCACCCAGGTGAACGCCGCTTCGGTTGATGCGGGAATCATCTACGCCACCGATGCCTTCAGCGCAGGACTTGAGGTTGTCGATACCGCCAGCGAGGCGATGACGGGAGGAAGGGTCATCTATCCCGCCGCCCTGCTTGCAAAAGCTAACCACGCAGATGCGGCCAAGCCCTTCCTTGAGTATCTGAAAGGGGACGAGGCGACAAAAGTGTTCGCTTCGGTTGGATTCGCTTCAGCCCTCTAAGATGGACTGGTTCCCTTTTTACAACTCGGTTCGCATTGCATTCTTCTCCTCAGTGGTCGTCTTCTTCGGGGGCATCTTCTTTGCCTACTATGTCGCCCGGCTCCCGAGAGTGGTCAAGGGAATCCTTGATGTGGTGCTGACCCTTCCCCTGGTGCTTCCTCCGACGGTTGTGGGTTTCTTCTTGATCGTTGCCTTCGGGGTGCGCACCCCCGTGGGAATCTTTCTGGGGAAGTTCGGAATACGGTTTGTGATGACCTGGTATGGCGGAATCATCGCTGCCAGCGTGGTAGCCTTTCCGTTGATGTACCGTACCGCACGCGGTGCGTTCGAATCGTTTGACATCACCCTCCAGCAAGCCGGGCAGACACTCGGGCTGAGCGGCACCTTCATCTTCTGGCACATCAGGTTGCCGGCCTGCCGCCAGGGGATTATCGCGGGTGTTGTCCTTGCCTTTGCAAGAGCCCTTGGGGAGTATGGGGCCACCAGCATGCTGATTGGCTACACTCCGGGCAAGACAGCCACCATCTCCACTACCGTCTACCAGCTTTGGCGGACAAACAACGAGAAGGAAGCGATGGTTTGGGTGCTGATCAACCTCGCCATCAGCACGGTTGTGCTCCTTACGGTCAACTTGCTCGAGTCCAAGGAGAGAAGGGGAGGCAGGTGATGAGTCTTTCGGTTGCAATAGAGAAAAGGCTCGGGGATTTTTCCCTGCATGTGGCTTTTGAGACACAAAAGATGGTCACTGGGTTCCTTGGGCCTTCGGGGTGCGGCAAGAGCATGACGCTCAAGTGCATCGCCGGCATCGAACGTCCCGACAAGGGGAGGATCGTCTTAGACGGGAGAGTGCTCTTCGATAGCGAAAAGCACATCAACATCCGTCCCCAGGAGCGGGAGATAGGCTATCTTTTCCAGCAATATGCCATCTTCCCCACTATGAACGTGAAGAAGAACATCCTCCTTGGCTTCCACCGCGAGAAGGATACGCAAAGCATAGCAGGCAAATATCAACAGCTCATCAACCTCCTTAATCTCGAGGGGCTGGAGAAGCATCTTCCCTGGCAGCTTTCGGGAGGGCAGCAGCAGAGGGTGGCCCTTGCACGAATGCTAGCAAGCAACCCCAAACTTCTTTTGCTGGATGAGCCGTTTTCGGCCCTGGACGCATATTTAAGGAGAAGCTTGCAGACGGAACTTTCCGGTTTGCTCGCCACCATCGCCCGCCAGGCGGTGCTTGTCACTCATTCGCCCCGGGAGGTGAGGAAGATGGCGAGCTGGCTCTATGTGATGCACGATGGAGAGATTATCCGCCAGGGAGGTACCGAGGAGGTTTTCACCAACCCCGGTAGCGAGGTGTGCGGTCGTCTTTTGGTCGAATAGTCAGCAAATGTCGCAATGGCAGCTATGCATCACCTGCATGGCCGCCTTGTGGTTCTCCCTGCTGGAACCTGCGCACAAATCCTCTTTCACGACAATCTGGATGTCGGGGCGGAAAGCCTTGATGATGAGCGCATTGCTGGCCACACAGATGTCGGAATCAAGTCCGAAAAGTGTGATCTTCCTGAGCTCTTCCATGGCGTGGATCTTTTGAGCCAGGAGTACCGAACCGAAAGTCGATTTCTCTATTACCAAAGAGTCCTTTTGTGACGCAAACTTCTTAAGTGGATCAATCAGCTCCCATCCCCTGCTACCCTTGATGCAATGGGGGACGGGGAGATGGACACTTTCCGGATCCATGTCGTAGTAGGTATGGGTGTCGAGCGTGAACCAGATAGGGCAATCAACCTTTTCAAGGAATGCCACTTGTGGCGCAACAATCTTCTTCGCATCCTCCGAACCAAGGACCCCGTCGACAAAATCATTCTGCATGTCGATGACAATTACTAGCTCTTTCATCTTTCTATCTCCTCTCTTGCACGAAAAAAGGCGTCAACGGCCTCCAACACTCCTCCTGCAATCGCCATCGCCTTGTCGCTGGGGGAGGTATAGCATGCATCCTTTCCCCTTGGGTCCACGTCCGCACATTTGAACCCCATGGGAACTGCCATCCCTTCCCGTAGCAGGCCACGCAGCATGCCGCTGATTACCGTCCTCTCCGGTTGTCCATCCACATAGGCTATCACATCTCCTTCCTTGACAAGGTCCCCTATCTCGAACCCTGCATGGGTGAAGAGACCAGCCCTGCCGGTATGAATCACCCTCTCCTTCCCGTAGCCGGCGATGAGCCCCGGGATGCCGCTGTTGGGTGCTGCGGAACCCTTTTTGATGAGAGAGCCGAGGAAATGGTCTCTCTTGGTCTCAATCACAACATGGCAGTCGACCCCAGCAGTGAATCCTGGCCCGAGGGCGACCACCAGGGGAGCGTCTGTAATCTTCGTCCCAAGGTTTTTCTTGGCTATGATGGCATCAACCACCGCAAAAGGGTGGAGAAGGGGGACGGATTCTCCTTTCGGGTCCACAAGCACAGGGACGAATCCCTCTTCGAGCGTAAGGTAGACTTCATCAATTGAATTGATGCGCTTAGCGGTAATACCGCTCACGGTTTGCTCTCCCTGAAAGATCGCCTCTGCAAAGCTAACGGTGCGCCTGATGACACTCGGAAAGGGAACCTCCAATGCAAGCACCTGGTAGCCTGCGTTATGGAGCTTGATGATGGTGCCGGTGGCAAGGTCTCCGGCTCCACGCACGATGACAAGGCGGGAGAACGAGAGACTTTTCCCGCTCGTATGGTGCATGACCATGGAAATTTCACTGACAATGGAAAGGGCCACCGATGCTGGACTCTCTCCTCCAAGGTCAAGACCGATGGGAAAGTGGATGCGCTTGTCGCTGTATCTTCTGGGCCTCGTGCGTGAGCCGAGCACCCCGATATAGGCAGCATCGCTCTCTTGGAGCAATGAGACGAGAGCATCGGAGTCCTGATCCCTACTGACAATCGCCGCCGTATGCGTGTCAATCTGGCAAGAGGAGAGGCCATCGGCCAACGTGTCGCATACCCAAAGCCCCATGGATTCGGGAAAGAGCTTTTTCGTGGCATACTCCTTTCGCGTTTCAACCACTTCATAGGAGTAGCCTAGCAGTGCGCATAGCTTCGCTACTTCCTGGTTGACAAAGCCTCCTCCAAGGAGGATGAGGTGCGTTCTTTCCCCTATGAGCGTTGCGTAGATCCCCTTGTGATTCTTCTTCCCTTCAAACACATCCTTACAGGCAATCCGCATTTCTTTTTCAGATATTTTTCCGCACGGTGTCAGATAGGAAAAGAGGTGCTTCGCATAAAGAGCCATGCCCTTGTGCTTTCCTGTAGAAGCAAGCACAAAGGGGATGTGGAGCTTCTCCAGCTTTTCCGCTTTTCGGAAGATGGGAATGAGAAATTCCTCGTCAAGGTAGGCATAGTGCACCAGTGTGGTGCCGTGGTCATGATCGAGGCTCTCCTTGCTTGCAAACACTTCTTTCGCGAAAGAGACCACTTCATGCTCAAAAACGCCACCTCCAATGGTTCCCACAGTGGAACCATCAGAAAGGAGCACCATGATTGCATGGTTCCTTGAGCCGATTCCGTGGCGTTTGATGATGGAGGCAAGCACTACTGGTGCTTCTTTTTCCAGGGACATGCGTATCGCACGGGATATAGTCATGCGTATACGCTACCATGTTCCCCCGCTTTGTGCTAGGATGGGCGCCATGATACTTCCTTTCTTGCGTCCTGGTGATACGATTGGTCTCTGCTCCCCCAGCCATGTGGTGGACAGCGGGAATCTTGACGAGGTCGTTTTTCTCCTTCGCTCTTTTGGTTTCAAGGTAAAGGTGGGAAACAACATCCTCCGTGACGATTGGATGTATTGCGCCACGAAAGAGCAACGTGCGGATGATTTCAACCAGCTTGTCAGGGACAAGGATGTGCAATTGGTTTTCTTTGGAGGGGGAGAATCCTCCCCCGAGCTGCTTCCTCTCCTTGATTTCCAGGCGATTGCAAAATATCCCAAGCTCTATTGCTCATTCAGCGACGGGACGACGATCCTTGAGGCCATCCATGCCCAGACGGGGCTCCCAGTCTTCTATGGGCCGACTCCCAACACACTCTTGGAGGATGATCCCTATACCCTTAGCCAGTTCGATACGCTTACCGTCGAGCATGCCCCCTATAGACCATCCTCACCATGGACTGTCCTTTCTTCGGGAATGGCGAAAGGGGAGCTTGTGGGAGGATACCTGAGAAACTTTGCCCTGATGCTGGGGAACAAATATTTCTCCTACAAGCAGAAACCCTACATTCTTTTTCTTGAGGACCATGAGAGCTTTACCGAGGTGGGTGGAGTTGCCGAGTACCTTGAATACATCGCGCAAAATCCCTTTGCCGAGCATGTAAGGGCACTTCTTTTCGGCCACTATAGCGAAGGGGAGGATCCCGCTCTCCTGGGAATCCTTGACCGTTTTGCAAAAAGGTTTTCCATCCCATGCGCCTATTGCCATGACTTCGGGCATGGAAAACACCATGCCATCATCCCCATTGGAATCGAAGGGGCGATAGACATGGAAAAAAACAGGATTGACTGGAAATTTTGATCAGATAAGCCGGTCGTAGCCAATAAGGCTGGAGATTCTGTCCGCAGTCTCCTTCACTTTAGGAACTGCATCCTCAATCTCCTGCTGGCTCATGTTGGTTACGAGCGCAGAGAGGCTGATAGCGGCAATCACATTCCCTTTTGCATCGCGTATGGGAGAAGCGGAGCAGTTGTCGTTCGTGACGAACTCCTCCCTGTCTCTTCCTACCCCCTCTTCCCGGACGATCGCGAACTCTTTCTTGATTGCATCGGCAGAGGTGAGCGTATGGGCTGTGTATGCCTTGAATTCCGTTTTTGCAATGAGCGCGTCAATCTCCGCATCGCTACGGAAGGCAGTGAGCACCTTCCCTATTGCCGAGCAATAGAAGGGTAGCTCTTTGCCCGGGGTGAAATAGGTGCGTGGAAGGCTCTGGGTGTCGATACGGTCGATAAGGAGAATCGCATCCTCGTAGCGTACTCCCAGGTTCGCGTTCGCCTTGGGGAATTGGTTCCATAGCAGCTCGAGGTAGGGCATGGTAATCCGACGGATTTCCAGGGAGAGTAAAGCTGAGCGGCTGAGCAGCAGGCTTTTGAGGCTGATGCGGTAACCACCACTCACCTCGTCACGGGTCATGTACCCGGCACTGGAAAGCGTATTGAGCATCCTGAAGGCCATGTTGCTGTTGGTCTCCATCTCCTTGCACACATCGCTGATAGTGACGGGACGGGCCAGCGTGGTTGCATAATCCATCAACCTCAGACAGCGCGAAACCGCCTTGATACTGTATTTTTCATCCAAATCTTCCATGCGTTACCCTCAAGAAAAGAATAGTAGTATAGAAAATGGCAAAACGCAAATGCCAAAATGTGCACATAGGCCACAATTGGCCGAAATGAAGTTGTAATTTTCATCCATCACCATAAAATTTCATCTTCTGCTGTGGTGGGCAAGTGTGTCTTGCTTGCTAGTCTGTCTCGGAAACTTTTCGACCTATGCGGATGAAAACAGCCTGACTGCATACACACGTGATGGCCCATGTCAGTTTCGGAATGGGTTTTATGGATGGTTGTGTAGCATCAAGGCAGTTCCAGACAATAAGAAGGGGAGAGATGGCTATTATTGCTCGCTCGTAGAATCTAGGAGAACCAACGGCAAGCTGTCGCACAAGCTCATTCTTTCCTTTGGGTATGTCCAGAAGGAAAGACTTCCTTGTCTCAGGGCTGCATTCAACGAGAGGGAGCTCGGGGAAATCTTGGAAAGAGAACTTGAGGAGGCGAGGGAGAAGCAATGCCATCGCAAAGACAATCGAGAATGTGATCAGGACAAGGGATGAGAGCGGTGACGTTATCACCGAGACGGAGTACTCCCAGGA
>CAVESN010000016.1:12050-14686 GCA_963618365.1 Bacteroides uniformis
CCTACGGCCGACGAGAACAACATCGGTTCAATCGATGGCTTCCTCAATGATTTCGACAAGATGGAGAAAGCTGTCCTGAGCTCGCGAAAGAATACCGAGAAGAAGTTCGTTGAGGCTGTCCTTGCATCGGAAAAGAGTAAAAACGGGAAAACAAGGCCATTTAAAGTTGATGCGGAGATAGGTTGCCTAAATGTCCTGCTGAGCCATGAGGCATCAAAGAACATGCCTCCGAAGAAAAGCCTGCTGTCTCTCTGCGTGCAGGGAAGCTGCTTCTGTGCATAAAGCGGAACTCATACAGGGACACGGAAGAAGTCATGAATGAGTTCCTTCACAGGGAAGAGGGTGAGCTCCTCCATCACAGGACCCTGGCTGACTATATCCTCTCGGTGGGAGAGAAGGCGGCCGCATTAATGACGGAAACGGTCAATGATACGCTCAGGAAGAACAACTTCGATCCGAATCAGCCCGGCCTTTGGACATCCGGAGGGCTCCGTCTCTGTCGCCAGCCCCAACCTGATGCAGGATGAGGAAATGTTCAAGAGAATCGATGAGGCTGAAGCCGTATACATCAGCGTCGATGATGTGCTTGTGAAGCATCAGAAGGACGTGAGAAACAATCCCGGGTATGCCAAAGCCGGGAAGAATGTCGCCAACACGGTCATCCATGTGCAGGCCCGCGGCCGTGTATATGTCATTTCCGCCATAGGTATGGCAAACGCATTCATCATGCTTGTGGCGTTCCTGCTCGAGAACAGGCTTATGGAAAACTGGCGGCTTGTGTTCCTTCCCGACGGCGCCACCGACATCAAGGACAACATAAAGAGGTTCTTCTCGTGGCGGCCATGGAAACTCATCCTCGACTGGTACCATCTCGCCAAGGGGATTAAGGAGTTCTCCTCCATGTGCATGAAAGGAAAGAAAGAGGGGAAACAGGAGACCGTAAAGCGGATACTCCACCACAAATGGGTCGGCGACGTGGATGGTGCGATTGCATATGTCAACAGCATTGGCGACAAGTTAATCAAGAATGCTGGCGAGATGGCGTCTTACCTCTCCAGAAAGAAGGAGAACGTATGCTGCCATGCATTGCGTCGGGCTTTCAACTTTGAGGATGTCTTCCAATACAAGCGGAAAGCTCAATCACATCGTGGTTGCCGACAGCCAAAGCACAACGGGATGAGCTGGTCCAACATGGGAAGCGGTTCCTTTGCTACATTGAAGACCATAATCAAAAACAGCAACGGGGACAAATGGATAAGAGAAAGAGCTATCTCTTTCAACCTGAAAGAGGCTGGTTGGAAGGGCAAATCAAAGAGAGCCGCTTGATTCTATCCGCACAGGTCGAAAAATTTCAAATCCTTTGCAAGTTTTGCTTCAATGGTATTTAATGGATTCGTGTTAGGGGTGGTTCTTTGTATTGCCGCAAGGAACCTCTCCCCAAAAAGAGGTAGTTATGAAACATGTGTTGATTCTTCCTGACTCCTTCAAGGGAACTATGAGTTCCGAGGAGGTTTGCGGTTTGATGGCGAAGGCTGTCAAAGAGGTGTTTCCCCTTTGCGAGACGACTGCGCTTCCTGTTGCAGACGGAGGAGAGGGAAGCACGGAGGCTTTCCTTAAGGCGCTTCCCGGAAAGTTGGTGAAGCTCCCCGTTTCTGGTCCTGTCCCTGGAACGAAGGTGGAGGGGTTCTACGGTCTTGTCCATGAAGGGAAAACTGCGGTCATCGAGCTTGCCGCAGCCGCAGCGCTTCCCATGGTGGAGGATTGCAAAAACCCGGAGAAGATGACTACCTATGGAGTGGGGGAGCTGATGCTTGCCGCTGCCAGAAGCGGGGTTTCCACGATTATTGTCGGACTTGGCGGTTCGGCTACCAATGATGGAGGTTGTGGTGCCGCATCTGCCTGTGGTGTCAAGTTTTTTGACAAGGCGGGAAAGAGTTTCATCCCGGTGGGTGGCACCTTGAAGGATATTGACCATATCGATATCTCGGGTCTTGATCCTGCGTTTTCCTCTCTTTCCTGCATCACTATGTGTGATGTGACTAATCCCCTTTGTGGTGGCAATGGCGCCTCTGCGGTCTTTGGTCCGCAGAAAGGAGCTGATCAGGAGATGGTCGCCCGTCTTGATGCAGGGCTTTCCCATCTTGCCGACGTGATACAACGCGATATTGGCAAAGATGTGAAAGATCTTCCCGGCGCAGGCGCGGCCGGCGGCATGGGGGCTGGTACAGTCGCCTTCTTTGCTAGTCAGCTGAAGAGCGGAATCGAGACGGTGCTTGACGCAGTGGGATTCGACGAGAGGCTTAAGGATGCCGACATGGTTTTCACCGGAGAGGGGAAGATTGACGGTCAGTCCATCCAGGGAAAGGTTATCAGCGGTATTTGCTCCCATGCGAAGAAGCAGGATGTTCCCGTGGTGGCGGTGGTAGGCACCATAGATGGCGATATGAGTGGCATGTACGGTATGGGACTCACCAGCGTCTTCTCCATTCTGAACAAGCCTGGCAGCTTCAAGGAACTTTCCGCACATTGCAAGGAAGACCTTTATACTACGATGGTGGCGGTGTGCAGGTTGGTAAAGAGCCAAGAGAAAATCTAACCTCTTTATAGAATTTGTTTTCTACATGCTTCTATATCAA
>CAVESN010000016.1:14696-21078 GCA_963618365.1 Bacteroides uniformis
GTGCATGGGATTCTCGCATTTGGTTCGAATGGAGAGTTCTATGCATTGGAGGATGAGGATTACCTCAAGGGAATGAGAATCTTTGCCTCCCAGGTCAAGGGAAGGGTGCCACTCTTCTTGGGAATCGGGTCTATCAGCACCACCAAGTGCATTCGCCTGGCAAAGATGGCTTTTGACGAAGGGGCCACCGCAATCAGCGTGCTTCAGCCCATGTTCGTCAAGCCGACGGAGGAGGAGCTCTACCAGCACTTCACCAAGATTGCCCGCTCCATCGATGGAAAACCGATGTTGCTGTACAACAATCCAGGCAAGGCGGGATATCCCATGACCCAGAAGCTGGTCTACAGGCTCGTCCATGACAATGAGAACATCATCGGCATGAAGGACAGTTCAGGGGACCTCACGCAGCTCGAGCAATTCGTCTGGCTTAACAGGGATGTGAAGCTCAAGGTGCTTGGCGGAAAAGATACTTTGATTTATGGAGCCATGTGCCACGGGGCGGTGGGAGCGGTGACCTCCACTGCCAACTATGTTCCCAAGTTGGTGATGTCCATCTATAATAAGTTCATTGAAGGGGACTATGAGGGTTCCTTTGTAGCCCAGCAGGAGTTGAACCCGATCCGTCTGATGACGGACAAGGCAAGCTTCCCGGTAGGAACAAAGGATGTGGCGCTTCTGGTCGGCAACGATATCGGCTATGCCCATACTCCGACCATGCTCACCACGGACGAAGGTTTGCTGCTTGCCATGAAGAAGGAATTGGACCGCTTGGAGAAAGCAGGTTTGATTGAGTATACGAAATAACGAATCTGAAAGTAAGGAGAATGAAAATGAAGATTGCATTTATCGGTCTTGGTATTATGGGTAAGCCCATGGTTCGCAACCTCCTCAAGCATGGAAACGAGGTGTGGGTATATGACTTGAACCAGGCGAACATCGATGCGGTGACCAAGGACGGTGCGCATGCGGGAAAGAGCAATGCCGACATCATCGAGAAGTGCGACGTGGTGATTACCATGGTTCCCAACGGGCCGCAGGTCGAGCAGGTCGTTCTCTCCGAGGGTGGCATGCTGGATCATTCCCATGCCGGACAGGTCCTTATCGACATGTCATCCATCGCGCCGACTGTCAGCCAGAAGGTTGCCGCCGCATGCGAGGCCAAGGGTGTGAAGATGCTGGATGCTCCTGTTTCCGGTGGTGAGCCGAAGGCGATTGACGGAACTCTTTCCATCATGGTTGGTGGCGACAAGGCCCTCTTTGACGAGTATCAGCCGCTGCTGCTCCAGATGGGTGCAAGTGCCGTATGGTGCGGTCCTATTGGAGCCGGCAACACCACCAAGCTTGCCAACCAGATTATTGTCGCGGTCAACATCGCGGCATGCGCTGAGGCTTACACCATGGTCAAGAAGGCGGGAGTCGATCCCTCCCTGGTCTTCGCGGCCATCAAGGGCGGACTTGCCGGAAGCACTGTCATGAACGCCAAGGTTCCCATGATGATTGACGACAACTTCAAGCCTGGTTTCCGCATTGACCTCCATATCAAGGACCTGAACAATGCCATCGAGACCGGCCATAAGGTGGGCGCTCCTCTTCCCTTGACCGTAGAGGTCCAGGAGATTCTTGAGAACCTTCACTTTGACGGTTGTGGTGCCGACGACCATAGTGCCATTGCCAAGTACTATGCAAAGATTTCCGGTACCAAGATCAGCAACAAGTAACCTCGGCTGTTTTGTCCGTGTGCCTGCCTTTTTTGAGGGTGGGCACTCTTTTTTTCTAGGTGGATGGAAGATTCCTGTTATACTTTACCTATGGCAACAACAATCAAGATCAACGAGAAAGACAATGTGGTGGTCGCATTAGTCGACCTTAAGAAAGGGGCCATGTGCGATGAGGGGTTCCCCCTTTTGGAGGATATACCGCAGGCGCACAAGATTGCCCTTTCAGATATGCATGAGGGGGATGCGGTCATCCGCTATGGGGTGACTCTCGGGCATCTTACTTGTGACGTGAAAAGGGGGGAGTGGATCAACGAGCACAAGATGGTGGTTGCTCCCTCTCCGTCACTTAAGACGCTCCATTGGGGAACCAACCTCGAAAATTCTCTTCCTGATCCTCCTAGAAAGAGCTGGATGGGGTATGCGATTGATGGTGAGCGTTGGGCTGGCAGCCGCAATATCCTTGCCATCACCAGCACGGTGCAATGCTGCCAGGGGGTGGTGGATGCGGCGCTTAAGAGGATGAAGGATGAACTTCTTCCCCTGTATCCCCATGTGGATGACATCGTTGCGCTCAACCATGTCTATGGGTGCGGGATTGATGTGAATGCCCCCGGCAGCGAGATTCCAATCCGCACCATCCGCAATTTGATGCACAGCCCCAACTTCGGAGGTGAGCTTTTCGTGGTAAGTCTTGGATGCGAGCATCTTTCTCCCGAATTGATTCTCACCAAGGAGGAGAACACACCCGAGAATGTGATTGTTTTGCAAAAGCAACGCGGTTTTGCGGGGATGATGGATGCGATGCTCAAGATGGGGAGGAAGAAACTTGCCATCCTCGATAAGAGAAGGAGGGAGGAGCTTCCCCTCTCAAAGCTCCTTGTGGGTTTCCAATGCGGGGGAAGCGACGCTTTCAGCGGTATCGCGGCTAATCCCGCTGCGGGATATGCGAGCGATCTTTTGGTCAGTGGCGGTGCGGGATGCATGTTCAGCGAAGTGACCGAGGTGCGTGATGGTGCGCCACAGCTTGCCTCTCGTTGCGCCGATGAAGCTACCTTCAAAAAGCTTGTGCGCGAACTGGCATGGTATGATGCATATCTTGCGAGCGGGGGGATGGACCGGGACGGCAATCCCACTCCTGGCAACAAGGCTGGGGGGCTCTCCAATATCGTGGAGAAGGCAATGGGCTCCATCGCAAAGAGCGGAAGCGCACCGATTGTGGATGTGCTTTCCAGTGGCGAGAGGGCCACGAAGGGTGGCCTTATCTTTGCGGCGACGAGTGCAAATGATGTGATTTGTGGTCCCAGCCAGCTGGCGAGCGGCATGGCTCTTGAGGTCTTCATGACAGGGCGCGGCACTCCCTATTCCCTGAGCGAGGCCCCTATCATCAAGGTGTGCACCCGCCATGAGCTGAAACAGATGTGGCCTGACTTGATTGACGTGGATGCTGGCTATATAGAGAGCGGCCAGAAGAGCATCAAGGAAGTGGGAGAGGAGATCTTTGACTTGATTCTTGATGTAGCTAGCGGAAAGAAGACGTTTTCTGAGCAGCTGGGTCTTTCCAACTATATCTGCCTCTTGAATCCCGCTCCCTTGGAATGATTACTCAATTTCGTTGATTGGGTGCATAGTGGTAAAAAGTTTTTATAAAAACATTTTAAAGATAGCAAAAAATTATAATTTAAGTTGACTGTTTAGGGTTTCCATGCGGAAATAAACAGGAATGCGAAGAGCGTTTTTTCCAGGAGGATTTTGATGGTTCCTTATATCACTGAGATGGAAGTTATCCCCGTAGCGGGTCATGATTGCATGTTGCTTAACTTGAGTGGAGCCCATGCTCCCTATTTCACTCGTAACATCGTCATCTTGACGGACAGTCAAGGAAACAAGGGCCTTGGGGAGGTTCCGGGAGTGGGAAAAGTTACCAAGGCGCTGGAATCGGTGAAGAGTGCTGTGCTTGGCACCCGCATCTCCGACTACCGTCAGACTCTCCAGAAAGTCAAGGCGCTTCTTCCCAGCGACAAGGATGACGTGAGAGGAGACCAGACTTTCGACCAGAGGACGGGTATTCATGTCCTGACTGCCATCGAGGCGCCTCTCCTTGATCTGCTCGGGCAATGGTTGGAGATGCCGGTCGCACAGCTTCTTGGTGACGGCCAGCAGCGGGAGAAAGTTAAGTGCCTGAGCTATCTTTTCTTTGTGGGAGACCGGACCAAGACTCCGCTTCCGTACCTGACGGAAGAGGATTCTCCCTGTGAATGGTACCGTATCCGCCACAACAAGGCGATGGACCCCGATTCGATTGTTGCCTTGGCCAAGGCTACCAGCGACAAATATGGATTCAAGGACTTCAAGCTCAAGGGCGGTGTGTTGAAGGGAAGTGAGGAGATGAAGTCGATCCGCGCCCTGAAGAAGGCTTTCCCTGATGCACGCATGACTCTCGACCCCAATGGCGGATGGTCGCTGGACGAGGCTGTCGAATACAGCAAGGGGATGCATGGCATTCTCTCCTATTGCGAGGATCCCTGTGGCGCGGAGAACGGATACTCCGGACGAGAGATTATGAGCGAATTCCGCCGTCGCACCGGGCTTCCTACGGCGACGAACATGATTGATACCGATTGGCGCCAGTTCGGGCACTGCCTTGAACTGCAATCGGTTGATATTCCTCTTGCCGACTGCCATTTCTGGACAATGCAGGGTGCGGTACGTGTAGGTCAGCTTTGCAATGAGTTCGGACTCACCTGGGGTTCCCACTCCAACAACCACTTCGACATTTCCCTTGCCATGATTGCACAAGTCGGTGCCGCTGTTCCCGGTAACCCCACCGCTATCGACACCCACTGGATCTGGCAGGAGGGAGTGGAGCACCTTACCAAGAATCCCTATCAGATTGAGGATGGTTTCTTGACCGTTGACCCGAAGAAGCCGGGGCTGGGAATCGAAGCGGATATGGATTCCATCAGGAAGGCCCATCAGCTCTTCGTGGAGAATGACCTCAGCGTGCGCGATGACGCGGCTGCGATGCAATACTTGATTCCCGGGTGGAAATTCGATCCGAAGAAACCCTGCCTGGTACGCTAAACTTTGCAAATGTACGGGATGTCCCGTATAAGGAGGATATATGAAAAAGGTTTTGGCTTGGGTGGCCATGGTAAGTCTGGCTGCATCATCTCTCTTTGCAAACGGACAAACGGAAGGTGCCGCTTCCTTCAAGGGAAAGAACGTGAGAATGCTCATCGGTTCCACTTCCACAAGTGGTGACTCCTATCTTGTCGCGGAGACTGTCTGCCGCACGCTTGGAAAGGAGCTCGGTGCGAACATCAAGTGCGATGCTGTCGGTGCCGGTCCTGCCTTCAACGGCCTTGCCACCGCAAAAGGTGATGGTTCCACATTGATGATGTTCCACGATATGACCTATCTCGCAGTTCTTTTCGGGGCTCAGCCGCAGGATTATGCGCTTGAGAACCTGACTGTAGGACCCCGTGGCGGTATCAATGCCGTCTCCTGCTGGGCGACCTACAAGGATGCTCCGTTTGACGACCTTGTCGGAGCTGCCGAGTATCTGAAGAACAATCCTTCCGCCAACCTGAGAATCGCCTGCGAGGCGGGTGGTGTCTCCCATATCGGATATGTCGTCTACTGGAAGTGGGTCAAGGATACCTATGGGGAAGATGTGGTGAAGCGCATGCATGTCGTGATCGGCGGATCCTTCGACAAGAAGAGCCAGCTGCTCTGGGACCGCAATGCGGACATCATCTTCGCTGACTACACCAGCGTCAACCAATACACCAAGACCGACGATAAGAAGATCGCCATGAAGGTCGTTGCCCTTCTTGACAACCTCGAGGGAGTCGATGCGCCCAGCTATGCCGACCTTGGTATCACCCTTGACGGCCAGAAGTGGAGTTTCTGCAAGGACTTCGTGATTTATGGTCCGAAAGACCTGGATCCTGCACTCCTTGCCGAGCTTGACGCGGCCATGAAGAGAGCCAATGCCAACCAGGAGATGAGGGATGCGCTTGCCAAGATGTCCTTCGGTGCAGGAGACTACATGGACTCCGCTACCACCAAGAAGTACATCTATGCGAAGCGTGATGCGATTGCTCCGCTACTCAAGAGCGTGCCTTCGATGGATGAATTGACGAAATAAGTCCGTTTTGTACAAAAAAGGCTGTCTTCCAAAAGGGGACAGCCTCCTTTGTGGAGGTTTTTCATGTTCAAAATTAACTACACGTTCGGGCAAGCACATTGGATTGTACCGCCGGCTGTCATCGGCTTTCTCGCAATCCTCCTTGTGATTATCCTTATTCGGCGGGGAATTCGCTGTGCGAAGGAGAATACCCCGTTCATCAATCTCAACAAGCAGTTCATGGCAGAGAACTGGGACAAGATGAAGCTTCTCGGCTCCATGGTGCTGCTGCTCATCTATCCCTTCGCAATGAAGGCGATTCACTTCCTCCCTGCCTCGATCATCCTCATCTTCTTCTTCAACATCCTGTATTGCGGAGTGGATAAGCTGCTACTCATCAAGCAGGGGGGCGGATTAGCGAACGAGGGGGTCAAGTCTGTGGTTCTCTCCCTGGTGATTTCCATCATCGGGTCAGTTGTGACATGGTTCGTCTTTGGAACCATCTTCCAGGTAACGCTTCCCTAAAGGAGAATAG
>CAVESN010000016.1:21088-22616 GCA_963618365.1 Bacteroides uniformis
GGAGAATAGAGATGATTTTTTCTGTAAGTTATCTGCTTATGAGCTTTGTGGGAGTTATCGTCGGAATCATCTTCGGCGCCCTCCCTGGAATGACGGCCACCATGGCGGTAGCCATCTTCCTGCCTCTTACCTATGCATATGATTTGAACACCTCCCTCTACTTGCTCCTTGGCTTGTATGTGGGTGGTATCTCAGGTGGCTTGATTCCTGCAATTCTGGTCAACATCCCTGGAACCCCTTCCTCGATTTGCACCGGGTTTGACGGATATCCGATGGCCCGCCGTGGAGAAGGGGAGAAGGCCTTGAAGATCGGTATCGCCTCCAGCTTCATTGGTGGCATGATCTCCCTCTTCTGCCTTTGGCTCTTCACTCCGCCGCTTGCCAAGATTGCCATCAATTTCGGCGCGGTCGAGAAATTCCTCGTCATCCTCTTCGCGCTCACCGTTATCGCGGCACTGAGCAAGGGGGATATCCTCAAGGGTATCTTCGCGGGATTCCTTGGAGTGCTTGTCTCCCTTATGAACTGCTATTCCTTCAACTCCCATTTCCGTATGGTTCCGCAAGGTATGCAGAAGTACATGTATGAGGGATTCAACCTGCTTCCCGTAATTATCGGTCTCTTCGCGTTGACGCAGATCTTCGAGGAAGCTGAGACCGGCATGAAGGAGAACGAGTTCACTACCAACTCCCTTGATGCTGACGAGTCGAAGAAGTTCCATCTCTCCGATTTCAAGGGACAGGGTGTCAACTTGGTCCGCTCCGCGCTCCTTGGCACCTTCGTCGGCGTTCTTCCCGGCGTTGGAGGATCTGCTGCCTCGCTTCTCAGCTATTCGCAGGCGAAGAATTTCTCCAAGCACCCCGAGCTTCTGGGTACCGGTGCGATTGAGGGTCTTGTCGCAAGCGAGACTGCCAACAACGGTCTTACCGGTGGCGCCTTGATTCCGCTGCTCTCCCTCGGTATTCCCGGAGACTCGACGACAGCAGTACTTGTGGGAGCCTTCATGCTGCAGGGCGTGAGTGTCGGTCCCCTTTTCATCAGCCAGAACCCGGTTCTCTGGAACTCGATTCTCTTTGCCCTCCTGATTGCCAACATCATCATGTTCCTGGTCATGTTCTATCCAATCAAGTACGTGAGCAAAGTCATCAACATGCCCAAGGCACGGCTGTATCCCATCATCATCCTTATGTGTGTTGTCGGCGCATACTCCGCCAACAACGGCAACATGTTCGATGTGTGGACCATGCTGCTCTTTGGTGTGGTTGGCTATCTGTTCAGCAAGATCGGGCTTTCCGCTCCTTCTTTCCTGATTGGTTTCATCTTGGGTCGCGACCTCGAAGCGTATTTCATCGAGGCCATTCAGGGTTCCCAGGGATCGCTGGCCTGTCTCTTCCAGAGACCTATCGGAAACTTCATGTGGTTCCTGATCGTCCTTTCCATCGGGTACTCCATTTGGGATTCCCAGCGGTCGAAGAAAATCACTGCAAAATAACTGGCTTATTTGCAAGGCTGGGGCGTTTGCCCCAGCTT
>CAVESN010000016.1:22626-23465 GCA_963618365.1 Bacteroides uniformis
AGCTTTGTGCTAACTAGGAGGTTGTTCATGGAGTTTGATTTTAAGTCCTGCGAGTTCATTTCCCAACTAGTGCATGCCAATTCCCTTCCCCGCATGGCATATGTCCGTCAGCATTTCGATGGGCAGAAGATTGAAGATGTGTCACTTGCTCTTATTAAGGAGTTCGAGAGAGAAGAGGTCAGGAGACAACTCTCTTTGGTGAAGAGAGGTCAGAGTGTGGCAATCACTGCCGGATCCAGGCAAATCCGCAACCTTTCCGTCATGGTCAAGACTGTGGTGGACGAGATTAGGAAGCTTGGTGGCAATCCCTATATCATCCCCTCCATGGGTTCCCACGGTGGCGCAACCGCTCAAGGACAGCGACAGATGCTGGAAAGCTACGGGATTACCGAGAAGGCGATGGGTTGCCCGATCAAAAGCGATATGGCAACTGTCAAGATTGGTCAGGCACCTGACGGGAAAGAGGTGTTCATTGACCGCAATGCGGCAGGCAGCGACCATATCGTGCTTATCAACCGTATCAAGCCCCATACTTGTTTCCGCGGCCCGTATGAGAGCGGATTGATGAAGATGATGGCTATTGGGCTGGGTAAGCAGCATGGCGCGGAGATTTGCCACAACGATGGGTTCGGGAAGATGACGAAGAACATCGAGGCGTTCGGAAGAGTAATCCTTAGGAAAGCTCCCATTCTCCTGGGAATCGGAGTGGTGGAGAACTCGGCCGACCAGACATGCATGGTTCGTGTTCTTACGCCAGGGGAGATTCCCGAAGAGGAGCCGAAGCTGCTAGAGATTGCAAGAGCGAGAATGCCCAAGATTTTGCTTCCCTCTTGTGATAT
>CAVESN010000016.1:23475-27105 GCA_963618365.1 Bacteroides uniformis
TTCTGGTGGTTGATGCAATGGGAAAGAACTTCTCCGGCAGCGGAATGGATCCCAATGTGACCGGCAGGTTTGTCACCAAGTTTGCTTCTGGCGGCATGGAAGCCCAGCGCATGTGCGTTCTTGACCTTAGCGATGCAAGCCATGGGAATTGCATCGGAGTGGGAACCGCAGATGTGACGACAAAACGACTTTACGACAAAGCGAAACCGGCATTGGCCTATATCAACGGTATGACAAGCCTTGTCATCGAGGGAACAAAGATCCCGATGGTGATGAAAAACGACGAGGAGGCCATATTGGCCTGCTTGAGGACATGCACCTGCATTGACCGGAAGAATCCCCGGATCATCCGGATTCCCAACACTTTGGAGCTTACACGGATTCAGGTAAGTGAGGCATTGAAGCAAGAGGTGCTTGCCAATGAAAACCTTGAGCTAGTTTCCGGTTTCAAGGAACTTGCCTTCGATGGAGAGGGAAACCTCTTGCCTTTTGCAAAAGAATCTTGAGGAGAAAAGAGATGATGCATACACCAATAGTTACAGAGATGAAGGTCATTCCGGTTGCCGGATATGATTCCATGCTGCTTTCCCTTTCCGGCTGCCATGCTCCTTATTACACGCGCAACCTTGTCTTGCTCAAGGATAACAGCGGCAACATGGGTTTCGGCGAGGTCCATGGGGGAGTGGCAATCAAGGAGAGCTTGGAGAGGGCTATTCCGTTTGTGGTGGGAAAGCCGATTGGCGAGTACCGCTCGATTATCGCGGAGCTTGCAGGCATCCACAACAAGAGCGCCAATGCGGAAAGCTTGCAGAACCTTGACCTGTCCAAGCTCAAGGACATAGTCCATGGCGAGACCGCCATCGAGGCGGCCTTGCTGGATTTGATGGGAAAGTTTCTTGGCTGCCCCGTGTGCGACCTGCTTGGCGATGGAAGGGTGAGGGAGGATGTGACGATTTTGGGCTACCTCTTCTACATCGAAGACACAAGGAAATGTGATTTGCCCTACATTGATGAAGGTGGCTCCTCCAATCCCTGGTACAAGATTCGCAGAAAGCCGCACATGGATGCTTCCTCCATTGTAGAGGAGGCTGAAGCTCTCAACGAGGTATATGGATTTGAGCATTTCAAGCTGAAGGGCGGAGTGCTTCGAGGTGAAGAGGAGATGGAGGCGATAGAGGCGGTTGCACGCAGGTTCCCCAAGGCAAGAGTCAACATAGACCCCAATGGCGCATGGAAGCTGAGTGACGCAATCCGTCTCTGCAAAGGTTCTTCCTTGACCTATGCGGAAGATCCCTGTGGAACAGAAAGCGGGTACTCAGGAAGAGAAACCATGGCTGAGTTCAAAGAGGCAACTGGCAAGCCGACAGCGACAAACATGATTGCGACCGATTGGAGGCAGCTCAAGCATGCCATCATCGAAAAGAGTGTCGATATTGTACTTGCGGATCCCCATTTCTGGGGAATGGCAGGCTCCATCCGCTGTTCGCAGATACTTGCCGACTGGGGACTGACATGGGGATCTCACTCCAACAACCATTTCGACATCACTCTGGCGCAGTACGTGCAATGTGCGGCTGCGGCAAAAGGAGACATCACCGCCCTCGACACCCATTGGATCTGGCAGGAAGGACATGACGAGCTTACCAACAATCCGCCAAAGATCGTGAATGGCAAGATTCATGTGGACAACACCCCGGGCCTTGGCATAGAAGTGAACATGGACAAGGTGATGAAAGCCAATGAGCTGTACAACAAGCTCTCCTACTGGGACAGGAATGACGCTATCAGCATGCAATACCTGATTCCGCACTGGAAGTTTGATTCAAAGAAACCTTGTATGGTCCGGTAATTCTCACCAAGGTGGAAAGCGTGAGACTTGTGAATGGCAGGTCTCCCTCATTTTTAAGAACTTGGCTCGATTTTACTTCTGCTGCCATGCCGTCAGCACCGTAATGCGAAGGTCTTGGATGGCTTACCTACCAATTCGTACGGGGAGGGAGGTGCCAGTATGGTGACCATGAAATCGTCTGAAGTGCTTCCTTGTGTGTGCAACCTGCCACGGTTCTTCGTTTGCCAAAGGGGACAAATGAAGAAGGCGCTTTCATTTGAAAGCGCCTTTCCCTTTGGCTTAAGTGTAGTTTTGGTGACTTATCCATACAATATCCACTCTATTGGCTATTCTATAGGGGTGAATAGTTACCGAAGTCACCAACACTTTACTAGAGCCTTCCCTTTTACAGATTGTAGATGTTTACTGTGGCCTTGGGTGGGACAGCAAGTATTTCCTTCAGCTCCGGTTTTTTCTGAAGCTGCGCGGGAAGTGCTCTTGCCCTGCCCTTATTCACATAGTTCGGATCCTCGAAGGAGTAGTGGAAGTTGGTGTGCACGTCATAGGTGCCTTCCATAAGCGCATGGGCGTCCTCCGCGATAACCAGCTCCTCATCGGTCGGGATGACGAAGATCTTGACTTTGCTGTCGTCAGTGGAGATGCACTCCTCGGCGTTCCGGCAATGGCAGATATCGTTCTTGTGCTGGTCGAGCTTGATGCCGAAGAACTCAAGGTTCTGGCATGCACCCCTACGGATCTGCTCTCCCATCTCTCCTACGCCGGCCGTGAAGACGATAGCGTCGACCCTGCCAAGCAATGCGCAATAGGCGCCGATGTACTTGTTGAGTCTGTGGCATTCGAGGTCAACGCCAAGCTGCGCTTTCTCGTTCCCCTCAAGGGCGGCTTTCTGTACGTCTCGCCGATCGCTCATTCCGCAAATGCCGATAAGACCGCTCTTCTTGTTGAGCGCGGTATCCATCTCCTGTGCCGTCATACCCGTCTTCTGCATGATGTAGGGCATGATGGCGGGATCCATGTCGCCACTGCGTGTTCCCATGACCAGACCCTCGAGCGGGGTGAGTCCCATGCTGGTGTCAATGCAGACGCCATTCTTCACTGCAGCTACCGAAGCGCCATTGCCGATGTGGCAGATGATGACATTGGTATCCTTGTTTTCCTTTCCAAGAAGCACAGCGGCACGCTTTGCGCAATAGAGGTGGCTGGTTCCGTGGAAGCCATAGCGTCTGACACTGTACTTTGTGTACCATTCGTAAGGAACGGCATACATGTACGCTTCCGGCGGCATGGTCTGATGGAAAGCGGTGTCCATTACAATTGCCTGAGGAACGCCAGGAAGCGCTTTGCGCGCAACCTCGATGCCCATGATGTTGGCGGGCATGTGCAGCGGTCCAAGCGGCTTCACTTTCTTCAGCTCCTCGATGACTTCATCGGTGACCAAGGCCGATTTCTTAAAGGTCTCCCCGCCATGCAGCACCCTGTGCCCGACAGCTCCAATCTCCTTCAGGTCGGAGATGACGCCATAGGTCTTGTCCTGTAGCATCTTGAGCACCATGTCAATCGCTTCCTTGTGGGAGGGGGCGGAGAACTTGGCTTCGTAGGTCTCCTTCCCGACGGACTTCTGCTCAATCGTCGAGTACTCCTGTCCGATACGCTCTACAATTCCTACGCAAAGAACATCTTTCTTTTCCCAGTCATACACTTGGTATTTGGCGGAAGAAGAACCGCAATTCAAACAAAGAATAACCATTATGAAACTCCTGTCGTGATGTGCAAAATACAGC
>CAVESN010000017.1:0-21014 GCA_963618365.1 Bacteroides uniformis
GGTACGAACACTTTCCATCCTCCCCCATGCCAACGCCTGCATGGCGGAAAGAATCACAAGCATGACAGCGACGCAAAATGCTATGGAAATGGCAAGCCTGATATTGTTTTGTCGATGGTGGTTCTGCCTCGAAAAACCATAGCGGATGAGAAGCATTCGGTTGACCGTCATAAGTACTCCACATTCTTCACGCCCACACCGTTCTCCCCGTAGGTGATACGTGCGTAGGGGAATCCCTTGTCATAGACCGTTTCCACTTTCACAGGAGAAAAAATGGTTTCCTTCTCGACTAGATCATGCGAAATTTCCACAAGGGAGGAGAGAACACCCTTCTCATAGAAGCGGGTCTCCTTCCTTCCATCCTGATAGGTGACATTCTGACTGAGAAGCACACCCTCTTCGTCATAGACGTTCTCGGTAAGCTGGACCAAAAGCTCTCCCTCACTCACCCTAAGGGAGATGAGATTACCTTTCGCATCATAGCACTCCTCATACTCGAAGCCCCCCTCAAAGCGAGAATGGACAAAGTTCCCCTCATCATCAAGGGCAAGGGAGCTTTGCAGTTGATGGTCAACACCCCCTTTGATGTTGCTGCGGACATAGTAAGATCCTTGCATCTTTCCGAACTGCTCGAAGGAAACATCGTCACCGATGGAGAATCCGTCGGGGAAGAAGAAGCTGACTCGGGAACCTTCCTGAACAAGGGAAAGATTTCCGCTATAAAGGTCATAGGCGAAAAAAGTGAGGGAGGAAAGTCCCTTATTGTCACTCACCTTGACTTGTACAAGCCTCCCCTCCTCATCATAGACAAATTGTTCCCTTTCATCGTCGCTGATTCTTTCCAGTAGCGCTCCGTCATCACGGTACACTTTCCTCACCTCTCCAAAGAGAGGGCTTGCACCAAGCAGGAAAAGGAAAAGGAGGATGGCTCTCATCTCACGTGCGAAGACCCACCAATGTATCAAGGAATTGCTCCCTGTCGAAACTCTGGATATCATCATACCCTTCCCCTGTTCCTACAAAGGATACAGGGATTCCAAGCTTCTCTCCGATTTGCAAGAGCGCTCCCCCTTTTGAAAGGCTGTCGTACTTGGTAAGGACAAGAGCGTCTATCTTGATTGCATTATGGAAAAGAAGTGCCTGGCTGACTCCGTTTTGGCCGGTAGTGCTGTCGATTACAAGAAATTTCTTATAATGGTTGTCATCAAAGCCCTTGGCCCGGACAATCTTGTCAATCTTCGCAAGCTCACGTACAAGGTGCTCCTTGGTGTGCATTCTTCCTGCCGTATCGACAAGAAGCACACCTTTCCCCTTGCTTTGGATGCTGGTTGCGGCATCAAAGACCACACTCCCGGGATCCGTTCCGTTCTTTTGGACGATAATGCGGAGCCCTAGCCGCTGAGCATGGATTTCCAATTGCTCCACAGCAGCGGCGCGAAATGTGTCTCCCGCACAGAGAAGCACCTCGTGCCCTTGCTTCTTGTAAAGGTTTGCAAGCTTTGCGATAGTGGTGGTCTTGCCAACCCCGTTCACCCCAAGGAAAAGAAAGAGGTAGGGAGCGTTGTCTTCTATGGTGGGCTGGTAGGATTTCACTTTATCCTCCAACAGCGATTTGACAAGCTCCTGCAACTCCTTGGTGGTTTTAGGCTTGGCGGACTTGGCCTCTTCCCTCACCGAATCACTTATCTTCATCGCCATTTGTGGTCCGAGGTCCCCTTCGATAAGAAAATCCTCAAGCTCCTCCAAATCCTGCTCATGGAAACTATTTCTACTGAAAAGGGCTTTCAGCTTTTCTCCAAACTGTTTGAACATCGCACATCCTTTGGCATCATTGCCGCATCGTGGTAACGGAGTAATTGAAAAGGGAGCGCACCAAACTGATCGCGCTCATGGCAACCGCACCCTGGCAGGCTACATAGAAACCGCCAGCAAGATAATTGCCATCCCCATATACGTTATACAAAGTGGGATACGCAAGCGTCAAACCCACACTGGCAATCAATGAGAAGAAGGAGCCATAGAACTGTTTCTGCACATCGGTACTGACGGAAGCGTTACGCATCCAATCCGGTGAGAGCCTGAAGGCAACAAGGTCCTCACTTTTGGTAAGCTGATGGCTCTGGGTGAGAAATCCATCCTTAGTAGCCATGACAAGCAAAGGCAACTCGGGATTTTCGAGTGTCAGGGAAGATCCGCTTTTGCGAAAAAGACCATCCACAAACCAGGAAACCTCTCCTTGTTCGCTGACAAGTGTCAGGGAGGGAAGCCGCATTCTTAAGAGGGAAGCATCCAAACCCACCACATTCCCTTTCGTAATCTCCACATCAATGGTTCTTGTCACGTATCCGGCAGAGCTGAGCGTAAGTGTATGGTTTCCCTCGGGAAGGATCAGAAGCTCACCATCCCTCACAGAAGGGGAACCGTCCACCTCGATTTTCAGTGAGGGGGCCATGTTTTGAAGAACAAGCGCTCCCTCTCTTTCCTCATGGTTGCTTTCCCTTAAGGCAAGGGTCACTTCCCCCTTCAAGTCACCAGCGTCATCCTGGAAACTCAACGCGTCGACAAGCTCCGTGGCTTTGTCCGATGCCCTCACATAGCAGGAAAGGGTTCTTCTTCTCTGGCCCCCTAGATCCGTGCTCTCGTCATAGAGTATCTCGTCATACCCCTCTAGGTCGCAGAACCATGAAAGATTTCCTTCCCTGGCCAAGGATGCAAGATTCTGGTCATAAGGAACCTCCTCCAAGGCAACATCCCGTACCAAGGCTATAGAGAAGCTTTCCTCCTGACCCCATGAGGGAAGAGACAGGTTTGCATAGGCCTTGGCCCAGCTCTCCCATTCATCCCATTGCCTTTGCCGCTCATGTTCAGAAAACTCCCATTCGGGATATTGGAGAGAGGTATGGGAAAGATGAATTTTGGCTTGATTGACTACGAGTTCATGGAAGGGAGTGGTTTCCGGGTTGAGGCTCACGCACCCTATGCGCCAGGAATCAGCGCATAGGGGAGAAGCGAGCAAGGCTAAAAAGAGGATTTGCGTCCATCTTGATTTCAATCAAGCACTCCGTTCTCCTTGTTCCACACAAGGAAACTCTCGATGAAAGGCTGGATGTCTCCATCCATGACTCCCTGGATGTTGCCAACGGAGAAATTTGTGCGATGGTCCTTCACCATCGTGTAGGGCTGGAAGACATAGCTTCGAATCTGGCTGCCCCAAGCTATCTCCTTCTTGGCAATAGCATTCTTGTCATGCTCCTCCTTCCGCTTTTGCTCATAATATTCATAGAGCTTTGCGCGAAGCATCTTGAATGCGACATCTTTGTTCATGTATTGGGATCGCTCATTCTGGCATTGCACCACTATCCCGGTGGCATAGTGGGTAATACGCACAGCGCTGTCGGTCTTGTTGACATGCTGGCCACCTGCTCCCCCGGAACGGTAGGTGTCTAGGCGGTAATCCTCAGGCTTGAGCTCAATCTCGATATCGTCATTCACTTCCGGAGAAACATAGACCGAAGTAAAAGAGGTATGTCTACGTTTTGCAGCGTCAAAGGGACTTATGCGCACAAGACGGTGGACTCCAGCCTCCCCTTTCAGGTATCCATAGGCATATTGCCCTTCGATGCGGATGGTGCAGCTCTTGATGCCGCCGCCTTCCTCATCCTCAAGCTCGTCCTCAACCTCCGCCTTGAATCCGTTTCGCTCGCAATAGCGCAAATACATGCGCTCTAGCATACCCGCCCAATCACACGCTTCCGTTCCGCCCGCACCGGCATGGATGGAAAGGAAGCAATTGTTCTTGTCGAATTTTCCGCTGAGCATGGTCTTCAGCCGCAAGCTCTGGAATTGCTCATGCACTTCCTGGATTTGCTTTTCTATCTGCTCTTGGATTTCCGGGTCGTCCTCTTCCGACGCGTAAAGCTCTATCAACTCGCTTGTCTCGTCGATTTTGGCAACAAGCTCCTTCCACGGTTCGTAGGAGTTCTTCAATTCGGCAAGCTGTGAGAAAATCTTGCTTGCACCATCCTTATCGTTCCAGAAACCGTCACTGGAAGTCTGCTGCTCAAGGTCTGTTATCTGTTTTTTGACGGGAGAGTTGTCAAAGACGCCTCCATTCTTGGTAGGCTTCTTCCTTGATGTTTTCAAACATGGCTTTATTCTGAATAAACATGGCAACGTCCTTTCTACTGATATGCCTTTATCATACTTGAAGAAAGTGAAAAGATGCAACAAACCTCAGTCGTTCTTCTTATCGACGCGTAGCGAAAGGGTGAAGGAGAGAGATTCACCGGGTTTGAGAACGTATTCCCACATGGGGACCATCAAGTGGAAAAGGGTGATATCCTCTAGACCGAGGACCGTATGGGTTTTGAGAAAAACCCTCTCCTTGACCAATGTATAGGAAAGCGGGCTGGAAAGGGTTACGTTCATGACTCCAACTGCTCTGGCGGTATGGACATGTGAAATAACCTTCTCCCCTTCCGTGGTTGATCGATAGCGCCTAGCCGGCTCCTCGTTGACTTCGATGGTGACAGGGCTACGGCTCGGAAGCACGGTAAGAGGACAGCAAAGCCCGTACTTACCCCGCTCCGTGCCCTTTCCTCCCTCATGCTTCAATGTCACTTCCAAAGACAATGTGTTTTGCCGGAGGAATTTGTAATGCTTGCGTATAAGGATGCTGCCACGGGTGCAGGAAAAGAGGTACTCCCCTTTTTCCTTAAGCGAATCATCCACTTGGTAGAGTGCCTCAGCCAGTTCGTCACCCTTGGCCCCGAAAGAAAGGGAAGGGATTTCCCTTCCCTCGGCAAGGAAGAGGTCTGAACAAAGAGGAAGCCGCACCCCAAAGCCCTGAACGAAGGAGGAAACGAGAGAACCACACCCGTTTAAAGGAAGCGCCGCCATGGCAAAATTGTAACCAGTCACAAAGGAGGAGAGTTCCTCAACACTTCCTCCTTTGGGAGACAAGTGACACTTCAGGGTCTTGGTTGTCATGCGATACTCGTCAATACCATCCCTGTTGTAGTCAAACACCGGGGGAAATTGCATCTCGGATTCACGGTTGAGCAAGCTCTCCACCTCGTTGATTTGCCTGGAAACATACTGCCTTGGTTCCTGTCGCACCATCGTAGCTGCCGCATCCATGACATAGGGGGAGCCTGTACCTGCCTTGAGCAAGCATTTCTCGATTTGCTTTTTCACTTCACGGTTTTTCTTATAGTTTCTGGCAAGCTCTCCAAAGACCACGTACCGTCCATACAGGCTCGCTAGGAACTCATCCTTGAGAAAGAGGGAGTTGAAGCAAGGAGAGGCAAAATGGTTGCAATCATCACCATACCATCCGTCACATTGATACCCTATCAGTTTGGTATCGTCAAATGCATCGATGGGGAGACTCCCATGGGTGAAAATCAGATTGCATAGCTGTTCAATCTCTTCTTTCTTGATGTTTGCCTGGGCAAGCTGGTCAAGATTCAAGAAAAGGACAACCTCCCCATCCCCCTGAGGGGAGAAGATGGACTGCATCTCCTTGAGATAGACAGGAAACGAGATTGTCCCATTCGCATAATTCCTGGTAAGGGAACTTGCCATGCTGGAGATGGGAAGGACCACTATCTCCTTGTCCAACTCATGCATCCGAAACGGTCTCTCGGGACCCACACCGCACATTCCGCTGCAAGGGCCGATCAGAATCCTTGTCATGTCGCACAGCGAGAGAGTGTTGAGCAAATGGGGAGAGAAGACCTGCGCATAGAAGAAATAGCTGTTGGGCCGCTCCCCATAGACCCTCCGGATCTCACTTGTCCCCTTCTCGATATGGGACACACGGTCCTTGGGAGCAAGAAGGGACAATATTCCCTGCCAATAGGCTCCCCCGACCATGTTGACTCTCTTCTTGTTCACCAGCTCGCGGATAACCATGTTCAATCCTGGATTGGTGTTATGGAGCCATTCCATTTCCGCTCCGGAGAGAGCAAGGGAAAAACATGCTCCATCACTGTGGTAGATGGAAGTCAAGATAGGCTTGAGCACAGACTCAAGCACCCGCTCAAAGACAGCATGAGGGGTGCCTGCGCTTATTTGACTGTATCCGCCGAAGAGAATCCGCATACCTTATCGTTTTACAATCGCCTTTACCGGGCAAGCCTCCATCGCATCTTGGGCCTGAGGGTGTGGGACGCTTTGATCAAAGGAGGAGAGGAAACTCTCCACTTTGAATCCGCTTTCGGGGAATTTCTTCTGGCAGATCATGCATCCGATACATCCCACGGAGCAGGCCTTCTTGACAAAGGCCCCCTTCTCATGGCTAGAGCAGTCTACCACGAACTCGCTATCCTCATGCAACATCCTCATTGCGCCGGTAGGACAAACCTTGGCGCATTTCTCACATCCAATGCACTTTTTCTCATCCACAACGATATGCCCTTCCTGGTTCTTGCTGATAGCACCCACAGGGCACACGGCGATGCAGGAACCAAGATGGAGGCAACAGCTCTTGCAGGTATTGGCACCTCCGAAGAGCAATGCCGCACTGTTGCAATCGGCAATTCCCTTATAGCGGTAATCCTGACTGGAATGGGTGCAGTCTCCTTTGCAGAAAACGTGGGCCACTCTCCTCCTTCCATCTCCTTCTGCAACCTCGACACCCATGATCTCGCCCATTTTCGCGGCCAGGGCACTTCCGCCAGGATTGCAAAGACCGATCTCAGCCTCTCCGCTTGCCACTGCATCCGCATAAGCGCTGCATCCGGCAAAGCCACAACCACCACAGTTGGCCCCAGGCATGATAGCCTCGAGAGCCTCCTCTTTCTCATTCTTGCGTACCGCTAGCTTCTTCTCGGCCCAGGAAAGCAAGAACCCGAACAAGCCGCCCATGATGGCGACCAATACTACCGCACTGACAATAGCAACCATCCCTTCCCCCTTAGACCAAATGCAGGTTCGTCAAAAGAGACTTGTCGAACGCCATGAAGGCAAGCGCCATCAAACCCGCGGAAATGAAGGCGATAGGCACTCCCCTGAAAAACTTAGGCACCGGCTTGTACTCAAGCCGCTCACGGATATTGCTCATCAAAACGATGGCAAGGGTGAAACCCAGGCCGGATGCAAGGCCGGAAAAGAAGCTCTCAATAAGGTTGTACTTGTTGGTGATGTTGATGATGGCTATCCCCAGCACGACACAGTTGGTGGTGATCAAAGGAAGATAGATTCCCAAAGCCTTGTACAGCGGTGGGCTGATCTTCTTGATGACCATCTCGACAAACTGGACAAGGCTAGCAATGACCAGGATGAAGGTGAGCGTCTCCAGGTACTCGAGTCCGAACGGGACGAGGAACCAATGGTAGACGCACCAGCAGACGGCACTGGTAATGGCAGTGACAAAAGTAACCGCAACTCCCATGCCGATGGCATTCTCGCTGTTCTTGGAGACGCCGATGAAAGGGCAAAGTCCAAGAAATTGAACGAGAATGAAGTTGTTGATGAAAATATAGGTCAAAAGAATCGCAACAATTGTCATCACATTTCCTCCTTCTCGGCCGTAATCTTGGCAATCAAGACCTTGAACGCAGGAAGCAAATAGCCCATGAGCAGCAAGGCGCCAGATGCCAGCGTCATAACCCGGCAAGGGGTGCTATGAAGAATGGGTACGTTGATCACACCATTCCAATCTCCCATGGGGAAGAGGGTTATGGTGCCAGCTCCAAGGACCTCTCTGATCAAGGCGATGATCGTCAGGTTCATCGTAAGCCCCATGCCCATGCCAAGTCCATCAAGTGCGCTATCAAGCACTCCATGGTTGCATGCGAAAGCCTCGGCTCTTCCGAGGATGATGCAATTGACCACGATAAGGGGAAGATAGACGCCGAGAGAAGCATACAGCGATGGCACATACGCTTCCAAAAGCATTTGCAACAAGGTTACAAGCGTGGCAATGATGACAATGTAGGCGGGAATATGGATTGATGCGGGAATAATTTTCCTGCAAAGACTGATCAGGATGTTGCTGAAGACAAGGACAAAAATGACCCCCAGTCCCATACCCATACCGTTGGAAACCATCGTCGTAGTGCCAAGGGTCGGACAAAGGCCCAACATGACGATGAAAGTCGGGTTCTCACGGAAGAAACCCTTGGTGAACTCTTTCACATGACCGCTCATTTGGCTCCTCCCATACGAATCACGAACTCAGAACCATACGCGATGCTCTTGCTGATGCCACTAAAGGTTACCGAGGCACCGCTGATTGCATCAGAATCCTCTTTGCTGAGCATCGACTTGGAAGTGGGAACAGGCTTGGACGAAGTTCCCGTCCCCTTGTACTTCTCCATATACCAATCCTCCTCGCTCTTCTTGCCAAGACCGGGTGTCTCGCTGTCGCTCAGCATTTTTGCATTGATAACTTCACCGCTTGAAAGATAGGAGGCAAGCAAGAAGAAATCACCGCCATAACCACTTCCTTTCAAGGTAAGGATATATCCGCAAGTCTTCCCCTCTTTGGTAAGCGTATAGGTGCTGGAAACAACACCATCGCCATCCACGGATTTCTCTTCTCCGATAGTCATGCCACCGCTAAGGGGCTGAAGTGCGGCAATTTTGGTTTGTGCATTATGTTCCTGGATAACAGGAAAGGTAATCTTGTTCACTACAGAGAGTGCGAGAGAGCAAACCGCACAAATGGAAAGCAGGGTCGCTCCGTAGCGAAGGTTCTTCGCCATGTCCTTGTTCATCCGTTTCCTCCTTTCTTCTGGGGCTTCACATACCCGAACTTACGGTTCTTCACATACCGGTCGATGGTCGGAGTGAGGATGTTCATCATCAGAATGGAAACGGAGACAGCCTCCGGCATCGAACCGAAATTCCTGAAGAGGAAGGTGAACAGTGCGCATCCGAAGGCAAATATGATCTCCCCCTTGTGGGTTGAAGGGGTAGTGACATAGTCCGTTGCCATGAAAATGGCCCCAAGAAAGAGACCACCGGTACACAAGGGAAGGAGCACTTCTCCTTTCGCAAAACCTTGCCCATGGGCGAATCCTCCGAAAAGCCAGTTGAGCAAGGCAAAGGCCGCAAGATAGACCACAGGAATGTGCCAGGTGATGATCTTCTTGCAAAGGAGATAGATCCCTCCAAGGATGAGAAGCAATGCGCTACCCTCTCCAATGGTTCCGGCGATGTTTCCCACAAAGGCATCCACGGCATAGGGACTCACATGAAGAGCCTCTCCCACTTTCCCCGCGAACTGGGTGAAGGGATAGGAAGCGTTCTTAAGGACATCAACGCTCGCGCCTTCTGTCCATGCGCTCTTCAGGAAAGTCAGCGGGGTCGCACTTCCCATGGCATCCAGCCCCGGCTTAGTCAAAAGCACCTTCTCCAAGGAGGAAGGAAGCCGGAAGGAGCTCATCGCACTGGTAAAACCGAAGAAGACGAAGACTCTTCCTGCAATAGCCGGATTCGCCCAGTTTGCGCCAAGACCTCCGAAGGACCACTTGGCAACCAGCATGGCGAACAAGCCTGCGATGATGGGAACGTAGAGGGGAATGTTAGGGCTCATGTTCAATCCCACCAAAAGACCGCTTAAAAAGGCCGAACCATCCCAAAGCGTGGAAGGCTGACCTGTAAGCTTGTCCGCAAGAAGCTCCGCAAGAATTGTGGTGGCGATTGACACCAACAGCACGAGCAATGCCCTCGGACCATAACAATAGATACCCCACAGTGAGGCGGGAGCCAGTGCAAGGCTGACCGTCCACATGATCGAAGCGGTATTCTGCCGGGAGTGCACATGCGGCGAAGTGGATACCGTCAAAATCTGCCCATTCATTTCTTCTTCCTCCCCAGCTTCTTGCCTGTCTTCATCGCTTGGACAAGCGGAAGTCCTGCAGGACAACTGTAGGAACAGCACCCGCACTCTTTGCAATCCATCAAATCGTTCTCCATTGCCTTAGCGTATTGCGCATGGGTGATGAGCCGATAGAGCTTGTTCGGCATGAGGCCGATCGGACAATGGGATACGCACTTGCCGCAATTGAGGCAAGCGGTCTGCCTTATCTCCTTGGCGGGAGCAAGAGCAAGTATTCCGCTTGTTCCCTTGCAAACAGGCGTGTCCATGCTAAAGAAGGAGAATCCCATCATGGGTCCACCGCTGACGAGCTTCTCCGGCTCCTGGCTGCACCCGCCACAGAAAGTGAGCAGGTCGCTCACCTTCGTGCCAATCGGGCAAAGCAGGTTCTTGGGCTCCTTGATACATTCTCCGGTAACCGAAACAACCCTCTCCACAAGGGGCCGATGAAGCACGATGGCCTGGTAGAGCGCATAGCATGTTCCCATGTTGCACACTACCGCCCCCACATCAAGCGGAAGCTTCCCGGAAGGAATCTCCCTACCCAAGGTAGCTTTCAGCAGTTGCTTCTCATCTCCCTGGGGATACTTCATCTTCAGCCCCATGACTTCGACACAAAGCCCCTCTTTTTCAACTATCTCCTTAAAATGTGCGATAGCATCGGGCTTGTTGAGCTCAATACCGATGATTACCCGCTTGGCATGGGTGATCTTTTGGGCGATCAGGGCACCCTCTATGGCCTCTGTGGCCTTCTCCATCTCAATACGGTAGTCAGCGGTGAGGTAGGGTTCGCATTCGACTCCATTGACCACTACCGCCTCAACCAACCGGTCCATGGGAACATTGAGCTTCACGTGGGCGGGGAATGTTGCACCTCCCATGCCTACGATGCCATAGTTCTTGACTTGCATAAGCAATTCGCTTGGCTCTTGGCTTTTCCAGTCATACTTCTCGCTGGGCCAGGCTGGTTGCACTTCGTCAGGCTGAATGACAAATGCGTCGCAAAGGACTCCACTTGCAAGCCTCACGGGCTTGATGTCGACGATGGTACCGGTTGCCGGACTATGCACATCGGCGCTGATGAACCCTGCGGCCTCACCAATCCTCTCCCCCCTCTCTACATGTTCCCCTTTCGCCTTGAGGGCTTTTGCAGGGGCTCCGAGATGCTGGGAAAGAGAGACAAGAAGTTCCTTCGGCATGGGAAGTACCTCGATGGGCTTTCCCTTGCTTATCTCCTTTTTGTCCGCAGGATGCACGCCACCTTTCTTAAACGTAGGTGCTCTCATGAATCACACTCCTTTTGATTACACGTTGCGTATTATATGCTATCGACCATCTTGAAACAACTTAAAAATGTTTCCTCCCGACACAGCCCAACTACCGAAACAGACAATAATTCCTTCACGAGCTTATTTTATGTGAATTTCGTTGCAATTGTTGTGACAAAGTTTTCGATTTCCGGGAAATTGTAATCAATTTATTCCTTTCCTTTTGTTTGAAAGAATATTTCTCAACATTTTCTTTTGTTGCCACTTCGTGTATCATTGTTGCATGAACCGTATATTCCGGTATCTCTTTTTCCAAATCACCAGGCCGAAAACGATGGCGCTCGTAGGGAAAAGCGGTACAGGCAAAAGTTTTCGCTCCAAGATAGTCGCAGACCAATACCACTGCCAGCTCATCATCGATGATGGTCTCTTGATCAAAGGCGACCATATTGTTGCAGGAAGATCCGCCAAGAAAGCTCATAACATGCTTGGGGCGGTTCGGCTAGCCGTCTTTGGCGATGACGATCACCAAAACGAAGTCGTAAGGGCACTGCGGCAGGAAAAGTACCGGAAGATCTTGATCATAGGCACATCTGATAAGATGATCTTCAAGATATGTTGTCGACTCGCCCTCCCACAACCGGAGAAGATCCTTCATATCGAGGACATCGCCACGAAAGCAGAGATAGAGGCTGCCATGCGCAGCCGCTATGCGGAAGGCAAGCACGTCATTCCCGTCCCCTCCATCGAGGTCACCCGAAAATATCCGCAAATTGTCTACGATTCCCTCAAGGTCTTCTTGAAAAAACGGAAGAACCCGGTTATCAGAGTCCCCCGCGAATATGAGAAAACCATTGTCCGCCCCGAGTTCAGCAAATACACCAAGACAAGAATCAGTGATGTTGCACTCAAACAAATGGTGACGCAAAGCCTCTCCGAATTAGACACGCAACTGCAAGTTGTCTCTCTCTCCTCCCATGTAAGGCAGGAGGGATATGACATCTTTGTGGTGCTCAGAATGCCCATGCAGCACCAAATGACCACCACGCTCACCGAACTACAGGAATTCATCGCCGACTCGCTGGAGAGAAACGGTTCGATCTTCATCTCCTCCGTCTCCATTGAAATCGAGGAGTGGGGATAAATCAGTGACGATCAGGCAAGTATCTTCCTTCGGGAATTACCTTTAGACCTGAGGAGATGAAAGGCAAGAGTCTAATCCTTCGCCATTTTCCTTGTGGACGGCTAAGATTTTCTGCTTGGAACTATTGCCTGGCCTCAACCTTGCCCTGTTTCTTCGTGCGCCTACGCATTGCCCCTCCTCTGCGATATCCGCCACGGAAGCTGGTCCGTCCCTGCTTGGCTTGGCGGCTTTTCGTTCTCGGAATCTTGAATCCCTGGCTAGACAAGATGGACCGGGCGGCATCCTCCACATCATAGTTCGGAGGTGTCATGGGGTTCACTAGGACCTTGATCTGGCGATAGACCTCATTAAATCGCTCATCGGAGGAGAGCTCCTCCTTGGTGGTGAGCACCACCATGGGTTCCACGAGATAGCGAATTTTCTGGGAGGGTGTCACCTCGGGACCCTTCCCCCTTTTGGCGGCGTTCACCATTTCGTCCAGCGCCTCAAGGCTCTTTCTTACCGCGGGGTTCTTGCAGTAGATGCTGAAACAAGGAAGCATGTAGACAAGCAGCTTGTACTTCTCAAGAGCGAGAAAAATCTCATAGGAATGTCCACTGGAGAGAATCTTGTTCGTCTCCTCGGTGAGGCGGCTGGTGGATACTCGGCTCAGCTCTCCCGCATACTTCTTGATGGCAAGGCGAATGTCGAGGCGGAGCTTGAATCCTGTGGTAACTGCATATTTCAAGCCCCTGATCATTCTTACCGGATCCTCGACGAATGATTGGTTGAGGGGGATGATGCTGGTAATGCGGCGTTTACGGAAATCCTGCATGGCGTTGTTGAAATCAAGCAGTTGGCCGTTTATCGGATTGTAGTAGAGAGAATTGATGGAGAAATCCCTCCTTTTCGCATCCTGGTCCACACTGCCGAACACGTTGTTCGACCCATCCTCCGCAGATTCGCCGCTACGGAAGGTGGAGCATTCGATGATTTTGTTGCCGAAGATCAAATGGACCAGCTTGAAACGGCGTCCGATGATGCGTGCGTTCCAGAACATCCGCTGGATCTGCCGTGGGCTTGCACTTGTCGTGATATCAAAATCCTTGGGGACAAGCCCGAGCAGCAGATCCCTCACCGCCCCCCCTACCAAATAGGCCTCGGCACCGCTGTTCTGCAATTTTCTCACCGCCCAATACGCATCTTTGTCCACGAGGTTGGGATTAATATGGTGCTCATTTGGCGTATAAATGGTTGCAAACGGAACACTATTTCCTTTTGCGTCTTGCTTATATCTTACTAACATATGTATTTCTCAAACAGGATATCTATTTCCAGAAATGTGGTTTTCTGTTATACATGTAACACGAATCAAAAGAAAATGACAACAGGAGTGCGTTCACGTGTCTAGCGCTAAGATTATAGAACCTCGCGTGCTGAAAGGGTTCCGTGATTCCATGCCGGAATATGAAATCAGGAAGAAAGAGATCATCTCCAGACTTGAGAAGAATTTCTCATCCTACGGCTTTGTGCCAATCGACACTCCGGTTCTGGAATATACGGAAGTCCTCTTAGGAAAAGGTGGCGGAGAGACAGACAAGCAAATCTTCCACTTCAAAGACAATGGAGAGAGGGAGGTTGCCATGCGCTTTGACCTGACAGTCCCCTTCGCAAGGTTCATGGCATCCCACTTGAACAATCTTCCCCTTCCCTTCAAACGGTTCCATATCGGCAAGGTGTGGCGCGGAGAGAACCCCCAGAAAGGACGGTTTCGGGAATTCACCCAATGTGACTTTGACATCGTAGGTGTAGACAACGCAGAAGCGGACTTTGAAATCCTTTCGATGATGAACAGCTCCTTTTCCATGCTCGGCGTCAAGGGGTATTCCTTCCATGTCGCCCACAGGGGCCTCTTCAATGCGTTTCTCTCCCACCTTGGCATAGAGGATAAGGCAGTCGAGGTGCTTCGCGAGGTGGACAAGCTCCGCAAAGTGGGAAGCGCTTCGGTGAAGGAGGCCCTGTCGGCTTTGACGGACGAGAAAAGCGCCGAGGCAATTTTGTGCTTCATCACCAAAGAGAATCCCGCAGAGCCGTTCCTTGAGACATTGGAAAGGCTCTCTTCTCTCGCAGGAGGAGAAAAAGAGCATACTGCTCGCATAAAGAAGATCTACCAGTACCTCTTTCGGGCAGGTATTGCAAGCCACTTTGTCTACGACCCCTCCATCACGCGCGGTCTGGACTACTATACGGGAATCGTCTACGAGACTTTCCTGAATGGGCTGGACTCCTTTGGTTCCGTATGCAGCGGTGGCCGCTACAACAACTTGGCTAGCCTGTACACCAAGAGCGAGCTGCCCGGTGTCGGATCCTCCATCGGACTTGACCGCCTGCTCTCCGCGCTTAAGGAGCTTGATGCGCCATCGCTGAAAGAGATTAGGTCTTCCGACGTACTTGTCATGGTGATGGACGAGACGCTCCGCCCCTGGTACCACGACCTTGCCGGCAAGATGCGAAGTGAAGGATTGAAAGTAGACATCTATCTGCCTGAGAACAAAAAGATGGGTGCCCAGTTCAAATACGCAGAACTCTCCCACATACCTTATGCGCTTATTTGCGGAAGCAACGAGCATGACGCAGGGAAAGTGACGCTCAAGGATCTCTCCTGCAGGCAAAGCTACCAGATGATTGCCCTCGGGGAGGCGATAGCACATATCAAGGAAGGCTTACTGTAATGGATTTCACCTCGCTTCCCGTCTGGCAGCACCGCCAGGAGATTCTTGATGCGCTTAAGGGCAACCAGGTGATTGTTGTCGAAAGCCCCACCGGCAGCGGAAAGACAACCCAGCTTCCCCTTATTCTCAAACAGGCTCTCTATGCCGATTCCCTTGCAATCGGAATCACCCAGCCAAGGAGAATCGCCACGATGAGCGTGTGCGATTTCATCAAGCGGCAACTGGACGATCAGGAGGGAAGCTACGTGGGATACAAGATGCGTTTCACCGACACCACCACAGCCTCCACACGCATCAAGGTCATGACCGACGGCATCCTGCTACAGGAATTGAAGACAGATCCCTCCTTAAGGAATTATAGTGTCATTGTGGTCGACGAGGCCCATGAGAGGTCGCTGAACATCGACTTCATCATCGGGCTGCTCAAAGGAGTCGCCTCCCAAAGGGAAGATTTCAAGATCATCATCAGTTCCGCCACCATAAACACCAAGGCGTTCAGCCATTTCTTCGGCGATTGCCCCATCATCAGCATCCAAAGCAGAGTCTATCCGGTAAAAGTCTTTTACCAGCCGGTCAACCCGTTTGACACGGAGAAGCTCAATGATACCATCTGGAAGATTGTCAAAAGTCGAAAGGGAAAGGGAGACATCCTCATTTTCCAGTCAGGAGAATATGACATCACGCGCACAGTCTCCAACCTTGTGCTGCATGACCCGAACGGGGAGCTTGTCATATATCCGCTGTACTCTCGTCTAGGCAAGGAACAGCAGGAAGCTGTATTCACTCCCACACCTAAGGGGAAGACGAAGGTGGTGGTATCCACCAACATCGCGGAGACTTCCGTCACCATCGACGGCATCACCACGGTAATCGACTGCGGCATTGCAAAAGTCAATTTCTACAACCAGAGGACCTTCACCAGCGCCCTTGAACCACTTCCCGTCTCCAAAAGCAGCGCAGAGCAACGCAAGGGAAGGGCTGGGCGCACCCAGCCGGGAGTCTGCTACAGGCTCTATGGAGAGAAGGATTTCGAAGGACGCTTCACATTCACAACCGAGGAGATTCTGCGCACCGACCTCAGCGAGGTGGTGCTCCGCATGAGCGACCTGGGAATCTATGACTACGAATCCTTCCCCTTCATCACCCGTCCCAGCAGCAAGGCCATACAGAGCGCGGAACAGACGCTCCGCTTCATCGGCGCGATCGACCAGTTTCGCCATCTTACCAAAATCGGGGAGCTCATGTGCAAATTCCCTCTTCTTCCCCGCCATTCGAGAGTGATCGTGGAAAGTCTTCTCCATTACCCTGATGTCCTGGAGCAGGTACTCGTCGCAATCGCCTTCATCTCCTCCAAGACTCCCTTCCTCTTCCCCGCGGATGAGGAGGAGGCAGCCAGAGCCGCACAAAAGAGCTTCAGCGATGCACGATACGGCGACTTTGTCACTTTCCTGCATGTCTATGAGCGATACATGCAATCGGGAGAAACCAGCGAGAAGAAGCAAGCCTTCTGCCGTAGGTTCTATCTCGATTACCAGAGCATGCAGGAGATTGTCCATGTCACAAAGCAGCTTGGAGACATCTGCTCGGAGATGGGTTTTCCCCTCTCCCACAGCGGCACCCCCAAGCAGTTCCTCATTTGCATCGCTAGCGGCCTTTCCCAATACATCTGCATAAAAAGTGAAAGAAATGCCTATCAGTCCCTTACGGCGACGCAGATATACATCCACCCGGGTTCCGCCTATTTCCGGACCCTGCCCCGCTTCATCATCGCTGGCGAGATTGTCGAGACGAGCAGGATGTACGCAAGGTCGGTAAGTCCTCTTGAGGAGCCCTGGCTGGAGGAGATACAAAGTGGTCTTGCCCGTCGGCTCGAGGAGTTGGTAAAGGCAAAGCATCGTGACGATACTAGATACCAGGATGGATCCAAGAAAGCGCACATGCCTGTAGAAGGTGACTTCCGCAAGGGCAGCGACATCATGACCATCTACCGCCACAGCTACGAGACCATCCGCACCAGCGGAAAGAAGAGCATGCAGCTTGTCGTCATCCCCGCCGAGGAGCTCTCCTACCTTTCGCAGCAACACCGAAAAGCGACCAAAAGGGCGAAAAACTTCCCCGCCACGCTCAAAGTGGGCAACTATTACGTCGAGTATCCCAGCAAGTTCTACTCGCTGCTTGACCTGGACGGGAAACTGCCCCTTGGTTCTGTCGTCCACGATGATGTGCCCAAAGGTGTTTTCTCCACGGAGAACCTTGAGCCACTTGTCACCAAGCTGGGAATGCTTCTCCAATTCACCAAATCACGCAAGGACCGCAAGATCCTTGCATTCATCCAGCTCGAAGGGAGCGGAAACTCCTTCCGTTTCTCCTCTTGCCATAGCTTCATGGAGGCGCTTGACACATCCCTCTACTTCCTCGGAGAGTTGATGGACCGCCTTAGCGAAGGACACGAGCGGACGCTTCTCAGTTTGGCGAAGAAGGCGCAGGGACGGCTCCTGAAGCTCTCGGACTAGGAATATTGCTGGATGACCAGCTTCTGGATAAGTGGCTCGCCAAGAGGCATGAGAGTGAAGGAACCCTGTTTCTCAGGGATGACGAACTGCACCTTTCCGTCAAGCTTTTTCTTGTCGCGGGCGATATGGCCGCGATACTCCAGCCAATCGCCCCGACCAATACGGAACGCAGGATCGAACCCATACATACGAAAGAGCTTGATGGCTCCATCGGCGAAAGTCTTGTCGCATACTCCAAGCTCGACTCCTGCTTCAAGCGCCTTACAGGTACCCCATGCCACACATTGCCCGTGGCTGTAGGATCCGAAATGGCTTATCGACTCAAGCGCATGGCCGAAAGTATGCCCGAGGTTCAGCATCTGCCTGATTCCCTTGGTCTCTGTCGGGTCCTGCTCAAGATAGAACTTCTTCACTTTCAATGAGAGCTCAAGCATCCGCCCAACCACCTCAGTCTCCCGCTTGAGAATCTCGGTGCGGCGGGAAAGGAGGAACTTGTAAAGGTCGGTATCGGGGCTCAACAAGGCATGCTTGAGAATTTCCCCCATGCCGTTATGGTACTCCTTGTCAGGCAGGGTGCGCAGCGTATCGGTGCAAATGAGCACTTCATCGGCAGGATAGAAGCTTCCGATGAGATTCTTGCTGCCTTGGAAATCGATGGCGGTCTTTCCCCCGAGAGTCGCGTCGCACATGCAGAGCAAGGTGGTAGGAACAAGGGTGAGATGGCAACCGCGCATGAAAAGCGATGCGGCAAGGGCAGAGATGTCACACACCACTCCCCCGCCGAAACCGATGATGCGGCTGTCCCGTGCCATGCCATAATCTGCCGCACTGGAGATGATGCGTATCAGGTTGTTGATGTTCTTGTTGGCCTCTCCGCTCTCAAGGACGATATTGTTCGGCGGCAGCTGCTTGAAAAACTTCGCGGTATGGGAGTCGAAAACCCACATCACATTCCTGCCATACTCCCCGAGATGACGGGAGAGCTCACCCAAGCTGGAGGAGACGAACACGCTCGTTTCCCTCCCCCCTGCCAACCTAATTTTCCACAGTTCTTTCATCGCATTCATTTTGTACCAGTTTCAGAGCTCTCTTACAAGCAAGGAATGCTCTTTCTCCTTGCCAATTTCCTCAATTTCAGCTACATATTCTTGCAGGAAACTATGGCCTATTTCGATAATGCTGCAACAACTAAAATCAGTGACGAGGCCCTGAAGGCCTACGTGTATTCCAGCACGCACTACTGGGGTAACCCATCCTCCCTTCACAAGGAGGGAAGTAAGGCTCACGAAAGGCTTGAGGCGGTGCGAAAACAGCTCTCAGACCTCCTTGGTGTCAACCCTTCGACTTTGACCTTCACCTCCGGAGCCACCGAAAGCAATGCCATCATCCTCCAGAGCCTCCTTTGGTCAAGCCAGAGCGGGGATGTCCTCATCCCCACCATCGAGCATGATGCGGTTAGCGGCTATTCCCACCTCTTCAAGAGCAAGGGATGGAATGTGGCTACCCTAGATGCGCCCAACGGGTTTGTCCAGCCCGAGGAAATCAGAAAGAGGCTCAATCCGAAGACACGCATGGTAGTCTGCATGCTGGTGAACAATGTGATGGGAACCATCCAGAATGTGAGGGAGATGGTCCACATCGTCCGTTCCTATGAAACCCAAACAGGAAGGAAAATCCATTTTCACACCGATGCGACCCAGGCTTTGGGCAAGATTCCCTTCTCCCTGACCGAGCTTGGCGTGGACAGCGCTGCTTTCAGCGCCCACAAGCTCCATGGACCCAAAGGGGTGGGACTATTGTACAACAGGGATGCGGGAATCACACCGCTGAGCAGGGGTGGTGGCCAGGAGAGAGGGTTTCGTCCGGGAACGGAGAACCTGGCCGGAATTGAGGCTATGGGAGTGGCCGTAAAGGAAGCTCTATGCAACCTTGACACTCACCTTTCCCATTACCGCGCACTCAACGACCTGGCAAGAAAGATGCTCTCCTCTTCCCCTCACATTAGTATCCTTTCCCCACTTAAGGGATGCTCGCCTGCAATACTGAACATTTCCAATGACAAGTTGCCAAGCGAGGTGCTCAGCCGGATGCTCTATGACAAAGGGTACTACGTCTCTTCCGGCTCCGCATGCTCAAACAACGCAAAAGGGCATCTCGGCTCCATTCTCCTGGCGATGAGACTGAGCCCCGAATTGGCAAAAGGATCTATCCGTATCTCATTCGGAACCGACAACACAGAGGAGGAGACAAAGGGACTGTGCGAGACCCTTCTCTCCCTCATGGGAGGAAGATGATGGAAAACAGCACGACAATACTAGTACGCATGGGAGAGATTTCCCTCAAGGGACTCAACCGGGGATTTTTCGAGAAGCGTCTCAAGCAGAACATAAAAAGCAAGATCAAGCCGTACCACAGCGAGGAGCACAAGCAAAAGGGAAGGCTCTACTTTGAAATCTCGAACGAGTGCCCATCTCATATCATGGAGGAGGCGTTTTCCACCACATTCGGGGTAGTCGGTTACTCCAAGTGCCTCTCCTGTCCCAAGGATTGGGACCAAATCGTCCTTACTGCGAAAAAGCTTCTCTCCCAGCCGCCCTTCAGCGAGGGGAAAGGGACCTTCAAGGTGGAATCCCGCAGAAGCGACAAGCTCTTTCCTCTTACCAGCTATGAGATTGAATGCAAGCTGGGATCCGTGGTGCTAGAGCAATACCCATCCATGCAAGTCGATGTACACCAACCCCAGCACAAGCTTTATTGCGAAATACGGGACCAGGCTTACCTGTACACCTCCCCACGAAGCGGACCGGACGGCCTTCCCTGCACCACTGCAGGGAAAGGGCTTCTCCTCCTCTCTGGAGGGATCGACAGCCCCGTAGCCTGCTACAAGATGGCAAGCAGGGGGTTGAAAATGGAAGGTGTCTACTTCCATGCCTACCCCTACACGAGCGACGAGGCGCTTGGGAAGGTCAAGAAGCTTGCAAGCATTCTCGCTCCTTACAACCAGGGAATGAGGCTTCATGTGATTCCCTTCACAGAGCAGCAATTATGGATACGCGACCATGCACGGATGGATGAGACCACCCTCATGTTCCGCGCCGCCATGATGGAGACTGCCAATGCCCTTGCCAAGGAGCGCGAGGCAAATGCCATCGTCACAGGGGAGGCGCTCAGCCAGGTGGCAAGCCAGACGCTTGAGTCCCTCTCCTTCTCCGACAGCATGAGCTCTCTTCTTGTCCTCCGGCCGCTATTGGGCATGGGCAAAGAGGAAATCATGCAAATAGCACAGAAGATTGGCACCTATGAGACTTCCATCCTCCCCTACGAGGATTGCTGCGTAGTCTTCAGTCCCAAGCATCCCTTGGTGCGGCCCGACAGGAAAGTGACGTATGACCATTACAGGGAGCTCAAGATGGATGATTTGATTGCGAAAGCAGTGAAGGAATCGTACTCCATCGATTTTGACGTGCATGGAACAGAACTTAAGGAAACAACAAAGTGAGACTCGGTCTTGATGTCGGTTCAACCACGATGAAATGCGTCCTACTCGAT
>CAVESN010000017.1:21024-25025 GCA_963618365.1 Bacteroides uniformis
GGGGGGAAGCGTTTGCTATTCCCATTACCAGCGCCACTATTCCCAGATTTCCGAGACAGCTCTCTCGCTGCTTGCACCGATGGAACCTCTTTTGAAGGATGCAGAGTTTTCCCTCTCCGTCTCGGGATCCGCAGGGATGGGGATGGCGCAGAACCTTGGGCTTGACTTCGTGCAAGAGGTATATGCGACAAGAACAGCCGTCCTGAAATATCTTCCCACAAGCAACGTGGTCATTGAACTCGGTGGAGAAGACGCGAAGATTCTCTTCCTTGACGGGAATCTCGAGGTTCGCATGAACGGCACATGCGCAGGCGGTACAGGAAGCTTCATCGACCAAATGGCATCGCTACTCGGACTTGGCTGCGAGCAACTGGACGATCTTGCAAAGGAGGCGACACAGCAATACCCGATTGCAAGCAGGTGCGGAGTCTTCGCCAAGAGCGATGTGCAACCGCTGGTCAACCAGGGGGCTAAGAAGAGCGACATCATCGCCTCCATCTTCCAGTCAGTGGTCAACCAGACCATCGGTGGGCTTGCCCAAGGACGTCCGATCAAGGGAAATGTGGTCTACCTTGGAGGTCCGCTTACCTTCCTCAGCCAGTTACGTGATTGCTTCGACAAGACACTTCATGTAAAGGGGCTTTGCCCGACCAACTCCCTTTACTACGTTGCATTGGGTACAGCTCTTGCTCCCACTTCCACCAAAACCACCATTGAGGAACTGGAAAAGGCTCTCTCCCACTACACCAACAAGGGTACCTATACCGCGCTCAACCCTCTCTTTGCCAATCAAGGGGAGCTAAGGGAGTTTCAAGAGCGCCATGCCAAGGCGAAGCTTCCCACAAGGGATATCGCAAGCTATGAGGGGGATGCCTTTGTGGGCATAGACTCGGGTTCCACCACCATCAAAAGCTGCGTCATCGACGAGGAGGGGAATCTCCTTTTTAGCAGGTACGAGAACAACAACGGAAACCCGATTGACCGAGTGCGCCAATTTTTGATTGACGTACAGACCAGATATCCTCGTCTCCATTTGCAAAAGGGGTGCTGTACGGGGTATGGAGAGGCGCTTGTCAAGGAGGGATTCAACCTCGAGTACTCGATTGTAGAGACCATAGCACATTTCATTGCGGCCCGAACCTTCATGAAGGATGTTGACTTCATCATCGACATCGGCGGGCAGGACATCAAATGCTTCAAGATCGTCGATGGAGCGGTGGACGACATCTTCCTCAACGAGGCATGCTCCTCCGGCTGCGGATCCTTCCTACAGACTTTCAGCAATGCACTGGGCTACTCTCCTGAGGAGGCTGCGAGGCTTGCACTCTCCTCCACCCGTCCCGTTGACCTGGGAAGCAGGTGCACCGTATTCATGAACAGCCAGGTCAAGCAGGCGCAAAAGGATGGTGCAAGCGTCTCCGACATCTTCGCCGGACTCGCCATCAGCGTAGTCAAGAACGCACTGTACAAGGTCATTCGCTCAACCGACGCCACCACCCTTGGACGCCATATCGTCGTACAAGGAGGCACTTTCCTTAATGATGCGGTGCTGCGTGCATTCGAGCAGGAGCTGAAGGTGGGGGTGGTTCGTGTCGACCAAGCGGGGTTGATGGGCGCCTACGGATGTGCGCTGTATGCAAAGGAGCAACACAAGAAGTCGCCGAAGGAACGGACCATGCTGGACCTTCAGGGGCTTGGGCATTTCATCCACAAGACCAGCACCTTAACCTGCAAGGGATGCACCAACGGTTGCCATCTTACGATCAACACCTTTGACGGTGGTAGGAAAATGGTCAGCGGCAACAAATGCGAACGGATCACCAACCCCGCCTCCTTCATTGAGGACCCCACCACGCTTGACATCATGGCTTTCAAGGCCCACTACATGTCCCGCTTCCAATCTGGAAATGGAAGTCGTGGTACCATAGGTATTCCCATGGTGCTCAACATGTGGGATTTCCTCCCCTTCTGGCACACATTCTTCTCCGCCCTCGGGTACAAGGTGGTCGTCTCCCCCTTCTCGACCAGGCAAACCTACCTCGACGGACAGGCAACCATTCCCAGCGACACCATTTGCTACCCTGCGAAGCTGGTGCATGGACATATCGAGCATTTGATGCACCAGGAAGTAGATGCCATCTTCTACCCCTGCTCATCATACAATGTGGATGAGAGGAAGGGGGACAACCATTTCAATTGCCCCGTGGTCGCATACTATCCCGAAGTGATCAAGAACAACCTCCCCACCACTGTCCCTTTTCTGAATCCGTTCGTTTCCCTCACAGATAGAAGCTTTTTTCCCAAGAGGATGCAGAGGGTGCTGAAAAGACTCGGAACATTCTCCTTCGGGGAAATCAAGAAAGCCTCACAGAAAGCGTATGACGCATATGAGGCATACAGGAAAGCAGTGCGCGCCCAAGCTTCCCGGATCATCGCCCTCGCAAGGGAGAAGCACAAGCCGATTCTTGTAGTGGTGGGACGTCCCTATCACAACGACCCCGAGGTCAACCATGGCATAGACACGCTTATGCTGCAGCTTGGATGCGCAATAATCAGCGAGGACTCGGTCTGCCATCTCGTGGGTCGAGAAAAGCGTGGCGTTTTGAACCAATGGACATTCCATGCCCGCATGTATGATGCCGCACGGTACACGTTGCTCCAAAAAGATATGCACGTGGTGCAACTGGTGAGCTTCGGATGCGGGCTTGATGCGGTTACCACCGACGAAGTGCGCGCAATCCTCAAGCAAAAGGGAAGAATCTACACCCAGATCAAGATTGACGAAATCACCAACCTGGGAGCGGTGCGGATTCGGCTGCGCAGTCTTCTTTCCGCCATCAAGGAGGAGAAAAACGGATGAGCATCCCATTCACCAAACAGATGAAGAAGGAGTACACGCTCCTCTCTCCCGATATGCTTCCCATCCATTTCGCACTGCTTGGCGAAGTCTTCTCCAACCACGGCTACAAGGCCCAGGTTCTCACCAACAGAGGGCCGAACGTCATCAGGGAGGGACTTAGGTATGTCAACAACGACATATGCTATCCCGCCCAGCTTGTCATAGGCCAATTCATCGATGCCCTGAAAAGCGGTGCGTTTGACACCCACAAGGTCGCGCTCCTACTCACCCAGACAGGCGGCGGATGCAGGGCTTCCAACTATCTTCCTTTGCTCAAGAAGGCTCTTACTGCCTGTGGCTTCGACTATGTCCCCGTAATCAGCCTGAATTTCAAGGGGATGGATGAGAACCCCGGCTTCAAGCTCACACCGCTGATGATAGCGCAAGCCTATCTGGCAGCTCTCTACGGGGATCTGATCATGACCTTAGCCAACCAGACAAGGCCTTATGAAATCCATAAGGGAGACACGCAGAGGCTCATCGACCGCTGGGTGAAAATACTTGGCGCCAAGTTCAAGGAAAACCATGGCTATTTCGGAAAGCACATGGACCGGAACTTCCGGCAAATAGTAGACGACTTCGCATCGGTTGGCGTAAAGCGAATTCCCAAGATCAAGGTCGGCATCGTCGGTGAAATCTACATGAAATACTCGGACCTGGGAAACAACCAGCTATTGAAGTTCCTCGAGGATAACGGATGCGAGGTCATGATTCCCAATTTCATGAACTTCATCTATTACGGATTTGACAATGCCTGGCAGGACAGGAAGTACTATGGAGGGCTTTTCTTCCAGGCCTGGATCACCCAGAAAGTACTAAGATTCTTCTACAGGGGGGAGAGGAAAATGCTGGATGCGATCAAGAGCCATGACTGCTTTGTCGCACCCGCACCCTATGGCAAACAGAAGGAGTATGACCGCGGCCTGCTCGATTACGGTGTGAAGATGGGAGAGGGATGGCTCTTGGCTGCCGAGATGATGGAGCTGGTGCATCTTGGGTATCCCAACATCATCTGCACACAGCCATTCGGCTGCCTTCCGAACCATATCGTGGCGAAGGGAATGGTCAGAGCCGTCTGCGCCAAGGTTCCCCAGGCCAACAT
>CAVESN010000018.1:0-15343 GCA_963618365.1 Bacteroides uniformis
CAGAAGAAGTCTGCTTGATGGCTTTTGTTCTACCCACAGATATCCCCGAAGAGCCAAAACGGATGCGATTTTCCGTGTGTTTGACACGGACCGGTATGACGATAGGGATGTGGTGATTACCAATCTCATAGAAAGCTATGACCGACTCATGGCCTTCGGGAAGAAGCATCTCAATGACATTTTTCTCCTTGATGGCATCCAGAGAGTGAGTGCGAGGGACCATATTCTCCGTGAGATTATCTCCAACCTCCTTGCCCATCGGGATTTCTCAAGCGCTTTAGTGGCAAAGCTGGTGATAGGGAAAGGCCAGATTCTCACACAGAACGCCAACCTTTCCCACGGGCATGGGGCCTTGAGTTTGGCAACATACGAACCATTTCCGAAGAATCCTCCCATTTCTCGTGTGTTTCGAGAAATGGGGCTTTCTGAAGAGCTTGGTTCGGGAATGAGGAATGTCTACAAGTATACGAGAATGTATTCAGATCTCGAACCGCAGTTCATCGAAGGTGATATGTTCAAAATCATAGTTCCCCTCAAAGAAGTGGCTACGGCAACTGTTGGTCCCGTCAGGGAAGATTCAGGAAATGAGAAAATAAATGAGAAAATAACTTTGCAAGTGAAGCGGTCGGTGCTTGTTTCTTCGCTGGGGCTGGGGAGAAGCTCTGTGGATCGAGCGATAAAGGTCTTGAAGGACAAAGGATTGATAGTGAGGCTTGGTTCCAAAAAAGATGGTCAGTATGCGTTGGCAAAGTTTACTCAAGATTGAGCTCTGCTTGCAGATTTGACATGCGATCGGCTTAGTCAGCGTTCTTGGTGAAGAAAACCAATGGTTACCGTACCGTTTTGTTGAACGTTGTTCCTTCCTTCAGGAATAATTTCGGGCTTTCCCTCTGATTTCAGCTCAGTACATCAATGACAATCAAGCTCTTCATCGCCATATCATCGCATCACCCTGCCAGAGTGAGCATGATTATGCGCCAAGCAGGTTGATTGGTACTACAGGGATCCTTCTTTGATGTGGGATTTCCCCTCTCAGTTTGATTTCCACAAGGGCATATCGTTCGTTTTGCAAATGGATGACAGCGTCACATTCCAGGCCATTGCTATCCCTATAGTGCCGTATTTCCCTGTTCCGAATACAGGAGGAGCTGGTTGATTGCAAAATCCTCGAAGAACAATCCAAATGTTCTAGGATCGTATAGGGAATCAACGGGAGAGATGTGTAAGGCTCCTGTGGCGATAAAGGTATCCACGAAATGGCGGGTGGGGGGAGGAGATGATGGCAGTCTTGCTCCTGAAATTTGGGTTTTATACTTCGATGTCCTTGGTGATGAACAAGTTGTTCTGCGCTTTTCCATAGGAGTCAAAGATGTCCAGATCAAGGCTTCTGTCATCATGCACGTTTACGTCATGCATCAAGACACTTCTTCCATATCATCAAGAAGATGGAGCCGTTTTGCTATGTTCGAATGCAAACAGCGTGGAGTAGTAGTTCGCAGTGACCTTGAATGCTTTTTCTCAATCGACAGACAGGCAGGGCGGCCAATCTTTCCGGCACACATAGAATGCGGTGTCTTGCTTCCGATGGTGCTCATTGGGCGAGGAAACTCTCTCCATGGGTCGCTCGAACAAGGATGAACTGCCGGATTTCTCTTTTCTGGAATCAATTTCCATTCGGGAGCAATTCCAAAGATCAGGAACGTTCTGCCACTAGTCAATCAATCTTGGAGTCTTGCCTGGCAATATGGATGTCGGGCTACTTTGTACAAGTTGGATTTTTCCCTTTGCATCGAGTGCGAACGCACTTGATGCGAGCCGTTTGCAAGTTGTGCCCTTGCCACAAGACTTTGGCCGGCTAGTAAGGCTGCTCCAGACGTTTCCAGAGCTTCTTTGATTCGCTTCTCGATATATCTGGGAAAATTCCCCAGTTTGTAATTTTCAGTGCGCTTAGGAGAGAGTTTCCTTGAACATGGGACTCCCGGTGATGGTGCTGCGGATTATCGCATGCTCTGGCCTGAGGAGCCCGGGGTCCTCCTTGAGGATCTGGGTGACTGCCTGGCTTGCCTCCTGCATCAAATCCAAATCATCGGTGAGGGATGCGAATTGCAAGTTGAGGAATCCGCTCTGCTTGAGGCCTATGATGTCACCAGGGCCACGGATAAGAAGGTCCTGCTCCGCAAGGAAGAAGCCGTCGTTCGATTCCTTCATGGCCCTTAGCCGTTTCTTTCCCTCTTCGGTAAGGTCGTTCCCGAAGACGAGAAAGCAGTAGGATTGCAAATCGCTTCTTCCCACTCTCCCGCGCAGCTGGTGTAGCGCGGCGAGGCCAAACCTCTCTGCATGCTCAATGACCATGCATGTGGCGTCGGGAATGTCGATCCCGACCTCCACCACGCTGGTGGAGACAAGATAGGAGATTTCTCTCTTCTTGAACTTCTCGAGGATCTGCATCTTCTCCTCTTCGTCCAGCTTGGAGTGCATCAATGCACTGGGAATTCCCGGATACTCTTTCTTGAGGTACTCGAACATGGTCGTCACGTCACGCAATTCGCTCTCCCCCGTATCGTCAATCCTCGGGTAAACGAAGTAGGCTTGATGGCCTCGAGCGAACTCCGATGCGATTGCCTTGTACATCCGCTCCCTGCTTTGCTCGCTGACAGTTAGGGTCTTTATCGGCTTGCGCCCTGGTGGCATGGTTTTCAGCGTGGAGACATTCAAGTCTCCGAAGACAGTCAGCGCCAGAGTACGGGGAATTGGTGTCGCAGTCATGAGAAGCAGGTCAGGTACTTCTGCCTTTGAGGTGAGAGCATACCGTTGCTCTACTCCGAAGCGGTGCTGTTCGTCGATGATCACATACCCGAGGTTTTTGAAGGTCACCTCTTTGCCAAAAAGTGCATGGGTGCCGATGACAATGTCGACATTGCCTTCCTTGATTTGCTGGAGCAAAAGGGTTCTTTCCTTCCCTTTTACTGCGCCGGTGAGGTATGCAAGGCGCACCCCGAACGGGGAGAGCATCTTCGCCGCTCCGTCGGCATGCTGGCGCGCAAGCAGCTCAGTGGGAGCCATGAAGGCGACCTGCTTCCCTTTGCTGATCACATGAAGCGCACTGACCCACGCCACCAAGGTTTTTCCGCTTCCCACATCCCCTTGGAGCAACCTGTTCATCGGCCTTGAGGAGTCCAGGTCAAGCCTGATTTCCTTGAGGCTTTGCATCTGGTCCGAGGTGAGGCTGAAGGGAAGTGATGCGATGAAATGGAGTTCCAAGGGGTTGGGCCCGGAGGGAAGAGGCTTCTCCTCCAGGGTGGAGGAACCATGGCGTCTGGTGAAGAGCTGCATGTAGAGGAATTCACCGAATGCAAGAGTCCTTCTTGCATTGCTCTCCTCTTCCAGCGTAGAGGGCAGGTGGAGAGATCTGATGGCCTTGTCGGTGGAGAGAAGGTGGTATTTCTTCCTGAGATATTCCGGAATCTCTTCACGGAACAAGGGAACGGAGGAGAGAACCGCCTTAATGTCACGGCGGAGGATTCGTTGGCTGAGGGTGCCCCTGAGCGGATAGATGGGAAAGACCTTCCCGAATTGGGGAGGCATTCCCTCAAGCGGTGCCGGGTAGAGCTCGAACTTGGAGGATTGCACTTGCCCTTTGTAGCGGGAAATCTGGCCATACAGGTAGTAGAGGGATCCCACTTTGATTGTGTGTTCGAGAAAGTTGCGTCCAAAGCAAAGGAGCTGAAGCCTCGCTCCGCCTCCTTCACAATCCTGCACCATGATTTTCAATATCCGGTCCTTGTAGGAGTGGCCTCCAAAATAGGTGTGAGCGGTGACTAGGACCTTGGTGTTGACGTATTCCCCATCCTGCGTCTGGTCGATGGTGTGAATGTGGGCGCGGTCCTCGAATGCCCGTGGCCTGAGCGCGATCAAGTCGCTTTGCGTGGTCACGCCAAGGGCGCGGTATCCCTCTTTCGCCGCTTCCCCAACTCCTTTGAGCTTGGTGACCGGCTGGGTAAGGTTGCGGTAATAGACACCTTCCATCAAAGCCTCACAAGCAGTGCGCTTAGCGAGGAGACCCCATAGCGCAAGGCGATATAGAGCGCAAGGTAGAAGAGAAAGCTTGTCCAGACCAAAAGGCGCATGCCTACCGCCTTGTGCCCGAAGAAGAGCCTTTGGACAAAATCAAACAATCCGCGACCCACATTGTCGAGAATCTGGATTGCCATGATGCTGCCGCTTGAGCGATGGTAGCAATAGAAAAGCCTGAAGCCCAAGAGGATCAGTGCGAACCAGAAGAGCGGGCTGAGGATATACCCCCATAATCCTTGGATGACAATGCTTGCCACCATGGCGGGCGTGATTCTTCCATAGGTGCCGAAGAGCGAGAATATGCTTTGGCAGATGGAGAGGACCATGAGTCCCATGATGGGGGAGAAATCGATGCTGCCCCATCGCATCCATCGGATTCCGCCAAACATGCCCAAAAAGGGGTCAACGACCGCACTGAGAAAGCGGAGCAGGGGAGACGAGGAGAAATAGGGGTCGGGTATCCGGACCCAGGTGAGCATCACCCGGATCCAGATGAGAAGAGTGTAGACGGAGATTGCGGTTGCAATCAGCCGGCTGAGTGCCATGACGTATTCCACGTTTCCTCCTAGTCGAACCAAATACCCTCGATGGGTAGTTTCTCTTTCACCGTAGAGATGAATTGTGGCGTATAGGCGACACTGAACGCCCTGCCGCAAGCGATGGTGGTGGCAGAGCCACCTTCATCGATGACAAGGAAGAGATCGTTCGGTCCGTTGTTCTCTAGGCAGGCATCATGGAGCTTTTCCAGATTCGCCTGGGTACAAGCATTCTTATGCAAGCGGATGTGGCAGGCGCTCACATTAATCGGCTTGAGGTCATCCGGGTTTTGCAAAAGCTCGTCGATGGTGAAAGAGACTTTCTCACCTCGCCGATCGAATTTTCCGACAAAGCCGTAGATCTTGTCCTTTTCCAGTACCGACTTGTATTGCTCGTAGGTTTTGGAGAAGAGCGCGGCTTCACACGACCCCTCCTTGGTGGTCAATGTCAAAAATGCCATGAACCTTTCCTTCTTGTCCTTGTAGGTGCGCAGCGTGGTGACGAGCGCAATCAGGTTGGTCTCTTTCCCATAGGGAAACTCCTCCGGTTTCCTGAGATTGACCCGCACGCATTCCTTGGTGGTCTTTGCGTATTGGTCCAGGGGGTGTCCGCTCACGTAGAAGCCGAGCAGCTCCTTCTCGCTCTCGAGCTTTTCCATCGTGTTCCAGTCGGAGGCCGGATTCATGACAAACTCACCAGCCATTTGTGACGGGGTGGTGTCGAACAGGGAGATCTGCCCATATGCGTTCTCCGCTTTCCTCTCGTCGGCGAACTTGACTGCCGCTTCCAGGTTGGCAACGAGTGTCGGCCTGTTGGTGCCGAGGCTGTCAAAGGCTCCGGAGCGGACAAGGCTGTCTAGGAGCTTCGTGTTGTACCAGCGGCTGTCCATCCTCATGAGGTAATCCAAGAAACTCTTGAACGGGCCATTTTTCGTCCGCTCCTCAATCAATGCGTTCACTGCTGCTTCTCCGACATTCTTGATGCCAGCTAGACCGTAAACGATCTTTCCGTCGACTACGCTGAACGAGCAGCCGCTCTTGTTGATGTCGGGAGGAATGACATCGATGCCCATCTCCTTGCTGTGGTCGAGGTATTCGGTGAACGAGTCGGGGCTCCCCATCTCGTTGGTAAGGTTGGCTGCAACAAATTCCGCAGGGTAATGGCATTTCAGGTAGGCGGTCTGGTAGGCGACCACCGAATAGGCCACCGCATGGCTCTTGTTGAAGCCGTAGCCGGCGAACGGCTTGAGCTTGTCGAAGATGCTCTTCGCCTGCTTCTCGTCCCGACCCTTCTCCTTGCTCATCTGTAGGAACTTGACCTCCTCCTTGGCCAGTTTCTCCACCTGCTTCTTTCCCATGATGCGCCGGAGGATGTCCGCTTGCCCGAGCGTGTATCCCGCATAGGCCTGGGCCACCTGCATGACCTGCTCCTGGTAGACGATGACGCCATAGGTGTTTTTCAGGATGTCAACGAAGTCGGGGTCGTCGTAGACGATGGTGGAGGGATCCGCCTTCCCCCTGACATAGTCAGGGATGAACTGCATGGGTCCCGGGCGGTAGAGCGCATTGAGAGCCACGAGGTCTTCGATGTTGCCCGGCCTTGCCTGCTTGAGGATCTCCTGCATGCCGCTGGACTCGAACTGGAAGACCATGACCGAGTCCCCCCGTGAGAGCATGTCGAAAGTCGGCTTGTCCTTGAGGCTGATGGCATCGAGATTGAAATCGGGGTCTTTTTGGTGGATCAGGTCGATGCAGTGGCGGATCAGGGTGAGGGTCTTCAGCCCGAGGAAGTCCATCTTCACCAGGCCGCAATCCTCAATGTAGTGCTTGTCGTACTGGGTGGTCTGCCTCTGCGTCTTGGGATCAACGAAGAGCGGCACATAGTCAATCAGCTTGGTCTGCCCGATGACAAGGCCGCATGCATGGGTGCCCGTGTTGCGGTTCATCCCCTGCAATTTGCGCGCAATCGGGAAGAGAAGGGCCTCGCTGCCACCTCTCTCCATCTGCTCCTTCTCCAACTTGGCCAGCTCTGGGTTCCGTTCAAACGCTTGTTCAAGCGTCTTGAGCCCCGGGTCGTCATCAATCATCTTCGCAATCCGGTTAGACTCCTCGAAGGGGATGTCCAGCACGCGCGCGACATCCTTGACCGCGGCCTTGGGCTTGAGCGTCCCGAAGGTGGCTATCTGCGCCACGTGGTCCTTGCCGTAATGCTCGGTCACGTAGTCGATTACGTTCTGCCGGTACTCGAAGTCGAAGTCCACGTCGAAGTCGGGCATGGAGACTCGCTCGGGGTTGAGGAACCGCTCGAACAGCAGTGCGTACTCCATCGGGTCGACGTTGGTGATGTCGATGCAGTAGGCGACGATCGACCCCGCGCCGGAACCTCTTCCCGGACCTACGGGGATGTCGTGGGTCTTCGCCCAGTAGATGTAGTCGCGCACGATGAGGAAGTAGCCCTGGAAGTTCATCTTGATGATGACACCCAGCTCGTGGTTCATCCGCGGGATGTACTCTTTCGCCTTCTCCTTCCCGTAGCGGCGAACCAGCCCCTGGTGGGAGAGCAGGATGAGGTAGTCCGCCTGCTCCCTGCTTCCCTTCTCCATCTTCGCGTCGGCCTCTGGCGTGACGTACTTTCGGTACTCTTCAGACTCCTGCGTGCATCGGATGAAATCGTCGTATCCCTCAGATTTCCTGAAGTCCTCGGGTGGCTGGAAGATGGGAAGTAGAGGCCCGGGGAACTTGATCTCGAGGTTGCAGCGCGACGCCACCTCGACGGTGTTCTCCACCGCCTCCGGGCACCAGGAGAAGAGCTCTCTCATCTGCTCGGGAGTCTTGAAGTAGAAATCCTTGCAGGGAAAGCGGAAATGGTCCGGGTCGCTCAGCTTGCTCCCCGTGCCGATGCATAGGAGCACCTCCTGCGCGTCGGCGTCGTCCGCCTCGATGTAGTGGATGTCGTTGGTGCACACGAGCTTGACATCGCACTCGCGAGCGAGCTTCACAAGCAGCGGGTTCGTCCTCTTCTGGTCCTCCAGCCCGTGGTCCTGCAGCTCGATATAGTAGCGGTCCCCGAAGACCGACTTGAACCACAGCACCCTCTCCTTCGCCACCTCGTAGCGGTCGGAAAGGAGGTTTTGGATGATTTCCCCGGCAAGGCACGCCGAGAGGCAGATGAGTCCCTCGTTGTGCTCCTTGATCAGTTTGTCGTCGATGCGCGGCTTGTAGTACTGCCCCTCCGTCCATGCGACCGAGTTGAGCTCCATCAGGTTGTGGTACCCCTTGTCGTCCATGGCAAGGAGAATCAGGTGATAGCGGTGCCCCTTGTCTATCTCCCCCAGCGCCTTGTTCGGCCTGTAGGTGTGGTCTGCGGGGTTGACGTAGAACTCGCATCCGATGATCGGCTTGATCCCGGCGCCCTGGCAGGCCTGGTAGAAGTCGATCGCACCGAACATGTTGCCGTGGTCGGTGATTGCAAGGGCGCTCATCCCGCACTCCTGGGCCTTCTTCACGTACGACTTAATCTTCGCCGCTCCGTCAAGAAGAGAATAGTCCGTGTGGTTGTGCAAGTGCACAAAGCCACACCCCCTGGTTTCGGGCTGCATTTCTTTCTTTTCTTCGGGTTGAGGAGAAGGAGCTTCCTTTTCTTCCTGCTCCTCAAGCAATTCCTCTTCTTCCTGCTCTTCGAGGAGGGCTTCGTCTTGGGCTACTGTTTCCGTTTGCTTTAGTTCTTCGCTCATTTTTCTTCCCCTCCTTGCAGGTAGAGTGTGTTGATATCATAGAGTATCGACTCGAACATCCTATAGGCGCGTTCCTGCTGGAGCATTCCAAGGTTGGGATATGCTTTTTTGAGTTCGCTTCGCAGATTCTCGGTTATCTGGTGGATTTGCAGAGGCGTGATGGGCAGTGCAATTCCCGTAAGCTGTCCGATGATCTCCTTGTTGATGAAGAAGGCCATGTTGGGGAAGGTGATGGTCATTTGCACCTTCCCGAGGAAGGTGGCGCTTCTTTCCGCTTGGAAGGCGATGATGACGGTTTCCGTCGGTTTTTGCATGGGATCCCCCACAATCAGGAACTTGTGGTAGTTTCCTGATTCCAGTCCAATGCGCACATGGGTGAGAAGGAAGCGCCCGTCCATGTTGATTACTTTTCCCTTATTGTCGTAGAGGCGGCTGACGGGAAGCCTCTTGGTGGTGCTTTTCCCGTTTTTCAGGAAGATGCGCAACTCCACCACCGTGTGCAATGTGGAAAGAGCCGTGGGGATGGCAAGGCGGTAGTCGGGGATGCACAAAGTGCCTCCGATGGTGATTTGTCGTCGTACCAATGTGCTATGGATGGAGGTGAGCGCATCAAGCAGGATCTTGGGGAGGACGAGGCGTCCGGCGTCAGCCAGATGCGCGGCGCTGGTCATGGCGCCTATGGAGACATAGCGCTCGCTACGGGAGATCCTCTGAAGTTCTTTCACCTTGGAGAGGTCGATGACATCCAAAGCGGACTTGGATGGGTAGAAGTTCGGCCGTGTCATCAGATAGGTGCCACCGGCCCACAGAATGGCCTCTTGGTTCTTTGCGAGGATGGACCCGACTTCAGAGACTGATGACGGGGTGTGAATCTGGTTGGAGCTAAGCTTTGCGTACGGCATTCCTGTGTCTCCTGTAAAAAAGCACAAGCTCTATGATTTTCAGCAATTGCCCTGTGTCCATGCATTGGCAGGTGTTCAGGCTGAGCTCCTTGACGATCTCGTCCTGCTGCATGCGTTTCTCTTCCTCCTCAAGTTTCTTGCGGTCGTCGCTTCCCTCTTCTTGCTCTTTCTTGCTTCCGATGGTTCTGCTATTTTGGGCTTTTTCCTTTGCCTCCTCGATTGACCTGCTTTTGGTAATCCTTTGGAGGATTGATTCAATCAGGAGGGTCCTGCTTGCATAGCAGTTGGGGCAAGGACAATATCCCGTCTCCTTGTATGCGCGTGCAATCTCCTTGTAGGCACGGCTCTTGGAGAAAGCATTGAAAGTCTGAATTGCGGCTCCTTGGAGGCGGAAGGCGGGAATCATGCAGCTGAGCACAGCTTCCTTTGTCTCATTGCCGACAAGGACTAGGCAGTTTCCGCACCTTTTGCCGTTGCAGTTGGATTCAAGGGTGTGGTCGTCCACATCTTCGGAGAGTATGCGTAAGAGAGGCTTGCAGGAGTTGACGGAAAGGGAAAGGTTCTTGCCGTCGATTTCACAATCAAGTGTCATTTCGTTCTCCTTTGCGTCATGGCCTCCATGATCGCTTTGCAGGTGACGGGGAGAGTGATGCCGCTAGCTCCCAGCGCTTGGTTGAGCGCAGAAGCGAACGTGGCCATGGCCAGGGCCTTGACGGTGCTGTTTATCGAACTGGCCCAATCCTCCTCCACCTCTTTGAGCTGCACGTCGATGGTGAGATCCCTTCCTGGGGCGAGTGTGGCACCATTTTCTCCAAGCGTGGAGATTGCCGTGTAGCGAAGTTTTTCCCTGTAAGCTGCCTCGTCTTGAAGTTTCCCGACAAGGGCCTGTATCCAGATTCCCCTCACCATTGGTTCGAATGATACGTTGTCGATTGCCAACTCCAGCACCATCATGGCCCAGCCGGTGTTGTCGAAGTACTCGCCACTTTCCTGCTTGTCGGTTACGCTCACCACCAACGGAAGAGGTTTTACGAACCGCTTTTCCTTGATGAGCTCAATTGCCCGGTCTATCAATAGGAGCATGCGTCCGCTGTTGTTCGCTAGGACCGAGGGGCCGGAGTCCACCATCTCCTCTCCATCTTCGGTGAAGCTGACGCAGTTTTCGGGGATGCCGAGTTTCTCGCTGATGACCTTGCTCCAGATTTTCGCACTGGCACCGATGCCGTAAAAGCTCGTGTTGACGGTGACCTTGTTCCCTGCTTCAAGTTTGAGCTGGACCTGCAAGGGAGATATTGCCTTGTGCTCTCCCGAGCTGAAACCGGCGATGCCGACTCCGCTGGCAAGAGCGACGCCCCTGGTGTATCCGAACAGGGGGAGGTTCGGACTCTTCCTGCTTGACCTGTTGGCAAGCAGGTATGCATTGAATTTGCGCGAGAAATCGCTTCGTTTGCACAACTCTGCGAGCGATGCTTTCATTTCGGCGGCATGGTTGGTGTGGACCACTTCATTGTGTATTCCGCCGGCTGAGGTGAAGCGGCTCTTCCACTCGTCGGGGGAGAGTCCGGAGAGCAACGCGACATGCGCTGTTTGTTCCTCCGTGGTCGCAAGAGCCTCGCTATATCCCAAACCTCCAAAGAAGTTGGCCGGTGGCTCCGAACTTGAGGAGAATGCTATCGAAAGGCGCGCCGCTTCAAGATCGCAGGGGGGAAGGAGTCCTGCGATCATTTGCTTTGCCATCTCTTCGCTGAAGAGGGGAAAGGCTCCCTGGTCGACAGTGGCATGGGCCTCTTCGGCAATCGGCCTGCCGTCCGAAAGGAAGAAGCTTTTGCGCTCGATGTGGATTGCCGGACGGTACACGGGAGAGGAATCCAGAATTTCCGTGGTGTAGCCACTTTTCAGGCAGGCCAGCGCAGTGATGGCGGCAAGGAATGTGGGCCTTATGAGCATCTCGTCATGCGGTGTATAGACGGGAAGCCGATGGATAACAACCTGTTTTTTGGGAATCCGTGTGATATCGCTGACAGTCTCCCTCATATGCATCAGCCATTGGGTGGGGGCCGTGATGTGAAGCGTTCCCCCGGCCATGCCGGCGGTTATTCTGGTGATGTTCCAGTCCGGACTGCCGTAGCGTGCGAAATCGTAGTGTTGGCTATAGCTTTGGATTCCTTCCTGCCCGATTGCCTTCTCGAAATCCCCGAAATCACGCACAACTGGCGGAAATGGCACATCGTCCTGACTTGTCTCATCAAGGCGATAGCAGATGTCCGCTTCTTTCGCTTTCAGTTGGACGTTTTCGATATCCGGCCCGAAGAGGGCGAGGATGGGTTGACCTTTGTAGCTCACGCGATTGGAGGCGAGCAGGGGAACCGAGTTCCCTGCGATTCGGATTCGGTTCTCCCCTCGGATGTCTTTGGGCTCGATGGTGAGAAAGCTTTCATCCATCGATGGCATCCTGATGGTGTCGATGATGCCACTGTCCACTGTGGAACGTATGATTATTCCGCTGAGTACTGCCTGACGGGGAAAATAGACCTTTGCCATAGTATCCATCAAGATACCCCAAAACGGGGGTGTAAGCAACCTGAGATACCTTTTGTTGCTCGACATAAGGAGATGGCAAATAGAGAAATGTAATGACATGAGTGACGGTGTATTTTGCATAGAAAGCGGGAAACTATCCAATTGCTTTGATTTTTAATAGAATCTTCTGTCATAACTTTTGTGAGTGTGCTACACTTTCTTCCATGAGCATTGAAGTAATAAAAGGGGCATTCAGTATCTCCCATCTTGGAGATTTGGCGAAAGATGGCCTTCCTTCACCTTTTTCGTTTTTCCCGAGGAGGTGCGAGGAGATCGGCTTGGTCCGCCACAAGGAGGATGCCCCCTTTTCTCTGGATTTTTCCATGGTGGGGATGATGGCGGGAAGAAGCCTCCTTGCCCTCTTCATGAACAACACTGATTGTCTCCCCGTGAAAAAGAGGAGACTTCCAGAAGCAAACATGGTTCACACCATCAAAGGAGAGTAGGTGCAGCTTGTCTGGAGACGAAGAAGCGTGCTCGAAAAAGGGCAGATGGTCTTTCGGCTTTGCCTAGTGGTGTCGGTGTGCCTCTTTTTCGTTTCCCGTGACATACGTCTCTTGGAGGCTGTGCTTGGTTTCTTTGTCGTGCTGCATCGTCTCTCGCTCGCAAGGAGCGTCATGCCCGCTCTCTTTTGCAGTTTCTTGCAACGCCTTGAGGTGGCGGAGGACCAGCTTGCAAAAAAGGGGCGGAGAATCGCCCGTATGCTGTGCGTGAGGGTTTTCATCATCTCTTGCATGGTGGGTGCCTATTATGCGCTCAGTGCGCACATCTTCTTCTATGGCGCCACGATGGTGGTGCTCGTGTTGGTCATCTTTTCCGTGGCTAGGGTGTGCTACTTGCTCTTCGCTTTCGGCGGGAGGAGGGTTCCCTTGCAGAATGAGATATCTGCGCTCGAAACAGTTTTGCTGATGTTCCTTCTTTTGTGGGCCAGATGGAAGACAAGTTCTGGACCGCTCTCCTTTACCTTGTTTTGACTGCCCTTTTTTCTCCGTTTCGGATAGTATGGACCCATGGAATTGAAAAAACGGGTAGAAGAGCTCTCCGAGCTTCTCAGACAGTACCAAAGGGCATATTACGTGGAGTCTCGGCCTCTGGTAAGCGACCTTGCCTATGACCGGTTGTTTGATGAACTGGTCCAAATCGAGACAGAGCATCCGGAACTGAAGGAGCCGGATTCTCCCACGGTAAGGGTCGGCAGCGACCTTACGAGCGATTTTCCTGAGGTGGAGCACACCATTCCCGTTCTCAGCCTGGACAAGGCCTATTCGGCGGCAGAGATCCTTTCTTGGATTGAGAAAGCCCAGTCGCGTGCAGAAAAGAATGTCTCCTTCGTCATCGAGGAGAAGATTGATGGTTGCTCGATGGTGCTTTATTACGAAGATGGCAGGCTTGCCCGTGGTGTGACCCGTGGCAATGGCACAGTTGGCAACGACGTGACCGCCAACATCAAGACAATCTCCTCCATCCCGTTACGGCTTGAAGGGCAGGTATCGCTCGCGGTAAGGGGAGAAGTCTACCTTCCCAAGGAGCCGTTTGAACGGCTCAACCGGAGCATGGAAACCCCGTATGCGAATCCACGCAATCTTGCCAGCGGCACGCTCAGGCGCACCCATTCAAGCCTAGTGGCGAAGGTCCCCCTGGATATCTTCTGCTACGAGGGATTCTGGGAATCGGAACGGCCTTTTGACGACCATATCCAGATATTGGAGGAGCTGAAGCGGCTCGGATTCAGGACCAACAGCCATATCGGCTATTTCTGCAAGACAAAGGAGGAGGCTCAAAAACGGCTCGACAGGGCGGGGCTTGAGGGGGTTGCGGGAAGCTTTTCCGATATTCCTGCCTATATCGAGCAAAAGACCAGGCAGAGGCAAAGTCTTCCCTATGAAATCGACGGTCTTGTGGTCAAGGTCAATGAAATCGGGCTGAGGGAGCTTTTCGGATACACCGGCCATCATCCCCGCTGGGCTATCGCCTACAAGTTTGAGGCCCCGCAGGCGGTGACGGTCGTCGAGGGAATCGAAGTGCAAGTCGGACGCACCGGACGCATTACTCCGGTGGCACGCTTGCGTTCGACCACGGTCGGCGGGTCGACAGTCAGCAATGTGACTTTGCACAACCAGGAGTATGTCAATCAGCTCGAGCTTTCCATTGGTGACTTGGTGGAAATCAGCAAGCGTGGCGACGTGATCCCTGCCGTCGAGCGGGTGGTTGAGAAGAACGAAACTGGCAACCCTGTCTGGGAGATGCCAAGGCAGTGCCCGTGCTGCCACACGCCGCTTGTTGTCCGGGGCGCGCACCATTTCTGCCCCAATCCCCTTTGCCCGGACCAAATTCGGGGAAGAGTGGAGTTTTTCCTTGGCAAGGAGCAGATGGACATAGAATCCTTCGGGCCGGAGACGGCGGGTGTTTTGATAGACAGAGGGGTTTTGAAAGATGTGGAGGACATCTACACAATCGACTATGCCAAGGTCCTTTCCGACATTCCCGGCTTCGGGGAAAAGAAAATCCTCTCCATCATCCATTCGGTGGCAGAGAGCAAGAAGCAGCCGTTTCACAGGGTGCTTGTCTCTCTGGGCATTCCCGAGATAGGCAAAAAGGCTGTGGATCTGCTTATCGGTTCTGGCTTCACCAAGATGGACCAGTTGCTGGAGCTTGCCAAAAACCATGACGAGGCTGCGCTTTCCGGCATCAAGCAAATGGGCCCGAAGACCATCGCATCCCTTTTTGACGGACTCAACGATCCTGCGCTCAGAATCCGGATTGAGGCGCTACGCAAGGCGGGCTTGCACATGGAGGAGAGTGTCAGGGAGAACGACCTTCCCCAGAGCATGTCAGGCCAGGTATGGTGCGTGACGGGAAGCTTCGTCCATTTCAATCCCCGGTCGAAGGCGATGGAGGAGGTTGAGCGTCGTGGCGGGCGGACTGTCGGCAGCGTCACAAGGAAGACGACACATCTTCTTGTGGGCAGCGGAGGAGGAAGCAAGGAGGCTACGGCCAGAGCTCTTGGTGTGCAAATCGTCCATGAGGACGCCTTCATCGCCATGCTTGGCATGGGGGATCAGAAAGCAAAGAAGAGTGAGGAAAAAACGCAAGGAACTCTTTTCTGAGAGAGGGAAAAACGCAATACTTGCCATGAGGAGCGGAAACAATGAACGAGCTTGCCATACAATTGAATGAGACATTGAAGGATACGGTCGCCGAAACACTGATGAGCGATGTGGGCAGACGCATGTTTTTCCCAAAGGGCATTGTCGCCCAGAGCGCGGAGGCCAAGGCCAAGGCGACAAAGTACAACGCCACCATCGGCATGGCTGTCAAAGATGGGCAGCCCATGTACCTCTCTGACATTTTCTCACAGTTTGTGCCTGGTTCGTTCACCCCTGCGCAGATTTTCAGCTATGCCCCCGGAGGCGGAGTCAAGGAGCTGCGCGAGCTGTGGAGGGGGGAGATGATTGAGAAGAACCCCGACCTCCAGGGGAAGCTTTTCAGTAATCCGATTGTCACCGGCGGGCTTACC